>AP017608.1 GCA_002356515.1 Mesorhizobium loti | reverse complement strand
GTACGCATACGGCGAAGGCCGCATGATTGGCACATGCGCGTGCGCGCGGCGGGCTCTATGATGGCGTTGTGTGAAGGTCAGGCGGCCTGCTGACCGGCGGGCTTGTCGGCTTGGCTCAGGAGCTTCCATTGCCAGGGCAGTAGTTCGTGCAGACGCGAGACGGGAAGATCGGCAATGCGGGCAAGGATGTCGGCGAGCCAGGCTTTCGGGTCGACGTCGTTGAGGCGTGCCGTGGTGATGAGGGTGAGCATGACGGCGGCGCGGTCGGCGCCACGCTGGGAACCGGCGAAGGTCCAGTTGCGCCTTCCCAGAGCAATACCGCGCAGCGCTCTTTCGGCCGCGTTGTTGCTGAGGCAGATTCTGCCGTCGTCAATGAAGCGGGCGAAGTCGTTCCAGCGCCTGAGCATGTAGTTGATCGGCTTCAGGACCTCGGAAGAGCGCGAGAGGGTATCGCGCTGGCGGAGCAACCAGGCGTGCATGTCGTCGAGAAGTGGTTTGCTCTTCTCCTGCCGCACGGCATACCGCTCGTCGGCGCTGCGGCCGTTGATGGCGCGCTCGATCTCGAACAGCGCGTCGAGGCGCCTGACCGCCTCCAGCGCGATCGGGGAGATCGGTTTGCCCTTCTTGCCATCCCGGGCCTCTTTCGCGATGTCAGCCAATTCGAAGAATCCTCGCCGTGCATGGGCGTAGCAAAAGGCCGGCGTGATCGGCTGCTCCTTCCGCTGCGGGTCGAACAGCGGCTCGAAGCCACTGTAACAGTCGCACTGAAGGATGCCGGCGTACCCAGCCAGATGCTTCTGAGGACGCTCGCCGCGCCGGTCGCTCGAGGCGTAATAGATCGCCGCCGGCGGCGCAGGCCCGGCGAAGGGACGGTCGTCGCGCGTATAGGTCCATATGCGCCCGGTCGCGCACTTGTCCTTCGCCAGGATGCGAATGGTGGTGTCGTCGCCATGAAGGCGCTCGGCCGCGAGCACATGGCGCTCGATCAGCTGGAAGAGCGGCATGACGGCGAAGGTTCCGTGGCCGACCTGATCGGCCAGCGTCGACACCGGCAAGTCGATCCCCTCAGCCTTGAAGCGCGCGCTCTGGCGGTTGAGTGGAGCATGCATGCCGAACTTGTCAAACAGGATTGTCGCCAGCAGTTGGGGACCGATGAAGCCGCGCGGCGTGGCATGGAACGGCGCCGGCGGCTGGGTGATCTTCTCGCAGTCGCGGCAGGTGAACTTTTCGCGCACCGTCTCGATCAGCTTGAACCGGCGCGGGATCTCTTCCAGCGTCTTGGTCACATCCTCGCCCAGCTTGGACAGCCGGGATCCGCCGCAGCAGGCGCAGGCGCTGGGTGGCTCGATGACGATGCGCTCGCGCTCGATGTCATCCGGCCATGGCTTGCGCACCGGTCGCTTGCGCGTGAAGGGGCGCACCGTCTGCGTCTTCGCCGCCGCAGCCTGCGCGGCAAGCTCATCCTCGGTCGCCGAGGTGACGAGGTCTTCGAGCTCCAATTCCAACTGCTCGATCAGCCGCGCCGTGCGCTCGGAGCGCTGCCCGTACAGTTCGCGTTTCAGCTTCTCGATGCGCAGCTCGAGATGCGCAATCCGCGCCTCGTTGTCGGACAGCATGGCCTTCGCGTTGGCGGCTTCAGCCTGCCAGCTGGCAGCATCCGTGACCGCCACATCGCGTTCAGCCTGCAACGCCTCACGCTCAACCAGCAGCGCCACGTAGGCGCTGGCAAGATCCGAGGGGAGCTCAACCGGCTTCGAAGTCATGCGCCGATTGAATCACATTCCATTGTATTTTCAATTAAAAAATGCTACCCAACCCGAGCTGGACGCCACGTTTCCTGAGGGTTCCGCCAGTCTATGCCAGACAAGAGATAACTCAGCTGTGCAGAAGATACTGTCACAGCTCCACCCTCAACTGTTGGCCATATGAAGCGGCCGCGCTCGAGTCTTTTTGTGAACAGACATGCACCTTGGCCATCATGCCAGATGACCTTCAACAAATTTCCGCGTTTCCCCCTGAAGCAAAACAGGTTGCCCCCAAGGGGATTATGTTTGAGGACCTCCTGCACCCGTAGCGCCAGTGATGGAAAGCCACATCTCATGTCGGTGTAGCCTGTGGCTAACCACACACGCACGCCTTCTGTCGGGATCATCGCAGCATTTCCAGCCCCTGCAAGATCCGCAGCAGGACACTTACGTCGACAGTACGGTCGACGATCACACGCCGACCGTTGGCCCCGACGATTTCCATCCGGCCACCGAGAGACACCGCTTGGCTGATCGTAGCTGGTACTTCAGAGTGCGATCGCGCAGGAGCCGGCTCTTCCGGCTCTACATCGTGCACGCTGGGACCGACAACACCCATGTCAATGAAGGCGATCGGAGGGGTCTCAGGCACCGAGTTGGCTCGGCCCAATCGCCCTTGCTGGGCTTGCTTCATCCAGATGAACAAGTGGTTCGCGTTCATGTCGTGACGCCGCGCCACAATCGACACCGGATCACCGGACTCCTGCACCTCACGCACGATCGCCAGCTTCTGCTCGACCGTCCAGGAGCGACGCGTCCGCTGTCGGCCCGCACCCGGCGGCAGCGGCACAGCCGCAGGCGTGCTCGCTTCCACTGCCGACGGCCGCTCCATAGCCAGATACTTCATTCGCTAAGTGTCCACTTAATCTAAGCGGACATTAACGCCTTAAGGTACGCGTCAGTAGGCGGCCTTCGTCGTAGGCGTACGACCGGTTGAACAGGGCGGCCTAAGGAGCGTCAGCATAGCGCCGCCACAGGCGGGACGCGGGACTGACCGCCCCCGGCGACGGGTGCCTTATGAGTGACGTGCGTCGCAATCCGCCGATCGTGCTAAAACTTGATATGAAGCCTGCGGGCGCGGTCTCGAAACGCTGCCTCTCCGCCCTCCAGTATCTCACAGACACTTTGGCGGATATCGGCCTGGTCCAGTCCACCGGACCGGTATGTAATTCCCGGCAGGCCGTCCCCTGTCATTTCGGAAACATTGGCAATGATGATTTGGTCTGCATCCGTATTGATGACCAGATTGGCATTGTGGGTCACCATGATTACTTGACGTTTCCGCTTCGCAGCCCGGAAGAGAGGCACCAGTTCGTCATAGATCGATTTGGGGTCCAGGTTCTCTTCGGGCTGGTCGATGACCAGAGGTTTGTCATCGGCGTCGTCCAGAGCCAGGTAGAGCAGGATCAGGACAATGCCCCGGGTGCCCGGAGACAATTTCTTGATGTCCGTCCCATCATATTTGATCCCGTACTCAATCGAAATGTGGTCGGAGCTATACAGCCATTGTGCAAAGCGTTTCAGCCACTTTTTGAAGCCATCTGCGTCCTTGGTCCGATCGGGCGCAGGTTCAAGCAACTCCTCCTGATGCTTTTCACGAAACGCTTCCATTGCTGCCGCAATGGCCTCGACGTCGCCCGTTTCCCATGCTTTTTTGAGCTCTTCGTTTGCATATTTCAGGAGTTTGCCGGTTCCCCGGAACGGCCCTGTTCGCAGGTCAAACAATTCCTTCTCCGCCTTGTCCGCCCACGCCTTGACGTCAGCAACGCGTGACACGGTGAACGACAATTTCGCCAAGGTTCCACCCTGCGTGGCCAGCCTCACCATCAATGGGGCATAGAGATCCTTCAGGACGGTCTCTTCGGCCAAAATGGCCGTGAACACCCTTTTGTAGCCGTCCTTGCGATCCTCGATCAGCTGCAACCGGCGCGCCCCAGCCCCTTCGCTATCGGTCAGCTTTTCCTTGAGGACGGCAAGTTTCGCCGTCTCTTCCGTGATGCGCTTGGCATTGATGGCAAGTTTCTCGGCTGTCTGTCGGTCGGCCGCGACAAGCTTCTGCACACGCTCGATCTCTGCCTCCAACACCGCCAGCGAAAGCTTGGTCAGTTCAGCGCCATCGACCACAAAACTCCCGTTTTCCAACAGGCTGGGTACGGCGCCTTTCCAACGGGCGACCGCCGTGTTGGACATCGCAGCCTTGGCTTTAATGGCCCCGTCGACATCCCCGGTAAAGCTGAGCATGAAGCGCTCCCAGTCAGAGTCGTCCAGTTTGCTGGCGGCATGGGCGACCCTCAAATCCCGAAGGGCTTGCGGAGCACGGTTCTGCCGTTGATCCACAACGTCGCTCTGGAGGTTCTCAAGGCCTGCCTGCTGCTTGGCGTAATGCCTGAGATATCCCCGTACCGTATCTGCGGCCGCCAGGAGATCCTGCAGCCGTTGGGCGACGACCGTGCTCGTTGTGGAGGGAACAAGAATGCCGCGATCCTTCTCATACCCCTTGATCAACGCATCCTTCTCGGCAATCTGTTTCGTCAGGCCACTTACGGCGGTAATTTTTTCCCGCTCCGCCGCGATCAGCTCGGAAATGTTGTTCATGGCGGTTTCTTCGCGCAAGCGGGCCTCCCGATGCCCCTGGGCGCGAAGTTCCAGCAACTCATGGAAGTTGATCGTTCCGTCCCGATCCGTGTGAGCTTCGAAAATGACCCGTTCGATCTCCTGGATCATTTGGGGCATGCCTTCCGGCGAGCAGAGCCGATCGACAAACTGCTGGGAGAGATAGCGAACACGTGGGAAGGTGTCCCGGTCGGCACCTGGACGTTCCAGATCCTTCGCGTCTGACGTTTCTCCGCTCAGCCACTTCACGGACACCTCGGCCCCTGACAGGTGCTCTTGTGCACGTTCCAGGAAGGAAGGGCGGTCAATATCCTCAGAATAGGCGTCACAGCCGGCGGCGATGATGTCGGCCAAGGCGGTTTTTCCTGAACCCCTCGCACCTATGATTGTCACCAGTCCCGGATTTAGCCCGATGTCAGGCGTCCGCACCCAAGGTGCTCCATGGATCCTGATGTGGTCGATCGTCTGTGACTCTGACGACCAGCTTGGTGGCGTCGGGCCTACGTAGGCGCGCTCGGGATCGATGCAGGCCTGTCGAAGGCCATCGAAACTCGCTTGGCCTTTGATCCAGCACAGCCTGTCCTCGGCGGGCTTTCCGACCAAGGATAGCTCATGGGCGTCGCTTCCCCACAGGCAAGGTTTCAGGCCACCGTAACTCTCAAGGATCTCCTGCGGAGTCGCTACTGGACCTTGGCCGAGCCAGAAATCTCGCTGTTTGGTGCTGCTGGCAAAGATCAGATGGGCGATCTTTTCGATCTCTTCCCTGACCACGCGGTCTGCCCCGTCCCGGACGCCGGAGGTTCCATCGGCGTTGCCCGACACGGCAATAATAATGTTGTTCCTTGCCCACTCCATGCTCCTGAACGCATCTTGGAGCGCGCTCCGAGAAACCTTGAACTGCGTCACACCGAGACGCAACGCCGCTTTGTCGTCGGTAATTGTTCGATCCGTCCGCTTGCCCAGCCTGATCAGGTCTTCTGGCGAACAGCAAAATGCGTCTTCGGCGGTCGAAAACTTGAGGTGCCGAAGAAATCGGTTCAGCTCTTCAACGTGCGTGGGATCTTCCGGCTTGGCCAAAAGATGGATATTCACGAAATGGCCTTTTACGGTGCCCATCTCCAACCTGAGTTCAACGTTGGGAAACAGGAACTCGCACTGCTTCAGGCGGCCCTCGTCTTTTGCCGCTTTGACGCGCTCGTACGACGAGGTAACGCAATAGTCCGTAATGCCGATTGCCCGCATTGCCGGTGAGGCATTTTCGAGCGCTGTGATGTAGGCTTCCCACCCGTCTGCAGGGTAGCGATCCTCCAGCACAGTACCCGGTGCATGGATATGCGGCTCCCACCGCAGCCAGTCAGAACCTTTTGACAACATCGACGCTTGCACTCCCCCCGAAAGCACACTCTGTAGTTTAGACTGGGCTTTGACAAGTTGTTCGTACTAAAAGCACCCTACCTTTGGCAATTCTGTCCACCGAGTAGTAAAAGACGGCGAATTCCGCTCAAACTTCGTCGACCAAGACCGCTTTGTGCCGGCAGCCGCCGTTCCCAATGAATAGGTAGCGCACGGCGGTCCGATCGCCGCGCCGTTGCCGCCACTGGATCGGAGATCCGGCAAAGAGTGCTTTGGGACGACCCTCACAGTCTAGAGATTTATGATTTTCGAAGGGTGCCGGTCTTCGGGTCGTATGCGTAGCCGGCGATCGTGCCGTCTCTGATTTTCTCGATGGCTTCGTCGATGACGAAGCGAGGCACCAGGAACCATTCTCGCGGGATGATAGGATTGCCGAAGCGGTCCTTTATTTCGATATCCAGGCGGGCAGCGCCGAAGATCCGATGGATGACGTTTTCCAGCCGGGCGCGAGAAATGTTGAAGAGCTCATAGGTGGCGACTATCTCGACATCAGCCATGAGGAAGGTCGGGTCGAGCCGTGCATTGGCGATGCGGCGCTCAACACTACCCCCGGTCACTCCGATCTTGTGCAGAATTTCACGGTTTGCAACGACCGCGGGATCATTGGATTGACTGCGAAGCACATAGATCGTTCCGCTCGCCTCGTCCCCGTCCTCGCTTTCCTGGGTGAACAACGGCCCAGCGACGGGATCGGAGATGCGCCGGCCAGCATCGTCTTTATGGAGGGCTCGCTGCAGCGAGCGCATCAGCAGGTTGCTTTCCGTACCGTTGTCGAAAATGACGCGCAGACGCGCATCGGTGCGACCTTGGGCGTTCGAGAATATCTCCCCCATTTCAGCAACATAGGCCTTCTGGCCACCGACGATGAACAAGTGGCCGGGCTGGATTTCGGCCTTCATTGCAAACGGCTTCGTCTGCCGGAGCCCTGTTTCCAGGTCCTTCTGCACCTGCTCGAACAGGGGCTTAAACGTCTCGAAATCCTTGCAAAGCTCCCGGTTGGCAATGTCTTCGGCAGCTCGCCGGTCGGCCGTCGATCGGACGTGTTGCAAGTCCGTGAGGTCGTCTATTGCTCCGAGGTTTACACCCAGCTGGGCCAGCAATTCGTGGTCATCCTCGGGTGCTATGGCAGCTTGATGCCCTGAAGGGGCAGACAACAGCCTCTGGCGGTCGAGAGGTTCCAAAAGAACGCGGCAGTCTTCCAGAGCGCGCAGGCGATCGAGGCGCACAGCATAGATTCTCTCGAAAATATCGCCGCCCTCGCCATGCTGCGGACTGCGGCCGTGCTGCTCTACGAAACGCTGGATCTCCTCAAACCCCGCGATGATGCGTTCGTCGCGGGCAGACCGGGCGGAGGCCTTGTCCTGCTCGATGTCGACGCCGAGCGCGTCCAACAATTCAAGGTCGGAAAGGGCCGTCATTGCGCCGCCTCTTTGGCCTTGCGCGCGAGAAAGGCGACGCCTTCGGCCATGCGCTTTTCCCACGCGTCGGCCGACGTGATCGACGGCAGGCGACCGCGCTCATGCTTGAACGCCAGGGCTCGCCTGGCCAGCTCCCGCGCTTCCTCGAGCGACAGGTTGACCCGCTTGGCGGCTATGACGGCCGCAACCTGCTTGAGGCTTTCCTCGCTCATCGTCTTGGCCAGGATCGAATAAGCCTCGCTGAACGGGTTGATGCGGTCAATCATGTCGATGTCGAGCTCGCGCACGTCCATCGCGAATTGCCGAACACCCTGGATGAAGGCGGTGTTTCCGGCGGCGGCGGGCTCGGCTGCACTCAAGGCGATTTCTTTGGCCTTCTGCGTCAGAGCAAGAGCGGCCACGGCGTGCTGACGGACGGCCTCCTGGTCCTCGGCATCAAGTTCGGGGTATTTGTCCTTGATGATCTTGCCCATACGGAGCTGCGTGAGCTCCTCGGGCACCAGCTCGGCATCGAACAGGCCCCGCTCGATTGTGGTCTTATCCTGGACGAAGGAGGCAATGACCTCGTTCAGGTCTTCCTTGCAGATTCGGGTCGCCTCCTTGCTTTTCGGTTCGACCAGACCCTTGATTTCGATCTGGAACTGCCCGTTCTGGCGGTCAAACCCGACGTTACATTGACCGGGATCATAGCCTTTCTCGCCATAGTCAAACCCCTCGGCCGGCCCACTGGCAGGCGTCTTGGGCGTGAACGAGAAACGCGGGGCTAGCACCTGCTCCATGAGCAGGCTTGCCGCGATGGCCTTGAGCGTATCGTTGACGGCCTCGGTCACGGCCTGCTCGGAGGCATCAGGTTCTGCGATCAGATTGGTGAAGCGGGTACGGGTCTTGCCGGGGGCGTCGCGTGTCGCGCGGCCGATGATCTGGACAATCTCCGTCAGGCTCGACCGATAGCCGACCGTCAGCGCGTGCTCGCACCAAATCCAGTCAAACCCTTCTTTCGCCATCCCAAGGGCGATGATGATGTCCACATGGTCCCGGTTGTTCTTCTGCGCCGGATCCTTCAAAGCAGCGGAAACGCGGTCCCGTTTGGTGGGGTCGTCGTCGACCAGGTCGGCGATCCGCAGCACGCGGCCCTCTGGCGTCGCTACCAGCTGGAAACCGGTTGCTGGATCCGTTCCCCGCCAGTCGCCCAACTCCTCAATGATGTGCTCAACCTCGCGGATCTTATCCTTGGTGCTTTCACGCGCATTGACGTTCGGAATGTGAATGATGGTTTTTTCCGAGGAATCCAGCACTTTCAATATGTCGTCGGAATAGGGACCCGAATAGAAATAATAGCCGATATCGAGCTCTTTCAGGTACTGGTAGCCGTTCAGCTGCTCATAGTAGGTGTAGGTGACGGTATCGAATTTGGACTCGTCCTCGGGCGACAGCACGGCGTCCGCGTCGCCCCGGAAATAGGAACCGGTCATCGCCACGATATGCACACGGTCCCGGGCAATGAATTGCCCCAGATGCAGGCCAAGCTTGTTGTCGGGGTGGACCGAGACGTGATGGAACTCGTCCACGGCGATCAGTCGGTCGTCAAACGCCTCGATACCGAACTTATCGACGGCGAAGCGGAAGGTGGCATGGGTGCATACAAGCACCTTATCGCTGCTGACGAGGAAGGCGCCCAACGCGTTGATCTTGCCGCCGTCGGCGCCGGGCGCGTTACAGAGGTTCCATCGGGGGGCAACGGTCCAGTCGGCCCAAAAGCCGTATTTCGTCAGCGGCTCGTCGTTGAAGCTTGAGCCGATGGACTTTTCGGGCACGACGATGATCGCCTGCTTGAGCCCCTGGTTCCGAAGCTTGTCGAGGGCAATAAACATAAGCGCCCGGCTCTTGCCCGATGCCGGCGGCGATTTGATTAGCAGGTACTGTTCGCCACGCTTTTCGTAGGCGCGCTCCTGCATCGGGCGCATGCCGAATTCGTTGGCCTTGGCGGAATTGCCTGTGTGGGCGTAGGAGACCGAGATCGACGGTACGGATTTCACTTCACTGTTCACGCGCTTACCCCTGCCCTTTGTTTATTGGTCGCTCCCTGCACGGCGGTCATCTTGGTGTAGAGCTCGAAAAGCTTTTCCAGACGCTCGGTATCGTTTCGGAACCGTCGACCGATATAGATGCGCTCCAGCACTTCGTCATTTCGCTCGTGCGCCTCGCGCAGATCAGCAGGCATTTCGTCCGAGTTATAGAGATCGGCGATCGTCGCCGGGAAATGCGCCTCGCGCGCCAGCAGAATGTCCTCGGCGCAGCGCTTGAGGTCGGCATTGTTCTTTTCGGTTAGTGTCGGAACCGGGAAGGTGTTCCAGCCTAGCGTATTGGAATATCGCAGCCGCGTTTCAAGTTTACCGCAAACCGTGGCCACCCAAATGAGGTGAAGCTTGCTGGAGAGGATAGCGAGGTTGTGAAGCCTACTATCCGTGATCTGCATATGGGGCGCGATCACCAGCGAATCTTCATCTAGTAGACCTGCCGTAATGTATGGTCGCCGCTCAGACAAAATTTGCGGAACGAAAATCTTACTCCCGGGACGGTGCCGCCGCTCGGCAAAATACATCGGCGTTTGGCTGAGTCGTTTCGTGGCCGCACGTGGGCTCAAGCTTCGATATTCTTTGACGCGGTCAAATACACCAGAGAACTCAGCGACCTGCTCATCAGTGAGCTTCGTCTCCGGCTCTATATATATTGCAGGTCGAACGATCCCATTTATAAACTCGTTGCCGCCTACTGAAAATTTAAGGATACGGCCGTTATCCGGATTCGCGCGCAGTGCCTCTCGATACGCATCGAACGAAATCGTGAACGCGTTGTTGTCGTTAGACATACTCCCATATGACATCGGAGAAAGTTCCGTCGACAACGGTGAGCCTCGCTTTGTGACCACGACGTCAGGCATCGAAACCAAGTAAGGACCGATATTGGAGACAGTTCGGGCAGAGTCGCCGTCGTAGATTGCCCTTTGTACGGTATCTTCCTTTCGTGAGATGCCGACGATACAGCACGAAACGCCTGCATTATTCGTAGCTTGGTTCGCCCACTTGAAGGCGGTGTGACACCAAGCGATTGCAAGGTCGAAACGCTGAAGGATCCAAAAGACGATCTCTGCCTGCTCCCCCTGGAAGAGGCTCGTCGTGCTCACGAGCGCAAACGACGAGCGCGGGCTCCGCGTGATATAGTCAGCGGCCAATCTGACCCAGCCTCCGACGTAGTCCAGGTTGCCAAAATTTATAGGATCGGCGTTGAATACGTTGGCGATTTCGGCCTTTTGAGGCTGCGTCTGGTACTTGGTCCCCAAGTATGGCGGATTGCCGCAGATGTATGTCTCGCCCCCTTCATTCTGGAAGTCGATCTGCGCCTGATCGACCGGCGTACTGAACAGGTCGTCGCCTTGCAATTTCACGCCCGTCCCGGTCGGCGGACAGGTGCTTAGCCAGTCGAGTCGCAACGCGTTACCGCAGGTGATCCAGTTCTGGGCATCGAGCGGCAGAAACTCGGCCAAAGCCTCTTTCTGGCCGCGATAGAGCACATCGCACTGATACTCAGCGATAATGAGCGCGAGGCGCGCAATCTCGGCTGGAAAGTCCCTAAGTTCAATGCCGCGATAATTGGTGAGGGGGATGTCGCTACGGCAATCGGGCTCACCACGTCGCCGGTTAATTTCCGCCTCGATCTCGCGCATCTCCTTATAGGCAATGACCAGAAAATTCCCGGAGCCGCAGGCTGGGTCGAACACTCTAATCCTGGCCATGCGCTTGCGCAGGTTCAGGAGCATCCGGGGGTTTTCCGCCGCCTCCTCCAGCTGGACCCGTAAATCGTCCAGGAAGAGCGGATTCAATACCTTCAGGATGTTCGGCACGCTGGTGTAATGCATGCCGAGCGCACCGCGCTCCTCATCATCCGCGACGGCCTGGATCATCGAACCGAAGATGTCTGGGTTGATCTTGGTCCAGTCGAGATTGCCAATATGCAGAAGGTAGGAGCGCGCAATCTTGCTGAAGCGCGGCACCTCGGTGCCACCCGAAAAAAGCCCGCCGTTCACATAAGGAAACACATCAGCCCAGCGGGGCAGCCTGGCGCCTCCCCTGTCTCCGATCTTGGTGTTCATGGCCCGGAACAACTCGCTGATCACCGTATGGGTGTCGGCCGAATCCCTGGCGCTCATTCGCTCGATCGTGCCCGTGAACAGGCCTGACTGCATGAAAATATCGGTATCTTCCGCGAAGAAGCAAAAGATCAGCCGCGCCATAAAGTGATTCATGTCCTGCCGCCGCTCGCCGGTGCCCCACTCCGGGTTCTCCTTCAAGAGCTCGACATAAAGCCGGTTCAAGCGGCCCGTAGCCCGTATATCGAACGAACTTTCACGGATCTGCTGAACCGTGGTGATGCCTGCGAGTGGCAGGAAAAATCCGAAATGGTCCGGGAAGTCTGGATAAGCGCACGCGACGGTTTCCCCGCTGGTCAGGTCCTCGGCCTCGAACACCTCGCCATCGGTCGCCAGCACAAACTTTGCCTTCGCCCTGGCCGTCGCTGGACTAGACCTCAGGGCCGCCAGCGTCCTGCCAACCTCTCCAGCCGGCGACACGGCGATGTGGATATTGCTGGTCTGGAGAACACCGCCCACGTCGGATTTGTTCGATGCGCCGGCGCGCAACCGTTTTAGCGTGGTCTCCTTGTTGCCGAAGGCCTGAAGAAACAAATATGGGAAATCGTCGTGGTCAAACGGCTGGTCCGCAAGGGCCGATATCGCCTGTTCAATTTCAACCGCGTTCATCGGCTACGCTCTCCAACTGGACAGCTGGGGCAAGAGATGGTCGGTTTGATCACTGGCGATTGTCCTTTGTCCCTCAAGATTTACCCCAAATCCAAGATGTATGCATTCGGGCAAGAACGACCGGTGCTCACAAAACAAGCACTGGGTTAAGCTGCCACCAGACACAACTCACCCCATCGCGTGGGGAAACACGGCGATTTCCGGTCGAACTTTGTTGACCAGGATCGTTTCAGCCCCATCGCTGCCGGCACAAGCGTGTTCCGGCCAAAGCGCCCATTGACGGCGTCCATCGCTGCATTCAGCCTAACTCGCTCCTCACGATCGATGATAGCCAGCAAGGACGTTTGCACCATGGTGGCAGGCGCGAGTTCGGTCAACATGATACCAGGCTTGGCGAAACGGTATCCACCGGTTCGCGACCCCGAGACCGGTTCAACAGGGCGGCCGTAGGAGCATCAGCATAGCGCCGCCGCAGGCGGGATACGACCGACAGCCCCCGGCAAAGGGCGCCAAACCGGCATCAGCTGATCGTTTCAGACATTGACGGACGACCCCGCAATGGTTGATCGCCGGAGGCTACAAAGTGAAGGCTACGCTCTCCATTTACGGATTAGGAATTATATCCTATCGTTGGTTTGAGCGAATATCTCGCTTGTCACTGCTGCATGGCATGGCGAGCGATCGTCTTGCCGCCTTTCGACGGCCTGGACCCTATGCTTCAGGATATCATTGCGTTCTATGGCTACTATGGTGTGCCGATGAGCGGAAACCGGACTTTGCTGGTTGATTTCTCTCTTTTACGCCGCGAAATTGTGACAGACGGCCACTTCGCGAGCCCTCAAAAACAAAGACCCCGGCTATCTTAGCCGGGGTCTTTTAGGTATCTCAGGTCGACGTCTGAACCAAAGCTGACACTTGCGGGATTCCGGGAGCCGCCCCATCATTAATCTATGGCCAAGGTACATAGAGGATCTGTTTTCGGGATCCGCGAACTGACGGAGGAACAACGCGACAAGACGCGCAAGGCACTGGAATTGCTCGAAAAGGAACTTATCCGGTGCCGGAAGCGCCTTGCCTACTGGACCCTGCGCAAGACGCAGGCGGAAACCATTCCCGGAATACCGGAAGATCTCCGCCAAGGTGCGTTCCATTTTCATGCCCTGGCCCAGCGGCAAGTGAATTCCACGGAAAAGGTGCGGGCCTATCTGATTGCGGAGCTGCAGGCCCAGCCTGAGCACCTGCCCGCCTACCACTACGAGCACTGAATGTGCTCACCGCTGCGTTTTCTCGCGCCTCCTGTGGCGGAGCCGGTGATCGGCGACGGGATGGCGTGCCACGCAACCTAGGAACGGAGTTCCCGTGAACTAGTTTACCGTGTCTTTTGGAATGCGCTTGGCGGGCAGCGCGCCAGCCAGCATGTCGCCTCGCACGCGGGTCGCGGTATCGCTGGGTGGCATCCCTTCTCTATAGGTTCCCAGTTTCCGACGACGGTGCAGCATGTATGCATAGTAGGGTCGTTTGACCATGTGAAACCAGAACCATCCTGGCCAATCTCTCCACGGGCGGCGCTTTGCTAGCGCAAGTTCGTAGTCTAACCTTCTCATCCAATATGGCCGCATAGTAAGAGTAGGACCTTTTTCCTATTTCCTGTCAAAGGAAATTGCCATGGCGTTTGAGCTGAACCATCGCGGAAGGACGGCAATTTTCGGCGATGAGGTGACGCTCCCAGACAAGAAACGGGGCCTGTCTAAGCCATAAGCTCAGAGTTCGCTTGAACACAGCGCTTTGGTGCGTGATTGTCGGAAGCCGCCCAGCGACGCGAGAAACCCATGAAGCGTGTGGAAAAGGCACGGCCTTTCGTGCCGACCGAAATTCATGTCGGCACGGCGACGGACGAGAAAGGCACCCTCGGCATCCTCTCTATCCGGACAACGGAAGGCCTCCTAGACATCGCCCTGGACCGGCAAGCCGCCGACACCATCATGAAGGCGATCGCCAAGATCCGGGCAAAACTGGATCCTGGTGGAAACCAAAAATAGCCCGGCCGGAGCCGGGCAGACGCGCCCCCTCAGCGACGGCGTTTTGCGTAGTGCGCGTTCGTTCTCTCGATAAGTCGGTCGATATCGGCGACCGTCACAGGGTTGCGCGGGACCTTGTTATCCAGTTTCCGGAGCCGTGCCGTCAACGCGGCGGTTTTCGGCACCTCGGCATTCTTGAAATAGTCCTCGATGGTTCCGCCGGCGGGATCAAACGTGATTTCAGGCATTGATGGTTCCTTTGTTGGCCGGTGAGGGCCAACCGCCCTCGCGGGCGATGTGGTCGTCGTCAGTGGCAATGTCGCATGAAAATATTGTGCAGCGTGGCTCTCATAAGAGAGGATGCTCATGAAATAGGCAGAAAATTCAGCCTGTCGCAGTCAGATGCATAGCGCAGCTGAAAAAGCCCGGTCTTTCGTGCCCGGATCGTAGGTGCCTAACCGGCAATTTCGTCATGACGGCCGGATCCAGGCCACACTCGCTTGTCGCCGAGCATCAAGCGGTAACCGTCGTCCAAGCAGCTCAAGACGGCCAATGCCTCTGCCGCGGAATAGAATATCGCAATAGGTGTGGCGCAACCATTGTCCATGCGCTCTAGGCGGTAGGCGTCGCCTTGCGCTTTCGGTTCGCCCACCACTGATAAATCGTCCGTCATTCGCCGACCCCGACACCCTTGGCTTTCCCCTTCTGTTTCTCAACCTCCTTTTCCCTGGCGCGCCGGTCGCGCATTTGATCCATCATCTGGCGGCGGGTATCATTGTTCTGTTTGTCCTTATCGTGGTGCGCGGGCTGTGGCCCCTGCTCTGGCGTCTTCGTGTTCGCTGGCGTCCCAGGTCCGCCGGAAGCCTGCTGAGGCTGGGCGACCGGCTGCGGTTGAATTTTGGGAGCATGCTGCGGAGCCTCGGCCCGCCGATCGCGCATCTGGTCCATCATCCGCCGCCGGGCGTCGTTATTCTGTTGGTCCTTGTCGTGGTGCGCAGGCTGCGGCCCCTGCTCTGGCGTCTTCTTGATCGCCGGCATCCCAGGTCCGCCGGAAACCTGCTGAGGCAGGCCGGCCGGCTGCGGTTGAATTTTGGGAGCATGCTGCGGAGCCTCGGCCCGCCGATCGGGCATCTGGTCCATCATCCGCCGCCGGGCGTCGTTGTTCTGCTGGTCCTTGTCGTGCTGCGCCGGCCGGGCCTCCTGCCGAGGAGCATTGGCGTTCCCAGGCATAGGCGGCACTTCGGAGCTCTGTTCCGGCGGCCGCTGTGGCTTGGGCATTTGCGGCTGCGCTGACGGACTCGGCCGCGGTGGTGTCTGGCCGCCCTGCGGTCCACCTCCCGCGCCGCCCGCATTAGGGCTCTGAGGCTGCGGCGTCTGGCCCTCTCCCGGGCCGCCACCCCCGCCAACCGGCTGGTAGCGCGCTTGCGCATCCCGGTACGCTTTTTCCGAGTTTGCCAGCTCGGCCTTGTTGCGGTCCGCGTTGCGCAGCACGCTGGGCAGCTGCTGCCGGGCGATGTCGGCGTCACGGCGTTTCGCCTCGGCGCCCGGCATATAGCCCTCCTGCGACAGGATGCTGCCGGGACGGCGCCCGAAAACCTGCTTCTTGTCTGCCAATTTATCGTACAGGGCCTCCCGGCTGTTTTCCTTTTCCGCGTACTGGTTCATTTTTTTCATAGCAGCATCCGGGTCCAGAAAAGCCCGTTTCATGGTCGAATCAAGCAAAGACCCGGTCTTGTCGTGGTTAAACTGTTTCTGGAGCAGGTCGTTTTTGTGCATTTCGAGAAGTTTATCTTTGTCATCCATGGTTTTTTGCTTTCCAGATGATGGTTTCTCATTCATGCTTTGAGGGTGATTTCGAGGATTGCCCGATGGGTCAAACTCCTGCCGGAGGGGGTAGGACCCATTCTGATGCGGCTCCCTTCCTGGCTTCTCGTCGGACGCTGGTTTGAAAACGGCCTGGCGCGTATCGAGGCCAGGCGGCTCGCCTGGGACGAGCGCGGCATTCGTGAGCGCGCCGAAACGAGCGGTCGTATCCGGAAACTTGTGATTGAGGGCGAGGAATTGACGGGCGCCAAGCGGGCCAAGCGGCCGCTGGACGTCCACTGACGCCGGCGGGTTATGGATATTGCGGAGATGCTCCATCTCCTCATTGAGCTTGTCTGCATGAATGGCCGCCCAGAAACTCGCCTCGGTCTCTTGCGTCCCCAGCGCCCGATTATAGGCGGGGCGTGAGCGCCCTTCATCAATGGCCGGATAGTTGACGGCCCGCGCCGGCGAACGCGAGCCCGGCGCATTGCGCCGATTGCGGACTTGGCTTTTCGGCTGCACGCCGCGTCTGTCCATCTGCTGGGCTCTCGGCCCCTCGTGAATGGTTGGCGCCCGGTCAATCCCCTGCGCCTTCAGCGTGCGCCGGTCGATGCGCTCTGCCCGCCCTGCCCCTTCCAAAGCCCGGTTCGCATGATCCTCCCAAAGAGCCCGCAAGCGTTCGGTGCTGCCGTTTTCGCTTAGTCCAGCGACACGTTTGCCCGTGGTCGGATCCCGGTCGCGCACGACCAGGTGAACGTGGGGGTTCTGCTCGTCCTTCCCCTTGTCATGGAAGGCCGCCAGCCATGGCGCACGGCCTCGCGTCACGTCCTCGGCGTAGTCCCGGACGAGCTGCGCCCTCTGCTCGGCATCGAGTTCGCGCGGCAACGCCAGCAAGAGCTTGTCTGCCACGCGGGCGTTCTTGCGATCCGCTTCCTCCCCAAGCTGCATGAACCTCGCAGCCCTGCCCTTTGTGGCCGGCATACGAGCGGCTTCGATCCGGCCGACAGCACCACGGCGCATGATGTAGCGCACATGCGCGGCCGAGGTGAACGGGCGCGCCTGCGTGGACTTCCCGATCGGCTGGTGACGCAGGCTATAGATGGCCATGCAGTTACCTCGGGGTGGGGGTGAGGCACGGGTTTGCAAGGCAAACCCATAAGTGCGCTCTACCGCTATCCACGCTTTAGCACCGGCCATCATCGAAGGCAACGGAGTGGCAGAGCAAAGACCAAAGCGAAGCGGGTCGAGCACGCCACGCCCCTGCCCCGGTTGGTGACAGTACGGGCGTGGATAGCGCGGGCCAGGCCGATGCTCCCATCAGGGAGCTAGCGCCCTGGCCCTGGGGGCCCCGTTAGCCCGCCAACGCCGCGACTTCAGGAGCCTTCTGCACGCGTTGCATGGCTTCCGGGTCGGCGTAGTAAGGACGCTTGGTGAGGACGGCATTGTCCATGCCGTTGAGCATGACCACGACCTTGTCGGCGTAGTCGTGCCCGGTCAGGTCGAAGGATTCCACGAGTGGCCGCTCGCTTCCGTCGAGCAGGCCGCGCCGGACACCGAGATGGCTCGAAAGCCATTTCGAGCGCTCGGCATCCGGGTTCATGTAACACTGCGCGAGGCAATTGCCGACCATCCCCTTGGCATTCGGGTAAGCCGTCTCGAGCTGCCCGATGTTCTGCGCAAACATCCACAGCCGCACGCCAAATCCGCGCCCAACGTCTAGTGCCTCCTCGACCACATCCATGCGCTTGAGGCGCGGCAGCTCGTCGAGGAAGAAGGTCACCGTTTCGGCATTCGGCACAGGCGTGCCCTTGCACAAGGTGCTGATGCAGCTGCCGAGCAGCACGCGGAGCACCGAGGCAAATCGCTTGATGTCGCCAAGCTCCACGCACAGGTAGAGGGTCGCCCGCTCGCCGCGCAACATTGCAGGCCGGAATGTCGTCTCGCGCGTCAGCCGCGCGATCGCCGGCGACTCCCAGACCTTGAGCTTGGTGCGCGCCGTATCAAACACCCCTTCCCGCTGCTTGTCCGGCATCTTGTTGAGCGAGCTGCCCATGCGCCGCAGGGTCGGCATCTCATGCATCATCAAGTCGGAGATCAGTGCGTTGAATGGCGCATCTTCTTCACCTGGCTGGCCGGCGCGTTCCGCGGCCAGCGGGTCGTTGTTGACCCCGCTGAGCAGGTCCAGCACGGATTCCATGCAGCGTTCAGCGCCGGTCCGTGTGAGCGCCACGTAAAGCACCATGGCACGGATGACCTGTATGGCTCGCTCGTCGAAGTATTCGCCCTCCTCGGCGGGCACAGTGAGCAACTCCGCCAGGCGCTCGGATTCCTCGTAAGCTTCATCGGGATCCGTCGAGATGAAGTCGAGCGGATTGAAGCGCAGCGAGGTGTCGCGGTCATTGGGAGCAAACCGGTAAACCTTGCCCACCTGCGCCGCACGCCAGTCGGCCGTGGCGGCAAACATATCGCCCTTGATGTCCAGGACGACGGCCGGGCCGTTGAGATAAAGCAGATTGCGCAACACATGCGACGTCGACTTGCCCGTGCCCGGTGGTGCGATGGTGATCAGGCTCTCGTTGCGGTCATAAAACAGCTCTTTGCCGTCCGCAAAAGCGCCCAGGCGCAGGGCCTTGTCGGTGACACCATTCGGAATCAGCGGCTTGATGCCGTCCGAGGTGAGCCAGCGGGTGCCGCTGTAAAGGTAGCGATTGAGCACGGCCTTCTCCTCCGAGTCTCCCTTGCCATCGAGGACAGAGCGGCATTTGCCCTGAACCAGTTCGGCAGCGCTCTCGGGCGTCCCAAACCGCGTCTCGATCAGGTGCGTGACCGCTTTCTTGAAGGCTGCCTTTTCCGTGGGTGTCGACAGATTGCTTGGCGTGGTGAGCTGGGTTTTCCCCTCGTTCCACAGCATTGGGAGGGCGACACTGTAAACCTCGATTCGTGTGGCTAAGCCGAGGACCTGGAGGATTTCGGAAAGTCGCATGATAGCGCGTTGACCCTCGGGGATATCGCGCAGGGTTCTGACCAGCTTGGAATTCGCCAATCCGTCGGAAAACAGCTTTTTGGATTTGGCCATTCTTGTCGCGTCGAACGCGAGTTCAAAGGCTATCCCTTGGAAGCTGGTCGCATTGTTGTCACTGCCTATTTTCTGACCGTCGCGGGCCTCCAGGAAAAATTCCGCCATATTGCCTTTCGACTTGGTGTCGAGGCTGTCATAGGCTTCCTGAAGCCGCAGCTCATACGAATTCAGCTCGTTGCCGTAGTAGGCGTCAATTCTGGCGAGATCAGCAGCCAGCTCACGCTGGCGATTTTCCCGGGCGATACGGGCTTCGTCCTCACGCCGCTTTCGCTCCCGTTCGAGGGTCTCTTTCTTCCGCTTTTCTGCGTCACGGACTGCTGCGTCGAAGGCTGGATGAGTGAGGAGCGCACGAATTTCGCGTCGATTGCGTGCCGTCTCGGACTGGGGCCTTTCAGGCAAGCCATCCTTTGCTATCTGGTGGAAATGCTCCTGGACATCCAAAAAGCGACCAAACAACCGCTTTTCGTCGTCGGTTAGCTGTGGCTCCGCTCGCCTTTGCTTTTCATCTTCAATTTTCGCTCGTCCCGCATCAACAAGCTTGGTGCCTAAACCCTTCAGCCAGTCTTTCATCGAATCCCCCGATAAAACGCCCGGCCCCATGGAGCAAAAAATACTGTCACATTCAATTGTGGCAGCAGAAATATTAAAGCAGTGGCAGGTGGTCTCGCTTGAGCTTTGCTTGGGTTCCGGTCGTTATGCCGCTTGTGGACGCTCCCCTTCTGGTTATGTCTGACAATTACACCTTGCCGCGCAACCGGGCGGCTTCCCCCTTCTTTGCACCTTCCGCCGCCGCTCCGGTGGGCAATCGCCATTGACCTGTCCGCCTCCGGCAACGAACGTCCGGCATGTTTTTCGTCCGCTTGTTCCGATGGCTGATCATCATCACGCTGCGGTGTACGTTTTGGATTTTGCGGCGGCTCTGCACGCAGCTCTGGCGCTTCATGCGCTGGCTGCTGCAACGCCGGCTCCGCTCGCACGGCTCGGCCCGCTGGGCGAATATCGTTGACCTCCTCCGCGCCGGCGTCTGGGGTCGCCGCCACGGCCTGATCGTCGCCAAGAAATGGACCGGCTTTATCCGGCACCGCGGCGAAGGGGCTGTCCTCGTCTTTGCCCCGATGGGGTCCGGCAAAGGCGTCGGCCTGGTCATTCCCAATCTGCTCGACCATCCGGGCTCCGTCATCTGCACCGACCCCAAAGGCGAAAACTTCGCCGTCACCGGACGTTTCCGGGCCACGCTCGGTCCGGTTTTCCGCATTGACGCGCAGCATCCCGAACTTTCACATCACCTGAACCCGTTCGACCTCATCCGCGTCGGCAGCCACCACGAGGCCGACGACATCGCCGCACTGGCCGACCTGCTTGTCATCCCTGAATCTGCCGACGGCCATTGGGACACCAGTGCCCGGCAAATGATTGCAATGATCATCGGTTATGTCATTCGCACCCGGCCGCCGCCGCTGTGGACGCTGGCGACCGTTCGCCAGATCATCACGCTTGGCAGCAGCGGGTTTGCTCACGAGCTGGAACTGATGGCCAGTTGTGGTCACGGCCTGGTCGAGGAGGAAGCGCGCATCACCCTGGCCGGCCTGGATCACGATGAAACCCGGTCGGTGATCAAGAACACTGCCAAAACGCTGCAGTTCTGGTCGCCAGATCGCATCGGCGGCTTTCTCACCGCCCGCTCGGATTTCGATTTGATGCAGATGCATACCGGCGTCATCTCGGTTTTCGTGGTGGTGCCCGAGGACAAGCTGAAGATCTACCAGCCGTTTCTGCGCCTGATGATCGGCTGCGCGCTTGCCGCAGCCGTGCGCGGCAAGACGCTGCCGCGGCCCCGTCACAAGCCCCTGCTGCTGATCGACGAGCTTGCGGCCCTCGGGCGCCTGGATGCCTTGGAGCAAGGCATCGGCTACCTCCGGGCTTATACCCGCACCCTGCTCGTCCTCCAGGATCTCGGTCAGCTGCGGCGCATCTACGGCGCCGACTCGGCGTCCTCATTCCTGGCCGCATCCGGCTGCCAGGTTGCGTTCAACGTGAACGACAACGCGACGGCCCAGGAGCTCGCCGAAACGATCGGCCGGACCACCATCATGTCCCGGTCGCGCGGGACCTCGCAGGCCAGCACCGAACTGCTCCGCCACCAGCAGCAGGCTGGACAGAGCGAAAGCGGCCGTCTGCTTTACGATCCCTCCGAGATACGGCGCATGCGTCATACCCACTGCCTGGTGATGATGGGCGGTGCCGTGGCGTTTCCCATCCTGGCGCGCAAGGTACGTCACTATCGGGAACGGGTCTGGCGCGGTTTGTGGGATCTGTGGTTGGACGCGGCCCCCGAGAACCCTCCAGCTTCGTCAGCGTGATCGCCGGCGTCCTCGCCCGCGGACCCGGTTCCTGTCATATGTCTGACGAAAGCCGATTGAGCGACTGAGCCGATGCCGACGCTGCAGCTGCGTCTCGCGCAGGCCAAACAGCATCGCGATCAGCCGCTCAAGCTCGCGGATGAACGCCGCGAGCTGGGAACGCCGGCGCGGCCGCGGCCGCGGCCCAGCAACTGAAGCAGGCTTCATCGGACGTTTCCCGGTTCGCAACGCCCTGCGCCCCGCAACGTGGTGAAGCGACCTCAGGCGAGCGGCCCGCGCCTGGTAACGCACCAAGACGCGGTCCGTCCGGTCCAGATTGTGCCGCAGCCGCGCGAGATTGGCCTGGAAGCGGGTGCCGGTGTCGATCCGGCTGTAGCGAACAACGCGGCTCTGCCGGTGCCGTGGCGCGGCTACCCCTGCCCTACGGGCAGGTCGGCCCCGCGTGACCCGATCCCGGCTTGCCGGCACATAGCCGCGACGCACCGCATTCATCGCGCGCGGCCCGACATGCAATTCCGGCAGCCGGTGCAAGGCCAGCGCGGCGGCGCGATCGCCACGCCGGCGAGCGGCTTCCCGTTGCTGCGGCAGGGTCCGGTGGTCCACCTCCCGCACCGGCGCCGGAGCGCGGTCGCGCAACATCGCGTTCTGGTAGCGCGCCCACTGCTCGCGCCAATGGCGCAGCTGGCTGTCGCTGTTCCACTGGCGTGTCTTGACCGGCCTGAGGCCGCTTGCGGTAGCCTGGCGCATGGTCAGCATGATGTGCGCGTGATGATTACGCGGGTCATCGCCTTTTTCCGGCACTGGCCTGTGGATGGCGACGTCGGCAACCATCCCCAAGGCCACGAATTGCTCGCGCACAAACCTTCGCACCAGATCGAGCCGCGCGCTTTCCGGAATTTCATGAGGCAGGGCAAGGTTGATCTCGCGGGCCAGCTGGGCATCGGCCCGCTTCTCCATGCGCTCCACGCCGTTCCACAGCCTTTGCCGATCACTAAGCCACGAGGCACTGCCCTCCGGCGCCAGGATCTCGGCGCTAACCACGCCGCGGCGCCTGCTGTAGTCAGCGACAGAACCCCTCCCCTCGTCGATGAGGCGCTGGCCGGACCGATAGGCCGCCGCAGCAATTGCGGAGCGGCCGTTGGAGCGACTGATGACCTGCACGGAAAAATGGTACGAACTCACGCTTGGCGGATCTTGTTGTTTTTTCTGTCGCTGCGTTGGCCCGCGAGCGGCCGCCATGGCCTTGGCGCCACCTATGTTGCGCAGCAATGTATAAGTGCGCCATTACCCTTCGCTCTTCCAATCTGGCAACCTGCCCTGCTTAACCCCTTGGCATCAACATTCGCCCGTCGCAGTGAGTGGGGTTTTGCCGCCACGCCGGATTTCCCAAATCATACCTATGTTGCAAAATCGTCGCCGGTCATCGGCCTGGCCATCGTCGTCGCGTAAGGGATCGACTGGGCGCCTAGGGCGACGTCAGGAGCGTTTTATCGGTGTCGGCTGATGGCAGGAGCCAGCGACTGGCATGGGGCCAACCTGGGCACGTTGCAGGGGCTCTAGAAGACAAGTGGGGGCCGCCCATGCCGTCGACGCACGAGCGCCTCAACGTGCGCCCGTGAGACACAACGCGTTTATTGGGACAGGGCCTCGGCTTGCCTGACGTCAGGCAACCGACAGGTCGACGCTCCTGGTCGAGTTATTGGGATATTGCAGGGTTGGCGCGCCGCTCGGGCGGCCAAAACACCTCGTCAGATGAAATATCGGGGCGCGGATCTTCCAAGCTTCCTGCACCTTGGCGCGCATGATGGCTGTGATGGCCTGCTCCTCTCGGTCGAGGGCGGGTAGTGCAGCCGGCATGACTTCACTCGCAGAATCGTACGCTCCCGACGCGAGGCGGGCGTCGAGGCTGCTTTGCTGGCGGCCAAGCGTCACACACCAATGGGTTTGCTGGTTCTCATGGCAAACGCTTTCGTTGTTCTTGTGAGACGGTGTGCGACACTGTCATACTTTTTTGAGATCGTCGAACCGAGTCCACCCCTGCCCTCCTCCCGGCTCTCTTCACCTAAGGACATATGCAGCGGTTTGGAGCTGCTTCAGCAGCCGTGCTCCGACCCTCCGGCAAAAAACGCTGTAAGCTCGTCTCCGGACGGCTCGGGCGGCATTGCAGGGACGGGCTCTCCCAATAAAACCACTTCCGGAGTACCGGTACGATCGCCTGGATGCACTTTATTGGGACTTTTGCCGCAGCTGCCAAAGTCCCGGGGATCGCCGACATCGACATTCCCTCTTCCAAAGGAAATCCAGATTTAAAATAGAGACGGAGCCCCCAATTTTTGTCGTCGGCGATAAACGGAGGCCGCGACAAAAATCAGCTGGCGGCCTGTAGCAGCTCCAAATCGGGCTGAAACCGTTCCTGGGATGCTTCACAACCCACTTTTGCCCTGACCTGCGCCTCGCTTCGACGAGTGACGCCCTTCCCTGCCGAATGGCAATTCATGGTGCCACCTTGCCAAAAATCCTTCTCTTCGAATCCAAAAATTGAAATTTTGGCACGCAGTGCGTTTTAGATATGTTTTATGTAGTTTTAAGAAGAAAGGTTTTAAGGGTCAAATTCGCTTTATCACTCAATGGGTTACACCCCACTTCCGGCACCGTTGTACGGCGCTGACAGATCGATGTACGGCTTTGCCAGATCGATGTACGGCGCCGGTGGCACCGATGTACGGACGGTTTTGACATATCCCCAGAAGCATCCCCAGACTTATCCACACCCCGACTCGGTCTGCGCGGGCCTCTCAGCAGCCATTTTTGTCAAGATATGCGGATTGATGTACGGCAAAAATGTCAAAAACGGCGGATCGATGTACACCATTTTTGGCAAGCGCGGACCGATGTACGGTTTTTTTGGCAAGGTAGAGCGGACTGAAGTACGGCGGTTTTGGCAAACTACGCGGAGTGATGTACGGCGGAATTGTCAAGAATCATCTCTGACTGGGCCGGCGCGTCCCCATCCTGTCGCTTCTTCATGTAGAGGATCGGACCGTCGCGGCCATCGCGCAAGGAAATGTCATAGTCGGGGAGCGGATCGCTCTTTGCGTCGTTGACGATCTCGGTAACGGTCTGCCGGAACTTGCGCAGCGGCAGCTGGGAGCCACTTCGGTAGTGAAGGTCCTCGACGCGGTAGAATGCCTCGGTCTGACCGGCGGCCTTGCGCGCCAGCCGGTAAATGAACTTGGCGATCGGCTTGGCGATCAGGAAGTAGTCGGGATTGAGCGTGAGGATGCTCGGCTTGCCGTCCGGCCTCACGACGCCTTCGTAGACCCAGCCGGGGATTTCCATCTCGACCTGCTCGATCCTGTCCTGGGCGGTGCGGCTCACGACCTTGTAGCGGCCGATCAGAGGGAAGCTCTCGGCATCGCGGCGGCTGCCCTTGCCGACGTTGACGATCTTGATGCGGGTCGCTTGCAGGCGGTCCAGTGCCTTTTCAAGCTCGTCGTACTGCTTCCCTCCCCGCTCCCGCCGACAGAACTTGAGGATCTGAGCCGCAGTCGGCCGGTAGACCTGCGACGGCAGGCTTGTGCGTCGGTTGTCCTTCTCCGCTGCCCGGTAACGGCGCATTTCCTCGGCCAGATACGACACCATGTTCAGGAAGATGTCGTAGTCGTAGGCATTGGCAATGCCGACTTCGGCGCCACCCTCGACCGTGATGACGCAGTCCTTCAGCTCGTAGCGGATAATGCCGTCGCGCTTCATCTTGCTAAGCGAGAACGGCGCCACGTCCATCAGGTTGACCTCGTCCTTGAGCGGTGCGTCGTGGACGGTCGGCACAAAGAACATCAGCTGGTCATCGTCGATCGGCGGCGGACGTTTGATCCGGGCGGCATGGGCACTCGGTGGGATTTCGCTGTCGATCAGCTTGGCGAGTTCCTTGCCGACGATATTCTCCCCGAGCTTCGCTAGGACGTCGCGCATGGCATCGTCGGCCATCTCCTCCAAGCGCAGGTCGGCGAAGCTGCGGCGACTGTAGAAGCGCCGTAAACGACTCAGTGCGTCGCGGGTGAGCGGTATATAGGCGTCGCCCCGCAACTCCAGAACTTGCTTCGTAATGTCTTGTAAATAATCGTTTTTTTGATACAGGCTCAGCTCAGCAAAGTCCTTGCGAGACATGAACGCGATGGTGGGTGTTTTCATGCCGTAGCATAGTCCGGAACCGGTCGGCGTGCCAAGAGGTTCGTGTGCAGGTCGTGACATCCGGACTTCATGAAGTCCGGATGTCCCCTCCCCTTTGTACTCATCTCCGCACCTCGAACCTCGCGAGCCGTGGAATGGTGGTCCTCCGTAAATCCGGTTGTCCGTTGCTACGCATCTGCGGACTTCATGACTTCATGAAGACCGCAACTCAGGACTTTGGGAAAATCTCCCGGCTTTCGTCACCGTCCCTCTCCGAGCCAAAGTTTGAACTTAGGACTTCGTCATCCTTGGATGCAAGGACTTACGAACATGCTGAAAACCGGATGTGATAAGGTGCAAATCTGATGAACTTAGCACTTCATGAAGTCCGTAAATCAGGACTTGGGGAAATCTCCAGCTTTCGTCACGCCGTCCCTTTTCCGACGCGCCATAGTGTGGACCTTAGGATTTCGTCATCCCCGGATGCAAGGACTTACGAACCTGCTGAAAACAGGACGTGGTAAGGTGCGAATCTGACGAACTTAGCACTTCATGAAGTCCGGAAATCAGGGTATAGGGAGGTCATGAAATCAGGATATTTCCCGAAGCAAAGGAAATCGGGGCAGGGCGGTAACCTGTTGCATCCGGGAGACACGACATCGTTAGATCGATAAATCGGAACATCCGGACTTCATGAAGTCATGATACACAGATATCCGAAGGTCTTGACCTGGGGACGTCAGCAGTTAAGCAAATCCTAACCTGCTGTCGTCACGATATCGAGACATACAAGATTCACGAACAAAGGAGATGCGGATGTCGCTACCTCATGTGATTGTCCTGGCAACCGGCAAAGGTGGCGCTGGAAAGTCGACACTGGCGCGCGCTCTGGCTGCTCATTGGCTTGCGGCGCGGCACAAGCCGGCGCTCGTCGACGCCGACCCACAGGCGAGCATTTCGTCGTTTCATGATCCTGACGGGCTGATGAAGGCGATTACTCTGATGGCCGACCCCGAGGTTGCGACCGTTCGCCAGACCATTCTCGACCTGTCGAAGGGGCATCGCCCTGTGATCGTCGACACGGCGGGTTTTCGGAACCAGACCACCATCATGGCGGCGATCTGCGCCGACTTGATTTTGATCCCGCTTAAAGCGGCCGCCGAAGACTTCCGAGAAGCGATCGGCATGTACGACTTGGTCCAGGAGCTGAACGAGACGCCAGAGCGGGAAGGGCGCCCGCTCTCGGCGCTGATGGTACTGACGATGACGACGCCCGGAACCGTGATCGCCCGCCACGTGCGCAAGGAGCTCGAAACCGCGGGCTATCCCTTGCTGACAGCCGAAGTCACACAGCGCGTGGCTTACCCTGAACTTTCGATGCGCGGCCTCTCGCCGAGCGTCGTCGAACCTGACGGCGCTGCCGCCCGCGATATCGCGCAGGTGGCCGCCGAAATCACCAAACGCGTCGGAGGTGCCCATGTCAAAGCAGCTTGAATCCATTATGAAGCGGATGCCCGTCGCGACACCGCCGGCTGCCCTCAAAGTCGTCATGCCGCAGGTCGAAGCGACGGAACCGCAGCCAGAGACGAAACCGGAAGACGCGTCGCGCGCGCCAGCTTCGCCCCCAACTGCCAAAAGGACCGGCGCCAAGCGCGAGGCTGTCAAGCCGGCGGCCACGGCACCCGCCGCGGCCGAGCCGGAACGCTCAATCCAGGCCTACGTGCCCTTGTCGATCGCCAAAGCGCTGAATATGCGGGCGGCCGAGGAGGACGTGACCGTCAGGACACTCATTCTGCAGGGCCTGCAGGCCATCGGGTTCGAGATTTCACCCGAGCAGATCCGTGACAGGAGGAAACAGGACGGGAACTGACCGACATCCGGACTTCATGACTTCCGGAAGTGTGGGCTGGAACATTCCACCCCTTTGGCGGCCACAAGACTCAGGGCAGGGCAGGGGAGATTGGCGGTCTAGCGCCAGCAGGCAGCGGTTGTAGCAATCACGGGGTGAGGAGTTTTTGTAGGAGCTCTTCTTCCTCGCGCTCGTGCGCCGCAAGCTCTGATCCGAGTACGACCAGCCGACCCTCGAGCATGGCTAGGAACTTCCGTTTGTTGAGGATATCGAGATGAAGCCGGCGCGCCGTCGCCGGCGCCGCGGCACCCGCGAGGATTTCGGTATTCGCCATTTCCTTCAATGTCCTGGCTATCAGGTCAGAGACCACGGCATGACGCCGTACCAGGTCTCTGTGGTCCGCTTGGGCCACCAGTTTGCGACCAAGCGCTTTGGATCCGGGTCGAACTTGGACGGCTGGACGTTTCACAGAACGATTGTGGGTCAGTAAGGGCGATTTGCAAGTCGCTTGCTGCTTCCTTGGCCAGCATTGTGCTGGGCGCCGAGCCTTTTGATCTTTAGCCCGCCCGCCTGACACAGACCGCTCTAGCACCCGAGGGTGGGCTGCTCCACCTATAGCAGCCCTTGCGCCCAGGTGCGGTCGGTTACAATGGCTGCAGCGACAGGAGAAGGTCTTGTGGAGCGCCAGACGGGGGTCGAACCCGCATCCTCCGGGTAGAAGCCGGCTGTTCTGCCATTGAACTACTGACGCGCGGCGCAGCGGCAACCGGCCGCAAGCCGCAGGGGCAAGGGTGCTTTCCATAACAGGGTGGGGGTGCTAGGCTTTGACCGGGTAGAAGCCGGAACGCATTGTCCTTGGGGCGATGCGTTTTTTTCGTTCTGGCGGCCACGTCAGTGAACACGATGGGCGTCGAAAACTTCTCGAGAATCGAGATCAGTTGTCGAAGTCTGTGCTTGCGCGACCTGCGCTCGTGGAGCGTCTGGACCGCATTGTGCATTTCCTTCCCAACCTCGCGGGTGTTTGGGCGACCTCCGCGGCGAGGCGTCCGCCGATAGCTGTGGGATGTTTTGACAGGAGTGCTGCCACGGGTGTGCATTGTGCTACCAAACATGACAAGTTTTCGTTTGATAAGGGGCCCGAGAATGGCCAACAGGTACAGCCGCGACCAGCTCCATGAAGCGATCAGGCGCAACATTGTCACCTTTGACGATCGCGCCGCCGATGTTCAGGGGAATGTTGGTGAGCTTCGGCTGCACGGGTTCATCGACGGGCTACTGCTGACACTTTACCTCCGCCACGTGGAAGGGAAGACTTTGTCGCGTTCTCAGGCCTGGAGGCTGGTGCCCGCCGATCATCTTGACACCTGCAAAAAATACGTGGCCGAGGCCGAGCGACTGGGCTTTATCGCGTTGGTTGACGACCCACATGACGGCCGCCGCAAGAACGTTGTGCCGACGCCGAAGCTGATTGACCACATAGAGGCACGTGCCCGGGCGGCCCTCGATGCTGCAACGGCAATCCTGCAGGCGGGACATCTCGGCGGAGAATCCAAGCGGAGAGCCGGAATAGCTGAAAAATAGCATTGACAATTGGAGCCAGATTTTGGTACCAGTTTCTCCGTGAAAGGAGAACTGACGATGCATGCGCTTCACTTCGATCCCAGCAAGCTTGTCTTGATCATGAAGGCCACGCTGGCCGGGATCACCATCCTCGCCGTGTGCGCGGCCGTGGGCTGCTCGGTCATGCACCCCGCCGGCTTCTAATCCGGCCCAACCTCTCAGACGCCCCCGACGCAAGTCCGGGGCGTTTTCATTTCCGGGAATGGCGGACGCTGAAATACCATGACGGAGGCCCGACGACGCGGGCCTCCAGTTGCGCTAGGTGCGGATTGCGCCATGGCGGGATGCCTCGGAGGCGTATTCCGAAAGCGTTTTATTGGGACGGAAGTGCAGGTCACGTTCGACCGGCAATCCGAGGCGTCCGCGCACTGCAGCGAGTTCGACGAGGCTTACACTGCCTAGCTCGGGACAGCCGACCCCGAGGTCGCAAAGGCCGAATGCAAGATCGGGGTCCTCAGGGTCTATCTCGGTCAGGAGCCAGGTCGCGCCCGCATCCGGGGTGAACAGTTTGACAACGGGGACGAAGTCGATCTCGTCTCTGGTGCCGCGAAGGGGCAGCTGCTGGCGACCATTCGCCAGCAACTGATCCCGCAGGTCTTGGGTCAAGAGCTGCATGGCCGCCTCCTACTCGCCGTCGTCGACTTTGGGGGCGCGCAGGACGACGCGTCCGTCCAGGGGCAGGGCCTCTAGGAGGAGCGTGCCGCCTTCGCCGTCTTCGTGGGCGAAGAATGCGCCGATGCGTGTCCAGAAGCCCTTCTGGCCTTCTTCCTTGGCATCCCGCACGGTGTAGGCGAGGTACATCGGGGTTTTCGCCTCGGTCTTCTTGGTCTTGGTGTTGTTTTGGTCTTTCATGGTCTTTTCCTTTGGTTGATGGTTTCTGTCCCGGAGGACGGTTCCAAAGGAGGCCGGCGCCTATGGCTGGCTTGTCCCCAACACGGGAGCGCAGCGAAGGAGCGGGCAGGAACGGGACAAATCGGCCGCGCTGGCCACAACAACCGTCATTCACTCCGGGCAGCCCATCAACGGAAACGCCGAGAGAGACCGCACACCTAGACGTGACCAGGCACCCGATTTGCCACACAACGCGCTGCCGGGGGCCTCGTTGTGGAAGGGGTAGGCTCTGGATATCGGCAGGTGTTCCTTACACAGGCAGGGCGAAGGACGGGGCCCTGATAGGCGCGCCATGCCCGGTGCGGCAAACGTCCGCGCGGTTCGCAAAGCCAAGGTAGGGGAGGGGAGCCATGAGGTCTTCTCAAGGCTGTGGCCAACATTGCCGCCTTAGGTCGCCTTGCTGGCAATCTCCATTATATCAGCGGCTAAGAGATGTTAGGGCTTCCGGCATCGTCAGTGTTGCTGGCTCGGTCAGGATTTGAAGGCGCAAATCGCGGCCGAAGTGTCCCGCCTGGTACAGGTGAAAAAGCTCACCCAGGCGAAGGCTGGGGCCTTGCTGGGCATTTATCAGTCGGAAGTGTCGCGTCTATTCAAGGGACATTTCCGCGAATACCCTGTGGAACGCCTGATGAATTTCCTGGCCGCATTGGGACAGGGGGTTGAGATTAGATTCCGGCCGCCGCCAAGCTGGGCTGCGGCGCCCGTCGCATCTAAGATTTATGATCTCGTTGGGGCTCTCGCCAAAACGTTGCCCAGTGAGAAATCCGAGCTCCTGCAAAATCCGTGGCCGCAGCCAGCCGATTTCTGCTGCTAAAAGCGGCAATAAAAGCGGCAAACCCATCCTATGGGATTGATGTTATGCTATTGGGAATGAATATGAATCAACCGGCAAGGAAAGCGGCAAAAAATGACTGATATCGCCGCCATGGAGCCCATGTTTCCAGAGGTCGGGCGCGACCTTGAAGACCTGGTCGTCGATCTGGTGGAGTCCGCCAGTGCTTTCGGCGGCCGCCTCAATCCGATCATGCGGGCATCGGTCGGGGATCTTGTCCGCTCGATGAACTGTTACTACTCCAACCTCATCGAGGGTCACAACACCCATCCTGTCGACATCGATCGGGCGCTAGCCGGCGATTACTCCCAGGAGCCACAAAAGCGCAACCTGCAGCTGGAGGCCCGTGCCCATATCGAGGTCCAGGCGCTCATCGATCGCGGTGAAATGCCTTACCCCGTAGTGTCTGTCGAAGGCATCCGTTGGATCCATGGTGAATTTTGCGCCCGGCTCCCGGATGACCTGTTGTGGGTCACGGATCCGCAATCGGACCAGCGCGAGCGCGTAGAACCTGGCGCTTTGCGCACACATCACGTGAAAGTTGGCCGGCACATAGCTCCCGAGCCGGAGGCGCTCGAACGTTTGCTCAATCGTTTTGCGGAAGCTTATGGCTCGTCCCGCCTGTCGAAGGTGCAGCGGCTCATCAGTGTGGGTGCCTCACATCATCGACTGGTCTGGATCCACCCGTTCATGGACGGCAATGGCCGAGTCTCGCGCCTGTTTTCTCACGCGCTTCTCAGGGAATACGGGGTGGGTTCCGAACTGTGGTCGGTGTCGCGCGGCCTGGCGAGGGAGGTGCAGGCCTACAAAGATCTTCTACAGGCGGCGGATGAGCCCCGACGCGGCGATCTCGACGGCCGCGGTAACCTGAGTGCGTCCGGCCTATCACGCTTTTGTACGTTCTTCCTGCGAAGCTGCCTTGACCAGGTCCGGTTCATGGAAACGCTGATGGAACCGAACGAGCTCCTCAACCGTATGGAGATCTGGTGCAACGAAGAAATCAGCGCCCGGCGGTTACCAAAGGGCAGCTGGCCGCTGTTGCGCGAAGGTGTCATCTCAGGTGAATTTCCAAGGTCCCAGGCCGAGGCTCTGACGGGATATCAGGAGCGCCAGGCCCGGTCGGTGCTGTCGGCATTGCTCGACCGCGGCCTGCTTCTGTCGCATTCACCGAAGGGCAAGCTGCGGCTCGGCTTCCCGATCGAGGTCGTCGAGCGATGGTTGCCGCGCCTTTATCCGGTGGGCCCAGCGTAAACGGCTGTTGAAGCCACCCGCCTGTGGAGCCTAGAACGCCGGCGGCGCGACTAGGCCCCAAGCCCGGTGCGGCAGACGTACGGGCGGATGCAAAGCACATGCGTCACAACTCGGTGAAGTCGGCGTTGAAGCGCTTGACCAGCTCGTAGGCCTTGGCGATGGCCAGCGCGTAGGCGTCCAGCGGAAAGTCGTGGTCTTCCACCTCGTCAATGTCATCGCCGGATGTCTCCATAACCCACACCGACCAAAAATGCTTGGTCAGGGGTTCGTCGGTCGCGTCGATAAGGTCCTGTGAGCCGTCCGGGTAATGGCCCATGCGAGCAATAAAGACCTCGTAGCTGATGGTGGTTGGTGTGGTCATGTTCGGTTCTCCCTTGGTTTTGCCGCCGCGTTGTTCGCGCCGGTTCGGCCAGGGCAGGGGGCCGCGTACCGCCGGCCGGAACGGCCGGGCCAGGCGTCAATCGGCAACACGGGAGCGCAGCGAAGGGAGCGGGCGGCCGGTTGATGCCGGCAGGTGCGGCCAACAACGGCCGGCGACCGGGCGAGGGTGGCAGCCAACGGGAGGTGCCAGAATGCGCCATACCGCATACGGCATAGCGCACGGGCAACAAGCACAACCCTGTCAGCCTGCCGGAGGTTGACGTGGTTGTGCGTCACAAGCCGCGCAAACCGGCTCGATCGGCTGAAGCAGCTTAGGTTCTCGAAGTGTCGACGGGTCTAGCCCGTCGACAGCTTGTTCAGGTTACCAGGCGATCGGGCTGAACGGCACGCCACGGCTGTGCAGCTCGGCCTGGAATTCGTCAGCTTGGAGGCGCCAATCGGCGTATTCCCTCACGCCGTACTCCCTGGCATGGATCGGGCGGGCATCATCCTGGGCGAGGCACCAGGCGATTCGGCCATGGAGGCCGACGAGTGACGTGGTGGAGAGAAGTGGTATGTTCATTGGGTATTCCTTGTGTTGAGCGGCCTAATGTGGCGGCACAGGTATTTAGGCGCCGGCGACATTCGCTTTGGGCGGAAGACCGAAAAAAATGGTGCCTGACGCAAAATAGTTGGCTGGGGCAGGGCGCTTACGCGTGCGGATTGCCAAACGGATCCATGCCCAGCGCCAGCCTGACGCTCTCGCGGATGCTTTCAGTCATCGCCAGCAGGACTTCCGGACGGATGTCTCCGGGCTTCTCAACGACCATGTAGCGCACGCGCACATAGTCGTTCTTGTCGGCCAGAGTCCTTGCCTGGCGGACAGTTTTGGCAGGGAGGGTCAGGCCAGCACCCGTGGCGGCGAGGGCCATGTCATGCAGATTGTGGCCGAGGGCTCGTAGTGTCTCGATATCGTGGCCGGCGCTCCGGAGGAAGCATTTCAGGAACAGCTCGCACGCATGGTAACAAAGCAACCTGGTCGGTCCTGACGTCAGGCCTCGGCGGCTGGCATCAACGGCCCGGGCGGCCTTCAAAAAGGAATCCGCCAGGAGGAATATGCCGAACGGGGTGGCGCCCTCGGATTCGGGGATCATCTACGAAGACCCAGTCGTAGTTGCGATTTTCTTCCCCCGCCTGACACTGTAACCCACTGGGCCATTGCACAAATCACACACCGGCCTGTCAGAAATTTCCCAACTGCCTGTCAGAACATCTGGAGCGAGGTAGCATAGGTTTCAAGATCCCAACCAATCACCAAAGGAAACTCATGACTATGCAACTCACCTTCAACAGCCTCTTCAGCCGCCTTACCTCCAACAAAGGCTATACGATTGACCAGACCATCCTAATCGTCGCCATTATCGCCATTCTGATCACCCTCGTGATTATCACAGTGGGTTGGCAGCTCATCAATCGCTCCAGCGGTACCAAGGCCGGTGCCCAATTGAAGCAGGTCGAAGACGCTAACGGCCAGTTCTATTCCGGCCAGCATGTGTGGCCGCAAAACGCGCTGTCCAGCGCCGGTACCCCCGGCACCAACATGGCAGTGCTGGTCAATAACTCTATCCCCGCCGCCAGCTGGGCTAGCAACATCGACCAAACCAACCTGCGTAACATCCTGCCCGGCTTCCGTGTGACTGGTACCGGTACCTCTGCCGTGGTTTACCATGGTTTCGGCGGTGGCAGCTCCACGACCGGTACCATCACCGAACAGGCCAACACCATGGCCACCGTCGGTAGCGACCAGCGCATGGTTGTCCAGTTTGCCGCCATGCCCTTGGCTGACGCCCAGGAAGCCGACAAGGCCATTGATGGCTCGGTCGACGCCACCAAGGGCCGCGTGGTTTACGGCACCGCTGCCTGTCTGAACGGCACGCTCGGCGGCGCGGCCACCATCCCGACCGCCCAGCCAACTGCCAGCCTCGTAACCCTCTGCTACGCGGCCAACACCCTCAACTAAGCCTGACCCGACTGAAAAGCCGCCCACCGGGGCGGCTTTTGCGTAGATCGGCATTCTGAACCAACTCCAAAAGCTCGAAGTGCCTATCAGCAACCTTCAGTCCACTATTGATGCGTAATTTTGTAGATGAAGAAGGTCTCATCTCGCCCTTCGATCGTCTCTAACGTCTCCCTTTTCAATCCCGCTGCCTTGCAATCTTCCTCGAGCGCTCGCGGGAAACCAGTTCGGCCGTAGCTCATATACAATCGCCCCGTTTCCGAAAGGTGCTTACGACAACCTGTCAGGAAGTTGAACAGGCCCTTCTCATCGCCGATGAAATTCGAAACGAAGTCAGGTTCCGGGAGTTTCCCAACGACACGGCGGTTCGTGAAAGGCAAGTTTGCGATGATTATGTCGAATTTGTCCTTCGTTTGGCATTCAGAAAACAAGTTTTCTTCGCTGCACTTTGTGAAGGTCACTCCGCTTGCGCCATTTGCCTGCGCATTTGCTTTAGCAGCCTCTATGATTTCCTCTGTGATGTCAGTTCCGACAACCTTCTTGGCGCCGCGTTTGTACAATGCAACTGCGTAAAACCCACTACCGGTACCGGCGTCCAGAACGTGGGCCTCGGCCAGACGAGGCTCACGGTCCAGGACTTGTTTAAGAAGCGGCTGGCTTATTTTGCCAAAAGCGGGGTTGAATCCATTGGTTGGAATCGTAAAGCTTAAACTGTCATAAACGAACGGCTCGCGCGTCTTGGCGTCCTCCGCAAAGTACCGTTTATGGCGGTCGATAATGTTAGTCAGCAAGTCATTGTTTCGTATGACTCTCCAAGAATATCTCTTCAAGCGATCTAACTTACTATTAATCAAAAACAATGCAGCGCCTATAATGGGCATATGCCAGACTGTATAGCACCTGCCGGGTTTGCAGCAAGGTATTTTCCTAAGACCTTTATGCCGTCTGCCCCTTCTGGCTTCGGCATGCAACGTCGGGGTGTTCGGCACGCTGGTGTAGTGCATGCCAAGCGCGCCGCGCTTCGGCGCAGTCTTTGGGGCGATACGCTTAAGGTGGTACCGACAACCCGTCTGGAAGTTGAACAGGCCTAGGTTGAGTTGGGCTGGCAGGTGACTGATTTCGTGGCGAATTGGTGGACTGGTTTGCTGACAGGTCGAGAACGGTGGGAGCTTGCTGCGGGCCGTGCTGTCGCCGGCCCTGGTCGCGCTGAAACCCTTGCGGCGAGACTGACGAAGAGAACCTGGAACCTACCAGCAGAAATTCGCCAGCTTCGCCGCCTTGAGACAATGCCCCTTTAGTGGCGAAGTCGCAACGGCGGTTGCCCCATTTGGTAGCACTGGCGACGCCAAGCGGTTGAGGTTGCGGTAGATTGGCGGAATGAAATGCCTCTCTTGCCTGCTGATGTTAGCCGCCATGCTGCTGGCGGCGTCGGCGTGGGCGCAGGATTGGGGCCAGGTCGTCAACGTCTCCGCCACCATGGGCATCAATGGCAACCGGCTTTGCTATGGCGAGGCGTCGCGGGGCGACATCGGATGCCCGGCCGACGCGCCGGTCATCAGCGGCTCGACCATTTCGGGCACGTTTGTGGGGGACGGATCCGGCCTCACCGGCGTCACGGTAGCCACCGATCGCATCGTGAGCGGCACAAGCGCGGCGGTTATCGACCGGAACGGTGTCCTGACCATATCCGGCAGGCTTGAAATCGTGACCGGCACGAATGTGGTCGCGGTCGGCAACAACGCCGGCGCGTCCAATTCTGGCACCAATGTCGTTGCTGTGGGCACCAATGCCGGGATGACCAATACCGGCAGCGCCGTCACATTGGTTGGGAAGTCGGCCGGATACGGCAACTCAGGCTCCAACGTCGCGGGACTAGGCGACTACGCCGGGCAGTATAATACCGGTGCTGCGCTCACAGCGGTGGGCCATGCCGCCGCCCAGAACAACACCGGGAACAATGTCACCGCCCTGGGGGGCTGGGCCGGTGTTTCCAACAGTTACAGCAATGTCACCCTGCTGGGCTACGCCGTCTATACCGCTGATAAATCCAACCAAGTGGTGCTGGGCAACGGCAACGTTGTGGAGGTAAGCACCAGCGGCGTTTATGTCGGCAAGGGCGTCAGCATCACGGGCACCATCTCCGCCACCAATTTCGTCGGTAACGGCTCCGGCCTCACCGGCATCAGCACAGTCACCGACCGCCTCATCTCCGGGACAGCCAGCGCCATCATCAGCCCCAGCGGCAACCTTAACGTCCGGGGCTTGCTGGATATCGTCACCAACTCCAACGTTGTCGGCATCGGTTCTGGCGCTGCCAAAAACAATACCGGCGTGCAGGTCACCGCCTTGGGCTATGCCGCAGGCCAGAACAACACCGCCAACTACCTTACCGCCGTTGGCTATGCTGCGGCCTTGTCCAACAGCATGCCGAATGTCACAGCCGTAGGCACCAACGCGGGATATAGCAACTCCGGCACCAATGTCTCTGCGGTCGGCATGAGCGCTGCCCAAAACAACACCGGCATCGCCCTCACCGCCTTGGGCTATGCTGCGGGCCAGAACAACAGCGGGGACTATTCCACCCTGGTTGGCGGCCTTGCTGGTCAGAACAACACCCAGACCCATCTTACGGGCATCGGGTATTTCGCTGCAAAGGACAACACCGGCGCCTTCGTAACAAGCGCCGGTGAAGAAGCTGGGCAGTACAACTCCGGCTACGCCCTTACGGCGGCGGGCATTACCGCGGGCAAGTACAACACGGGAGCTAACGTCACGACGATAGGCGGCTATTCTGGCCAGTACAATACGGGCGTGAATGCCACCACCTTGGGTTATCTTGCAGGACGGTACAACATCGGCAGCAACGTAACCGCCCTTGGTGCCTATGCCGTCTACACCGGCGTGTCCAACACGTTCAGCAACGTCACCGGCGTCGGCTACAACGCCCAGCCTAACAAGTCCAATCAGGTGGTGCTTGGCGATGGCAACATCGTCGAAGTCACCACTACCGGTGTCTACCTCGGCGCGGGCGTCAGCACCACCGGCCCCATTTCCGGCACCAATGGCTATTTCTCGGGCAAGATTGGTATCGGCACCCAAAACCCCAGCGCCACCCTTCACATCTACGGCGGCGCGGCCAGTAGCACCATTTACCTTGGTCGTGCCGGGGCGCCCAACACTGTCGGCATGATCGATTACTCCGGCTCTGCCATGGTCGTAGGCACAAATGGCGCCGATGGCTTGGTCTTGCGCACGAACGGCTCCACGCGCCTCAGCGTCGATGCCACCGGCTACTTTAGCACGGGCGGCAACATGGGTATCGGCGGCATGATCGGTTACGTTCCCTCAACAACCCTCCACGTCTCCGGTACCCTCCGCATCGGCAGCGGCGGGGAAACCTGCGACTCCAACCGCCCCGGCGCCATCCGCTACGTTAGCAATGCCTTCCAGGTCTGCTACGGCACCGGCGGCTGGACCAACCTTCTCGACGCCTCCTCCAGCGTCGTCACTGGCGACCGGATTACCTCAGGCACAGCCCAGGTCATCGCTAATGGCGCCAGCGGCTATGTCTCTCTCACCAACGGCGCTTCCACGTGGGGCTATCTCGGTGTCAGCCAGACCTATTTGGGCGCCGCCAATTTCGGCGGCAAGGTCGGCATAGGGACGGTAACTCCCGCAGCCGCACTGGAAGTCTCCGGCACCGTTTCCGCGACCGTCCTGCAGCTGGCGGACGGTCCTGCCATCACCTGCGGCCCAGGCGTCTACGGCACCATGAAAATGGTCAACGGCCGACCCTATTACTGCCGTCAGTAGCGGAGGAGGGCGCCCCCCTGCAAGAAGTTGCCGGAGCACCAAGGCGGCACGTTGCCCCTCACCAAAAACCCAAGGAAAGACCACGATGTGAAATCCCTAACCTACCTCCTGACAGCGTCAGCGCTGCTGACACCACCAGCCATTGCCCAGGAACGTGCCGCCACTGGCCCGATGGACACGCAAATGACCTGGTCGGCACTCTCCGACCAAATCAGCAGCCTCAAAACCCAGGTCACCGGCACCAACGCCCGTATGGACCAACTTGTGCTCTGCGGTAAAAAGGGCTTGCTCTATGCGCCAGGCCAAGCCGGGGCCGATGGGCAAGGCTGCCTCGCCGCCGCCGTCAAGCCGCCAGCCTCAGGCCCCTTGCCCTACAAGTTGGAGACCATGACCTTTAATGAAAGGGCCATACCCTTCCGCTCAACTCCCAGCGCGTATTGCATCAGCAAGGGCTTTGATGTTCTGAGCGGTGCCACCACCCAAACCAGCACCCACCGTACCGGCGGCAGCACGGGCGAGGTTGATACCACCACCTCCACCACCTACAGCTGCATGCGTGTCATAACCCGCTAAGTCTCGAGCCGCGCGAGAAGCCTCGATTCCGGGTAGAAGCCGGCTGTTGGCTGTTCTGCCATTGAACTACTGACGCGCGGCCGGTGGCAACCGGCCGCTAGTCGCAGGCCCAAGGGTGCTTTCCATATCAGGGTGGGGGTGCTAGGTTTTGACCGGGTAGAAGCCGGAACGCATCGTGAGGAACGGTGCGTTTTTTTGTGGGCCGGCCACGGCACCCAGCCGCGGCTGGTTGTGTCAAGATCCTGATCGCTACACCACGCCGGACGATAAGGGGTCGGTTCCGGCAGAGGGCAAAATCACACCTAAGCGCGATCAGGGTTGAGCGCGAGTTTCGGTTGCGACTAGAGATCGGTCAGGTCGTCGAACTCGATGGTGGCGTTGATGTTATCGCGGAGGACAAGCTTTCCTGTGCCCACCTCGCCATTGAGCAGGAGTTCAACAGCTTCGGTGACAGGGGCCGCACGAAAACCGGCATCCGCGCCGGCGCGGGCCTTGACGGTTTCCTTGAAATCGCGGGTCAGAGGCATCACTTCCCCCCTTCTTTCGTTGTCGATATTCTCGCTACTGGCCTCGGCCGCAACCTAAGCAATTCAAACGCGGGTCTCTCCGCCTTTGGTCGCGTTGAGAAGGTCATATTCACTCTCTACGCTGGGCGCGAGCCGGTGGTGGATGCGCAACAGCCGGTCAAGGGTGAACTTGGCCAGATCAGCGTTCCGCACGCGGGATATATCCGCTGCGGAGACTCCGGTGATTTTTCCGGCCGCCCGCCCGCTTATCTTGCGGTCATCCAGCACGCCGATGATTTTGGCCGCAAGTTTGGCCTTCATCAGCTTGGTTTCGGCGTCGGGGTCACCAAAGTCAGCCAAGATATTGCCGCTTCCCAGAACGATTTCAAGGTCATCGTCACTCATGGCATCACTCCTCTATGCGTTCTAAACGGGCCTTTATCAGCTCCACCTCTTTGAGGGGCGTAGCGATCCCTTTGGTGGATTGTGTGGCAGCCTACGATTCGCCTTCTTGGTCGCGGAACGGAGCCTCATAGTCGCGGCCACCATAGAACACATTGACGATTTGTACCGTATCGAACGGCACGGTGCGCAAGCCCGGTAACAGGTCGTCGCGCGGGCGGCCGCCATTGGCTGCGTCGCCAGTCTTGCGGCAGCGGGCGCGTATGCGCCGCACAAAAGCCAAAGCGATGTGTCGGCTCTGGCTTACGTATGGCGACTAAGCGGTAAATTTCGGCAAGGTCGGCAATGGCTTCAGGCCAGAATGCGACCTTAAGACGCCGCACGGTCGAGCTCTTTGTTGATTTCCTCAATAGCCTCGTCAAGCGCGGCGTCCGCCTCTTTTTCGGTCAAGTCGGGGCGAGGGTCCTCGATGGAGCGGCGGATGCGGGCGCGTGTGGCATCGAGCCGCTGGGCGTCCTCGACGCGCTGACGTTGCCAGACACGTACGGCATCGCGCATGGCCTCGCTGGTGGTGGCGAACTCGCCAGATTCGACGCTTTCGCGGATGGCCTGCATTTGCTCGCGGGCCATGGTGACGCTGACTTTTTCAGCGTTGTTCATGGTCGGCATTCTTTCCTTGTTCATTTATAGGGTAGGATAAAATCCGACCTGACACCAGTTTTTTCTAATTTGGCTACTCGTAGCGGCCGCCGAACAGGTCGCCCAATGCGCGGCGTTTCTTGTAGGTGAGGTCGCGCTGGCGCAAATGCTCCGGTTTGTCGTGCAGCATGTGGCAACGCTGACAAAAGGCACGGAGATTCTTCGGCCGGCAGTCGCCGGCGTCGTGGTTGAGGTGCGCGGCCGCAATGAACACCTTGGTGATGTACAACGTGAGGCCGACGCATTCGGGCAGGGCAGGGAGGTTTGCGACAGTCCGGCCGTCGCCGTCGCGCCAGCTGCCGGCGTCCTCGTCCCACCACCGGCCGTCGCCCAGGTGGGTGACGATTTTGCCATGCGGCCGGGCGCAGCGCTCGCAGCGGCCCTTGGCCCGCTCGAAGCGCACCCATTCCGACAGCTGCGGCCAGTCGATGGGATAAAGCCAGCGGCGATGCGACCTAATCGGCATGGTTGCCCTCCACTACCTCGGCCTTGGTACGTCCTGCCAGCCGCGCCAGGGTGGAGCGAGAGGCGCCGGTGGCGGCAATGATGCTGCTCCAGCTCTGCTTGGCGGCCAGCATCTTAACGATGCCGGCATTGCGGGCCATATCCTCGGGACGCCCTTTGTAGCGGCCCTGGCTTTTGGCCGTGGCGATGCCCTGGGCCTGGCGGCGCCGCCGGTCGTCATAATCCTTGCGGGCAATCGCGGCCAGCATATCCAAAAGCATCCCGTTGAGGGCATCGAACATGCGGGCGGTGAAATCATCGTCGCGGCCGCCCATCATCATGTGCGAGGTCGGGAGGTCGAGGGCGACCACCTTGACGTGGCGCCGGCGAATCTCGTCCTTCAGCCGCTCCCAATCCGCGGTGTTCAAGCGGCTGAGGCGGTCCACCTGCTCAGTCAGCAGGATGTCGCCGGGCTGGCAGTCACCCAGCAGGCGGAACAGCTCGGGGCGGGCGAGGCGGGCGCCGCTTTCGTTCTCCATGTAGGTCGCGGCGATCCGCAGGCCGTGCTGGTTGGCGAACGCCTCAAGGTCGGCGCGGGCGCGTCCAGCATCCTGCTCCTTGGTCGAGGCGCGTAAGTACGCCCGGAGAAAGGTAGCGTGGGCTTTCGGTTCGTTTTGCATGGTTCGATTGTCAGCGGTTCGCTTTAAACTGTCAATCGCTATTTATCGAACCACACGGCGGGCAGTTCGCAAGAGGTATGCCCATAACGCACCACCGCAGTTCGCGGATGTTCCTTGAAGAGAGCCGCGTCTACCGGAATGACTGGCGCGTGGGACCGATCAATCACTGCAATTCCATCGAATGGTGCGAGTCCATTCGCCTCTGCATGATGAGGAGGCCGCCTTGTTGTGGGGCGGGGGAGGACCGGAGAGCCGGCGGGCTGTTTCGCCGACCAATTCTGAAGGACTACCTGGCTGGATGCTGCTGTCGAAATAGAAGCACCGGTCCGGAGAACCGGAAACACTTATTGAGCCGCGCTGACGGCTAGTTGTGTGGTCCCGCAATGAGATGGTGCGGGTTGATTTTGAAGATTGACGGGTCCTTTGTCCACGCGTCGCAGATCACCTGATAGGGTGTTTTCCATGTCAGGGCCTTGAGGTGTTTGGCGAAGTTATAGGCGGTGACGAAGGTCAGGACATGGGCCTTGAGGCTTTCCAGATCGTCGTAGTGGTAGATTTTGACCGTGGCGTCCTTGACGGTGCGGTTCATCCGCTCGGCCTGACCGTTGGTCCAGGGATGGTAGGGTTTGGTCAGCCGGTGCTCGATGCCATTGGCCATGCAGATCCGGTCGAATATGTGCGGACCGAGGAAGCGTCGGCTAGGCCCGTGACGGTTCTTGGGCAGGTCGGCGAAGGCCATGCCATTGTCGGTGAGCACGGTGTGGATCTGGTATGGGAAGACCTCGACCACGTTCCTGAGGAAGGCCGCGCCTTCCATCTTACCGGCACAGTCGTGGAACTCGACATAGGTGAACTTCGAGACACGATCGATCGCCAGGAACATAACTAGCTTGCCGTCCGCATGCCGCAGTTCACAGCTGTCGATATGAACATAGCCGATCTCGTAGGTCTTGAACCTCTTACGCTGATCCTTGACCGCCTCGACTGGCAGCCGGGAGACGCCATGGCGCTGGAGGCAGCGGTGCAATGCGCTACGGCTGAGGTTGGGGATGGTATCCCTCAGGCAACCGAGCACGTCGTCCAGCGGCAGCAGCGTCTTCTGGCGGAAGGCCACGACAATGGCCTCCTCGGCGGGCGTCAACACCGTGCTCTTAGGGGTCTTCGGACCCATCGGCGTATCGGTCGTCGTGGTCCGCTTGCGCCATTTGGCCACTGTCTTCGGGTTCAGCCCATAGCGGGTGGCAAGGGACCGGGTGCTCTCTTGCGACGCTTGGAGCTCGGCTCGAAGACGCGGCGTCGTGCGGGCGCTGCCGTGAAGAACACTTGCCATAGGGCATCCTCATCCTGACGACTCAGGCTCGATGATGCACCATCACACTCGGGGACTACACAGCTAGTCTGTCAGGCACCGCCGGAAATGTAAGCGCTTTTGGCAGCAGCATCGGGCAGCGGAGTGAAGCTCTGGACCCGAAATTGTTGGGGGTCTGCTGGTAGTGATCGCGAAATACACGGCTCAGATGTGAGCCGTCACAAAAGTCACACTCAAACGCAATCGTGGAAATCGATTTCTCAGTCCGAGCTAACAGGTGGCGTGCATGGTCGAGACGGATCTGGGTGTATATTACTCGTGGAGACGTACGGAGTTCGGACCGGAAGCTTCGCGTCCTTGTTGCCCCGTTCCATCGCAAGATTGATTCTGCAAGCCGATTCCGCCGTCGCCTTCCCGGTATGCCTCGCCGCTCAGGGCGAACAGTTCAACGCCGTCGGCGTCCGTCAGCTTCAGCCTCTCGAAACGCGCGAGCAAAGGCTCCGGCTTATTGAACCAACCCTTGGTGACGGCGATGTAGTATCCTCCGCCTGCCACAAGCAGCGCCAACGGGATCAAAAGGTATAGGTACCGCCGCCTCTTCTTTGGCGGTTGGACAGGCTGGCGTTTCTGCTCCTGCGTCTCCACCACCGGAGGCAGGTCCACGGCCTGTTCGAGATCGAACAGGCGGTCGCCTGATCGATGGTCATCTGACCGGCCCTTACTTCTTCTTCGCCCTGTCGCTTCAGCCATCATTTTCACAGCCCGTAGATGCCAAAGGTTGGGCGGCCGGACAGCTCGCGCACGGCCCCAAGCTTGAGGGAGTCGGTCGAACAGCCGGCGCAACCCGCGATCACTCTTGCGAGGCGACGACTGCATCGTCGGAAAGCAACTTTTCGAGGACGGCATCCGACCCCTTTCGCGCGCAGCTTCGGCGCCACTGCCAGCAGGTGATGGGCGCGGCGCCCCAGCTCGGCCGCAAGATCAACCGCCTGCAGCGCCGCCCGCGCATAGGCGACAAAAATGCGTTGGCGGTCTGGCTGCGCTTGCCGTTGGTCTACTGGCGATAATCGATCGCTGGCTGCTAGCGGCGTCGGGTAGGCGCCGAGCAAAGGACCGCGCGGCCAGCCATGGCCCAAGGTCACGCGCGGCGCGCTGACCCTGGCGCTCGAGCATGGGGTCGTCCGAGGCGCCGAAGCCCGTATGGCGGCATCATCATCAAATCAGCCGTAGCTGTCTTTGGTTGATAAAGGCCGCGTACGATTTCGCACGGCTCTTGTTCCGACCCCTTTGTGTCACACCAAACCATTGAAAACCTCGACAGGCAAGCGACAAGCGATGACCATCCGTCGGCCCCGCTAGAGGCCGAGGCCGCCGATGCAAACATATTTGGTGTCGAGATAATCCTCGATGCCCTGATGTCCGCCTTCCTTGCCGAGGCCCGATTCCTTGACACCGCCGAACGGCGCTTCCGGCGTGGTGATCAGGCCTTCATTGACGCCGACCATGCCGTATTTCAGGCCTTCCATAACCCGGAAGGCGCGACCGAGATCGCCGGTGTAGAAATAGGCGGCAAGGCCGAACTCTGTGTCATTGGCGAGCGCGATGGCCTCTTCCTCGGTCTCGAACTTGAAAACCGGGGCGATCGGGCCAAAAATCTCTTCCTTCATGAAGCGCATGTCGGGCTTGGCATTGGCGATGACGGTCGGCTGGAAGAACGAGCCGCCAAGCGCGTGGCGCTTGCCGCCGGCAACGACCTTGCCGCCCTTGGACGTGGCGTCGGCGATGAATTCCTCGACCTTCTCGACGGCCTTCTCGTCGATCAACGGTCCCTGCTGCACGCCCTCTTCCAGGCCAGAGCCGACCTTCAGGGCATTGCTGGCAGCGACCAGCTTCTCGACAAACTTGTCGTAGACACCGGCCTGCACGAGGAAGCGGTTGGTGCACACGCAGGTCTGGCCTGAATTGCGATACTTGGCGGTGATGGCGCCGGCGACGGCGCGCTCGATGTCGGCATCATCGAAGACGATGAACGGCGCGTTGCCGCCGAGTTCCATCGACACTTTCTTGACGGTGACCGAAGACTTCTGGATCAGCATCTTGCCGATCTCGGTCGATCCGGTGAAGGTGATCTTCGACACCAGCGGGTTGGCGCAGATCTCATCGCCGATTTCGCTGGCCGAACCCGTCAGGATATTGATGACGCCCTTGGGGAAGCCGACTTCCTCGGCCAGCGCGCCCCAGGCGAGGCCGGAATAAGGCGTCTGCGACGCCGGCTTGACGACGGCGGTGCAGCCGGCGGCCAGCGCCGGGCCGAGCTTGCGGGCCAGCATCGAGGATGGAAAATTCCATGGCGTGATGGCGGCGATGACGCCGACCGGCTCCTTGGTCACCAGGATACGGCGATCGGCCCACGGCGACGGCACGACGTCGCCATAGGTGCGACGGCCTTCCTCGGCGAACCACAGGATGTAGGCCGCGGCCGAGCCGATCTCGCCCTTCGATTCAAACAATGACTTGCCCTGCTCGATGGTCAGCAATTCGGCCAGCACGTCCTGATTGTCCATCATCGCGTCATGCAGCTTGCGCAGCAGCTTCGAGCGCTCGAGCGCAGTGGTCTTGCGCCATGTCTTGAAGGCGGTGGCGGCGGCGTCGATGGCGCGGTGGGTCTCGGCCTTGCCCGATTTCGGCACGATGCCGATCTTGAGGCCGGTGGCTGGATTGTTGACGTCGACCGTCTGGCCGCTGTCGGCCTGCACCCATTCGCCGTTGATGAGATTGGCCTGCCGCATGAAATGGCTGGTCTTCTCAAACATGGTCTGGCCCCCGTTCGGCTTTTAGTGATCACGATCCGATGTGCGGCGGCTCGCGGTGGCGGCGGAGTGCCGAGCATCGGCGTCAGCCACCCATCGCATCGTTGCAGGAAGAGCGCAACGCCCGACCGAATGAAACAAACTAGGTCTTGGATATAGTCGGCCCCGAGGATGCCGCTGCCGCGCGAAAAGAGAAACTGATCGAACGGCTCGGCCTGTTCAGCAAGTGCGTCCGCCGCTTTACCCTGCCAAACAGTGCGTAGTCGGCATTTCGCGACGCGCATCGTCCGACAGATCAAAGATCCCCGCATTGAGATCGAGATTGACGGCCTTCATGCAGGCGATCGCGGCTTCGACCAACTCGGTTGAGCTGACCTGGCCCGCCCGCACCAGATTCGCTTGATCGATCATATGCATTGAAGTGAAGCGGTCGGTCTTCATGCCACCCGACCGACCCGGGAATTCGCAGCAGCGGCGCCGTCGAGCGCAGAACGAATGCCGTCGACCAACGCGTCGATCTCGCTTTCGGTGATTATATATGGCGGACATATTGCAAGCACGTCTCCCATATTGCGGATCATGACACCGTGCTCGCGGCACCGCCGCTCGACATCGGCGCCAATTCGCAGTTCCGGCGCGAAGACGCGACGGGCGGCACGATCCTCAACGATCTGAACCGCAGCGATGAAGCCGCGGCCGCGGACCTCGCCGACCAGCGGATGGTCGTCGAGCGCGTCGGCGAGCGCTCCATGCAGGTAATCGCCGAGACGACGCGCCTGACTAACGAGATCGATCTCGCGGTAGATCTTGATCGCCTCGGCGGCGACGGCCGCTGTCACCGGATGACCGGAATAGGTGAAACCGTGGCCGAACACGCCGACCTTGTGGGCCTCATCGGCGACGCACTGGTAAACCTTGTCGGAGATAATGACGCCGCCAATAGGCAGGTGACCGGATGAAAGCCCCTTGGCGACCGACAGCATGTCCGGTTCCATGCCAAATGTCTGGCTGCCGAACCAGTTTCCGGTGCGTCCGAAGCCGCAGACCACCTCGTCGGACAGCATGAGGATGTCGTATTTGCGCAGCACCGCCTGGATCTTTGGAAAATAATCCTCCGGTGGCACCAGCACGCCGCCAGCGCCCATGATCGGCTCGGCGATCATCGCGGCGATGGTCTCGGGCCCCTCCGCTAGAATCAGGACCTCGAGTTCTTGGGCCAAGCGCGTGGCGTAGTCACGCTCCGCCTCGGCCGGCAGACCATCAAGATAGTGGAACGGCCGCGCCGCGAATATGACGGGAAGTGGCGGCAGATTGAAGGACTTGTGCATGTGCGGCAGACCACTCAGCGCCGCGCCCATGATCGTACTGCCGTGGAAGGCGCCAAACCTGCTGATAATCTTGCGTTTGTCGGGACGCCCTCGCGCCGCCTGGTAATACCAGGCGAGCTTGACCATCGTGTCATTGGCTTCCGAACCGGAGCCAACCAGAAAAACGCGCGCGTTGTCGAATGGCGCCAACGCGGTAAGCTGTTCGACGAGTTCGACGGTGGGCTCATTCGAGCGGTGGTTGAAGGTGTGGTAGACAGCCAGCTTGCGCATCTGGCGGTCGGCCGCGTCGGCCAGCCGGCTGTCGCTGAAGCCAAGCGAGGCGCACCAAAGTCCGCCCATGCCCTCGATATAGCGGTTGCCCGCGTCATCCGTGACGGTCGCGCCTTCGCCGGCCACGATCATCAACGGACCATGATCCTCATGCAGGCGTGGATCCGTTTGGGAATGAAAGTGCCTGGCCATGTCGAGCACGCGCGATTCGTTGTTCATCAAAATTCTCCTTGCGACCAGATAGGCGGTTGCTTCGGCGACGAATATCTTATAACTTATAAGTTGTCGAGAAAAATGATCCCGAGAGTTACGCCCAATGGCCAACCCACCCACTCCTTCAAACATCGCCTCACCACCCGACGCGGAGCGGATCGCCCTGTTGCGCGACAGGGCAGAGTTCGTGCGGCTCGAGACGCTGCGCCTCATCCAGATCGCCAAGGTTGGCCATTATTCGTCAGTGTTTTCCTGCGCGGAAATATTCGCCACGCTCTACTACGATGCGATGCGGCTCAAGCGCGGCGAGCCGCAATGGCCAGATCGTGACCGCTTCCTCATGGGCAAAGGACACGCCGCGGTCGGCCTCTACCCGCTGCTGGTCGACTGGGGCTTTTTCTCCAAGGAAGTCCTCGATGGCTACACCCGGCTGGGCAATCCGCTCGGCGATCATCCCGACATGCGCAAAGTGCCCGGCGTCGACTTCAGCTCCGGGTCGATCGGCCATGCCTTGTCCGGCGGTCTCGGCATGGTGCTCGGCGCCCGTGCCGCCGACCGGCGCTTCGATGTCTATGTCCTTCTTGGCGACGGCGAGATGCAGGAGGGCCAGGTTTGGGAAGCGGCGCTGTCTGCCGCCCATCACAAGGCCGGCAATCTGATCGCCATCGTCGACCGCAACGGATACCAGCTCGACGGTCAGGTCGACGACATCATCGGCATTGAGCCGTTGGCCGACAAATGGGCGGCGTTCGGTTGGCGGGTGCACGAGGTCGACGGGCACGACGTCGTCGCGCTCGCGACGCTACTGCGACAGTTGAAGGCCGAGGCAGATCGCACCCGGCCCGTCTGCATCATAGCCAAAACCTCCAAAGGCAAGGGCGTTGGCTACATGGAAACCGAGCCCGGCTGGCATCTGGGCTATCTCGCGCCATCGGACGAGGCCTTGGCCGCCGAAGAGATCAAGCGTGGAGGCAAAACACAATGAACGGCCCGATCGATACCAACTCCTGGCAGTACCGCCAGATCAACGCGCGCGCGCCTGGCCTGAGTTACCTGGCCAACGCGCTCATTGATCTGGTCGAAGAGGGTCATCCCGTCCTGGCGGGCACGGCCGACCTGCAATATTCGAACGGGCTGGTTCGGTTTGCGCAGCGCTTTCCCGAACGCTTCACGCAATTTGGCATTTCCGAACAGAATATGGTTTCGGCTGCTGCCGGCATGGCCAGCACAGGCGCCATGCCGTTCATCGCTACATTCGCTTCTTTCCTCGCGCTGCTGTGCTGCGAACAGATCAGAACCGACGTCGCGTATTCGGCTCTGCCGGTGCGGCTGATCGGTCATCATGCCGGTATTTCACTCGGCTTCTACGGCACCTCCCACCATGCGACAGAGGATCTTGCCATCATGCGAAGTATCGCCGACCTCACGGTCGTCGCGCCGGCCGACGGCCCGCAACTGGCGGCTGCCGTCAAGGCGTCGGTCAATCATACGCAGCCAATCTACTTCCGCATTGGCCGCGGCCAGGAACCGGTGGTCTATGACGACGGCGTCGACTTCCAGTTCGGCAAGGCGATCGTTCACGGCGAAGGATCGGACCTGACCATCGTTGCCTGCGGCTCGATGGTCCATCCCTCACGCGAGGCTTACCGCGCGCTGCGTGCGGCGGGCAAATCCGTGGGGCTGATCGACATGCATACGATCAAGCCATTGGATACCAAGGCAGTGCTTTCGGCCGCCGCTCACTCCCGCTTCGTTCTAACGATCGAGGAACACAATATCCTCGGCGGTCTGGGCGGCGCGGTTGCGGAAATCCTGGCGGAGGCGGGCAGCCCGGCACGGCTGATACGCCATGGGATCCGTGACGAATACAGCCTCATCGCGCCGCCGACCCATCTCTACAAGCATTACCGTCTGGACGCGGCGGGGATCGAGGCCACCGTCCTGGAAGCCCTTGGCTGATCTGACGGACAACCATAGCCATGCACGGACATTCAGATGACCGATCAGAATAACATCACCCGACTCATCGAGCGTGCCAGCGCGGTGATGCCGGGCGGATTGCTCAGCCCGAGCCGCAGGCTCGGCGCGCCGCATGTCTTCGCCCGGGCGCAGGGTGCGTTTCTCTACGACGTCGACGGACACCAGTACACCGACTTCCATTGCGGCTTCGGCGCCAACGTGCTTGGCCACTGTCATCCTGCGGTGCGCGAACGCATCGCGGCAGTATCCGAAGACATCGACCTTGTCGGAGCGGGAACGATGCGGCTGGAGATCGAGGTGGCGGAGGCGCTGGTCGACTGCATCCCTTGCGCGGATCTCGTCGCCTTCTGCAATTCGGGATCGGAGGCAACCTATCACGCCCTGCGTCTTGCCCGTGCCGCCACCGGTCGCAAGCGGATCATCAAGTTTCAAGGCGGCTATCATGGCTGGCACGACTATGTCGCCATGAACGTGCAGTCGCACGCGCAGGCGGTCGGCAAGTATGATCCAATCAGCGCCGGCATCCTTGAGGACGCCGCCCGACATACCATCGTGCTGCCGTACAACGATGCCGAGGCCGTCGAGGATTATCTCAAGGCCAATCCAGGCGAGGTCGCGGCGATCATTATCGAGCCCATCGCTCACAATATGGGGTCGGTGATCGCGACGGATGTTTTCCTGCGTGACCTGCGTCGCCTGACCAGCGATCATGGCGTCGTGCTGATCTTCGACGAGGTCATCACCGGCTTTCGCCACGCGCTCGGCGGCTATCAGTCGATCGCCGACGTCACGCCTGATCTCGCGACCTTCGGCAAGGCGGCCTCGTCAGGCTATCCCGTCGGCGTAGTGGCCGGTCGTCGCGATCTCATGGAGCTCGTTGGTCGGACCGGGGAAGGATCCGTGTTCATGGGCGGTACTTTCAACGGCACGCCGTCGACGCTCGCCGCCATGCAGGCGACGATCGACGAGCTGTCGAAACCAGGCTTCTATGACCGCCTCTTTGCCCTCGGCGCTTTCATGCGGGCGGAGCTGGATGGCATTATCGATCGCCTCGGCCTGCCCGCGCAAAGCGCCGGGTTTGGCTCGGTCTGGCTGATCTATTTCCTCAGCGGTCCTTACCGCGACTACCAGGACTTGCTGCGCAACGACGATGTTTTCGATCTCGCATTCCGCAAGGAGATGGTGGCGAACCGGCTGATTGGCCAGCCGCTTCCGCTCAAGCGTCTTTACCTGTCAGGGAGCCATGACCGGGCGACGGTTGAGAAGTCGCTGGATGTCATCGAGACGATCCTGCGCAAGCTCTCCGCTGGGAGCAGAGACCACTCTTAGCCATGTTTCGAAACCGACTTATAGGATATAAGATCGTTTCATACCCTATCCGTTGCCGATTCGGTGCGGTCCAACATTGAAGCGGTGATCCATGAACAAGATGCAGCCAATCGAGCAAGGCAGTCTGTCAGCGAGAACCTATATCTCGCTGCGTGAAGCCCTCATCGCGGGCAACTTCCGGCCGGGCGAAAGGCTCTTGATGCAAGATCTGGCGCAACGGCTGGGCACCAGCGTAACGCCTGTGCGGGAGGCCTGCTTCAGGCTCATTAGCGAGCAGGCGCTGGAGCTGCGTTCGGGGCGGTTCGTCACCGTTCCAGAGTTGACCCGGTCGCGCTACTGGCAGGTCAGGCTCATTCGTATCGCGCTCGAGGGACTAGCGGCCGAGCTCGCCGTCGAGCATGTTTCGGACGCGGATATTGAAAGGCTTGTCGAGATCCATCGTGATTTCGTGGCCGGCGAAACGTCCGGCGATGCCGACCGCGCCCGTCGCGCCAATCGTGAATTCCACTTCGGCGTCTACCGCCTGTCCAAGATGGATATGCTGATCGCTCAAATCGAAAGCCTGTGGGTGTCGATGGGCCCGATCCTCAACGTATATTATCTGCAGGCCGAGAACGACTACATCGGCGCGGAAGAGCACGAGACGCTGATCGAAGCGTTCCGGACCCGCAACAAGAAGGTGGCGCGGAAGGCAATCGAACGCGACATCGTGCGCGGTGGCATGAACCTGTTGCGGCATTTCGACGTGCAGGACGCGGCCGCCAAGCGGGCGTGATCGAAGCCGCCGGTCATGCCGGCGACTCTCTTCGCACTGGCTCAGGCCGCCCTGAGGCGCGCGGTGGCATCCTGGTCGACGACCCAGACGCCCTGCTCAGCGTCTAGCACCAACGCCACCTTGTAGGACTCGCGAGCCGCTTCGCTCGACAGCCAGCCGCGGCCAACGCTGGCCGCGACACGGCGGACATCGCGCTTGGCCGGTTCGCCATAACCGCCGCCGCCGCAGGCGACGAACTCGATGCGCTCGCCGGCGCGACACGCCTCCTCATGGAAGGCCGGCAATTCCACCGACTTGCCGTCCGTGCCGCGCTTGGCGCTGCGACTGGCCTTGGCGTCACCGCCGCCGAGCACGCCACGCGGCGGAAAGGTTGTGCCGTCGGCCGAGTAGACCAGTGTCATCTCGTGGTCGACGGGATAGAAGACACCGCCCACGGCGGGAGCGCCCTCGAACTCGCCAATGCCTTGCGTGTCCGCCACTACGCCGCGCGATTCAATGATGATGGGATACATGGATTCATCCACCTCCACGGAATCCAGCGCGATCAGGCCGCCATTTGCCGGCCCGCAATATGTCAACCAGCCATCATAGCCGTGACGCGCTCCGCCGCCGGCGTAGCCAATGAAGACCTGGTTGACGTAGGGCTGCCCATCCTTGAATGGATCCTTGCCTGAAATCACGCCGATCCCCGCTGGCAGGTGCGAGCCGCTCTCGGCCTGGCCATAGGGTTCTCCCATGGTCGAGAACACGCAATTACCAGCGATGATCAACCGGTCGTTGACATTGGTGGTCGCCACCGAGGTGCCTACGGGGTAGCGGGGTTTGCCGACCACGCTTCCCTCCCGCATCAACACCTTGATCCGGCTCTTTGCACCCTCGTTGTGCGGGATGCCGTCATCGAGATTGTTGAAGACGCCAATGCGGCACGAGCCTGTGCAGGTGTTTTCCGAAAGGTTGAGGCCGCCAGGCACGTTATCCATGTTGTCACGCACGTCGACCGTGATTTCGCCTGCTTCGGGGTCGACGTCGATGGTGATCCTGACCGGGATTCCCTCCTCAGCCACGCCGGGGACCGGGTCATGGCGGACCTCGTAGGAGAACTTGCCCTTCGGCAATTTGGCGATTTCAGCCATGGCGCGACGCGCACCGTAGTCGAACCAGTCCTCGACGAAATCCACGAGTGTGTCGCGACCGTATTTTTCGAGCAGTTCCAGCACACGGCGTCGACCTGTCCTGCAGGCGCCGATCTGGGCGCGTACGTCACCCAGCCAGATGTCTGGAACACGGTTGCGCATCATACCGATGCGCAGGATGTCCTGCTTCTCCCGGTGCTGTTCGACCACACGCACGCAAGGAAAATGGATTCCTTCCTCATAAACGTTTTTGGCGAATGGCAGATAGGTCGAAGGTGTCGGCGCGCCAGTGTCGGCATGGTGGGAAAGCGCCACGGCCCAGAACAGTGGCTTGCCATCGAAAAAGATCGGCATCGCCATGATCAAGTCGGCGTGATGGGTGCCGCCCGTGTATGGGCAGTTGTTGAGGAAGATGTCGCCGTCGGCGATATCGTCGAACAACTCCGTTATCGGACGCGTCGCCAGATCCATCGACATGACGTGGATCGGCAGCGCGTCCTCCGTGGAAACGAGGCGGTGATCATAGGTCAGGATCGCACAGCTCAGGTCGCGGGCGTTCTTGATCACCGCTGAGCGGCTGGCCCGCATCACGACCAGCGTCATTTCCCGCACGACCGCCTCGAAGCGGCTCTTGAGAACCGACATCAGGAACGGATCGACGCGGCGAGTTGGCGTCTCCGGGCGAACGACAGGTGAATTCATTTTACGGTGCCTTGTTCGGTAAGGTTTGAGTTCAATCGACGGTCACGACGATGTTGCCTTGCGGGTCGACGCGCCCGCGATGCTTGTCCTTGAGGAAGGCGGTGAACGTCGTCGCCTCCACCAGGCAGGGGCCGTCAAGCGCGGCTCCCGCGCCCAACTGGTCCATGTCGTAGACGGGCAGAGAGCTCATCCGCCGGGTTTCATGCAAATAAGCTGGCCGATGGGCCTTGGCGACCGGCGCCGTCGCCTGGTTGGCCAGCCTGAAGTCCTTCCAGGTATCCTGATTAACGCGCTTGCCCACCGCACGCAGCTTCCAGTTGGTGAATTCGACGACGTCGCGGTCGGATCTGATCGAATAGATGCGTTCGTGCATCTGATGGAACGCTTCGACCAGACTTGGCAGTTTTGCCGCGTCGAGCCGCGCCTCATCGGCCTCGAAATGGACCTCGATTTCCCAGGACTGGTACTCGTAGCGACCAAGAAAGGAGAACTCGAAACGCCGCAGCTCGGGCTCAACGCCGGCCTGTTCGAGGAATGCCTCGCCCGACGCCTTCAACCGCGCCAGGATGTCGGAGACGCCGGCGGCGTCGAAGCGCCGGGTCGAGGTTAGGAAAACCGCGCTTTCCTCGCGCGTGATATCCGAGATCAACCCGCCGAACGCGCTTAGCCCGGCCATGAAGCGGGGGATCATGTAGCGTTTCAAGCCCAATATGTCGGCCATCTCGGCAATATGGATGGCGGTCGCACCGCCGCCGCAGACAAAGAAACTGTCGCGCGGGTTTATGCCTTCGCGAATGGTGATTTCTTCGATGGCCCCGACCATGTTGTGGTTGCTGGTGGTCTGGATGGCGTAAGCCGCGTCTAGCAGTGGGATGCCGAGCCGCGTCGCGATGCTCGCGACCGCTTTCTCGGCCAGTTCGCGGCTGATCTTAATCCGCCCGCCGAGAAAATAGTCCGGGTCGATGATGCCGAGCACGACATTGGCATCGGTGACCGTCGGCTCGGTACCTCCCGCCCCGTAACATGCCGGCCCCGGCCGCGCGCCAGCGCTTTGGGGTCCGACCCGCAGCAGGCCGCCATCGTCGACCCAGGCAATGGACCCGCCGCCGGCGCCAACCGATCTCACATCGACCTTCGCGATCCCCAGCGAGTCGTCGTGGATCATGCTGTCCGGGGTCACGATGATCTGGTGGTCGCGCAAAGCCGAGACGTCGAAGGTGGTGCCGCCCATGTCGCCGACAATGACATTGGCCTCGTCGCTCAGCGCCAGCGCGGCCATTGGCGCCAGCGTCGGCCCCGACATGACGCTGTAGATTGGCCGCCGCAGCATCTCGGCGGGGGGCATCATTCCACCGACGCAGTTGGCGAGCAGCAGCTCGCCCTGGAAACCAGCCTGCGAGAGTGCTTGCCGCAAGTCCTCGATATAGGTGCGCACGATCGGATTGATCGACGCGTCGATAGCGGCCGCGATGATGCGCTTGTACTCGCGCGACATCGGATTGACTTCATGGCTAAGCGTCACCGGGATCTCCGGCCATGCCTGCGCGATGATATCGCGCGCCATCGTTTCATGGATGGGATTGACGACGGACCAAAGCAGACCGACCGCTATCGCTTCGACCCCATAGCGCCGGAAGTCGGCTATCGCCGCCTCGACATCGGATTTCGACAGAGGCGTGAGCTCCCGTCCGCGCGCATCGACGCGGCCCCGCGCCGTCTTCGTCAGGTGGCGCGGAACATAAGGCTCCGGATAGTCGAGCCGCCACTGGAATGCACCTTTGCGCGGCCCCTCGCGCAGGACGAGAATATCTTGGTGTCCTTCGTTGAGGATAAGCCCGACCTTGACAGTTTTGCGCTCGACAAGCGCGTTGGTCGAAACGGTCGAGCCATGCACGATCAGGTCGATCTCGGTCATGAACGTCGAGGGATCGAGGCCGTATCCAGCGGCCGCCACGTGCAGCACATTGATGAATCCCTTCTCGAATTCGCCGGGCGTCGTCGGCGATTTGAAGATCGAGATTTTACCGCCGGGCTCGGAAACCAGGCAATCGGTGAACGTTCCGCCGATATCGATGCAGACTTGATAAGCCATTTAAGGTCCAGAGCTGTTAACGTTTCTTGTGATCGCGGCCCAGTATCAGGCTGGCCAGAATGATGAGGCCCAAAAGAACCTGCTGCAGATACCCGTCAACCTGCATGAGATTCATGGCGTTGGAAATGACCGTGATGAACAGGGCACCGAGCAGAGCCGCCGTGACGCCTCCTTCGCCGCCGGTGAGGCGCACGCCACCGACCACAGCCGCCGCTATCGATTCCAGAGTCAGGTTGCCGCCGAGATTGGGCTCGCCCGATCCCGTGCGCGCGGTGAGGAGCATGGCGCCAATCGCGGCCAGCAGCGAGCAGACCACGTAGTCGATCGCAACGACGCGTCCGGTTCGAACGCCCGCCGCCTTCGCCGCGCGAGGGTTGGCGCCGATCAGGTACAGGCCGCGGCCCAACACGGTGAAGCGCAGGACAAGGAACAGCAGGACGAAACACAGCGCGGCGAACAGGATAGGCACCGGAATGCCGATCAGCCGTCCCTCCGCCAAGGCGTCCGTGAAGGCTTCGGGAATGCCTGGCACGGGAAAGCCCCCGCTGACGGTTGACGCCAGTGCCATCACAATATTGGCCATGCCAAGCGTCGTCACCAGGGGGTTGATGCCGATACCGGCGATGAGGAAGCCGTTTAGCCCGCCGATCAGCAGGCCGACACCGAGGCCGGCGGCGATTCCCCACAGGATGGGCATATCGCCGGTTCCCGTCATCACCATCGCCGATATGACGCTGACGAGCGAGACGGTAAAACCAAGCGACAGGTCGAAGCCGCGCGTCAGCAGCACCATGGTCTGGGCCATGGCGAAGAGTGCGAGATAGCTGGTCTGTATCGCGATGTTCCAGAGATTGCCGCTCGAGACGATGCGCGGGTCGAGCAGACCGAGAACCAGCAAGGCCAGGAATATGAGCCCCGGCAGCTTGGCCTGCGCCGCGAGCTGGCGGATGTCCGGGCGAGCACGGTCAAGAACGGCCGGAGTCGCGATGTCTGGACGATCAGACATTGGCCCGCCTCCCCTGAACGAAACGGTCAAAAGCCAGCGCGCCGATGAGTACCAAGCCTAGGACCAGCGTCTGGAACTTGCTGTCGATCTGCGTGAGGTTCATCGCATTGGCGATGATTGAGAGGCACAGCGCCGCCATGGCGACGTTCTCGGCACGGCCCGAGCCGCCGCGCAATGAAACGCCGCCGATCACCGCCGCGGCGATCGTCTCCAGTCCAAGCGTACCGCCGATCGTGGACTGGCCAGAACCGATGCGAGCGGTGATCAGGACGCCGGTGAGCGCGGCTAGAAGACCAGAGAGCACATAGGCGGTTATCAACACACGGTGGGTCCGCACACCCGACAGCCGGGCGGCGCCGAGGTTGCCGCCGACGGCGTAGAAGTGGCGCCCGAGCGCGGTCCGGCGCTGCAGAATGATGGCGATGGCGATCACCGCTAGCGCAAGCAATAGGACGGGCGGCAGGCCAAGCACCTGCCCTCGCCCGATCGCATCGACGAAGGCGTCGGAAACGCCATATATCGGGATGCCCTGGGTGTAGTAGAGCGTAATCCCGGCGACGATCGACAAAGACGCCAATGTCACCATGAAAGGGGATAGGGAAAGCCGCGCCACCAGCGTGCCGTTTACCAGGCCAACACAAGCGCCGCTGGCCAGAGCCAGCGCCACCGGTGCCAGCAGCTGGACCCCATGCGCGTCCGGCATCGCGGCCATCGCCGCGGCCGTGACAACCGACGCCAACGCCATTGTGGCGCCGACTGACAGATCAAAGCCACCCGTGGTCATGACGATCATCTGGCCGATCGCCGGAACCGCCAGGAAGGAGAAATTGCGCAGGACGTTGAGGATGTTCAGGCGGTTCAGAAAACGCGGTTCGATGATCGCGGCCGCACCCGCGACCGCGACCAGAAGCAGGATGACGATCCCGCCGGTTTCCAGAAAGCGTCGCCGCAGCGTGTCAGGGCTCATGCCGCCTCCGTGGTGCCGGTTTCGGCGTCGAAATAGTGACGCAGCACGGTGGCCTCGGTGATGCCGTCGGCTTTGAGTTCGGCGACTATGCGCCCTTCGCGCATGACATATACGCGGTTGGCCAGGTGAACGAGTTCTGGCAGTTCGGACGATGACAGCAGAATGGCCGCGCCATTCTCCACCAGGCTTTTCATAAGCCGGTAGACCTCGCTTTTGGCGCCGACGTCGATGCCAACCGTCGGTTCATCGAAAATATGGACCGAGACCGGGCGCATCAGACCGCGAGCCAGCACGAGTTTCTGCTGGTTTCCTCCCGAAAAGGACGACGCCGCGCGTTCGGGCGCCATCGGTCGCAGCCCCAGTGTCTTCAACGGCGCGGCTATCGCCCGGCGCTCGCGCCACGACTTGAGCAGTCCGCCGTGGGACAGTCTCGGATCATCGAGCGCGGCCATGGTCACATTCTCGCGGCCCGGGCGGCTGAGGGCCAGTCCCTCGGCGCCGCGATCCGCTGGATAGTAACAAAGTCCGGCACGCAACATGCTGTGCGGGGCTGGCGCTCGAACCACCGCGCCATGGAGTTCGATCTCACCGGACGTCACACGCTCCAGGCCGAACACGGCTCGGCAAAGTTCGCTGCGGCCGCAGCCAACCAAGCCTGCCAGGCCGACGATTTCTCCAGCCCTGACCGTGATGGAGGCATTGGATACGGTGCCGGAGACACCTATCCCCCTGGTCGCCAGCACGACATCGGCGGGGCGCTGGCTAATCGACGGATACAGTCGTTCGACCGGCTGGCCCACCATCATCTCGATCAGCGTCGCGTCGGATGCTGCGGCGATGGCCACGGTGTCGATCTTACGCCCTCCTCGCAAGACCGTAACACGGTCCGCGAGCCGACGGATCTCCGCCATGCGGTGCGACACATAGATGATACCGACGCCCCGCGCCTTAAGGCCTGCGATGGCGGCGAACAGTTTTTCCGCTTCACCATCGGTAAGCGACGCGGTCGGCTCGTCGAGGATGAGTACCTTAGCATCAGAAAGCATGCCCTTGGCAATCTCCACCATCTGCTTTTGCGCTCGGGTCAGCGTTTCGATCTTGCTGTCCAGCTCTACGTGAAAGCCAATTTCGCGGAAGCGTTCCTCAGCGCGGGCGCGCATCGCGCGTCGGCTCAGGAAAAGCCCTCCTTTCAATTCGCGTCCGAGAAACAGGTTCTCCTCGACCGTGAGGTCGGGGACGAGACTGAATTCCTGGAACACCGCCGCGACCCCGGCATCGCGGGATTTCTGAGGGGTGAGCGCGGGAACAGTTTCGCCGTCGATACGGCACGAGCCTTCAGTCCAGCCATACGTTCCCGCTATAAGATTGATTAGCGTCGACTTGCCGGCGCCGTTTTCGCCAAGAAGGGCATGGACTTCACCGCTCAGCAGCGTGAAATCGACGCCATCAAGCGCGACCACACCCCCGAAACGCTTCGTCATACCCGTAAGTTCAAGCATCTTGACACCCCGACATCGAAGCAAAAAGGGCGGCGGCCGAGGCTGAGGCTCACCGCCCATCGAAAACGTGACTATTTTACCGAAAATTCGGGTTTCCACCCATCGGGCGCGAAAATCTGCGTCGGGTCGATCTTGTCGACGTTGTCCTTGGTCACGATACCCGGCGCGACCAGCAGAACTTTTTCATAGTCCTTCTTTTCCAACGCCCGCACCGCGAGGTCGACGCTGATGCGCCCCATCATGACCGGATACTCGGCGGCGAAGCCAAGCACCTTGCCTTCCTTGACCAGCTTCAGCATCGTCTGGTTCTCGTACGACGACATGATCACGACGTCGTCGCGGCCGGCGTCAGCGACGGCACTGACGGCCGCTTCCGCCGCCGCTGCCCCGCCCCAGATCACATTGAGATCCGGATAGGTCTGCAAAGCGTCCTCGACGATGCGCAGGCTTTGCGGAACGCCGGGCTCACCGTAGAGCTCGGCCACGAGCTTGATGTTGCCGGTTTTGGTGCTGTCGCGGAACCCCGCCATATAGCTCTCCGCCCAACCCGATCCCTGCGGACCCGGCAGGCCGATCGCGGTGGTCTTTTTGTCGCCGAGGTACTTCTTGAGGTACTCACCCTCCTGAAAACCCTTCTGGTAGGTATCGGGAGTGATGCGTGCGGTGATCGGAGTTTCCAGGATGGGATTGGCGACGGCGATCTGGACAAGACCCTTGGCGTCGCCCTCCTTCAACTTGGCCGCCAGGCCGGCTTCCGAGATGGCGGCGACGAGGATGCCCTGGGCGCCGGAAGCGACGCAATCGTCATATTGCGACAGCTGCTTCGGCAGCGCGTCATAGCCGCCGGCCTGCAGCACCGTCACCTTGACACCCAGGCGCTTTGCTTCTTCCACGATGCCGTAGTCGACCGAGACCCAGTAGCTGTCCTTGAGGTGCGGAAACAAAACGCAGAGATTCCAGGGCTTCTCGGCCTTTTCCAGCGGCACATAATCGAGTGCCTCGACTTTTTTCAGATCGCCGTCCTTGGCCGCGTTGATCTTGAAGGGCCACCAATCCTTTGCCTGGGCGGCGTTGGGCAGGACGGCCACGCCGGTGACGAAAGCCGCCGCGAGCATGGAGTGGAAAGCGCGATTCTTGGTCATGTGATTCCCCATTTTTTCGTGTGTTCCCGGTCCGGGAGCCGGCGATTTCGCCGGCTCCGCGGTCTGCCTTGGGAGCAGAGAGATTTGCTGATGCGTGGAAGTCACCGTTTCGGCGAATGCGCCTTAGGGTCCGTCCGCGCTACTGCTCATTCACAACGCCACAGTACTACTTATAAGTTATAAGTCAATAGGGCTTTCATTAGCCGATGCTGTTTCAGCCGGGCAGGGGTCTTCAATCCCAGTTTCGCCGCCGTCCGCCGGCACCACGATCCCCCTGACGAAAAGACGAGGCCGGAGACAGCAGCCATGCAACGGGCCTCGGGGACACCCTCGGGGCTTCCCTACAACCGACCGGTATGCGGCTTTCCAACAGAGCCCTGCGGCCAGGAATGGCAAGCGTGCCCGCCATCCGGGTCGCAATCTTGACTTGGCAGCCAGCATTGAACCGCACCTCGCTGATCTCCCGCGCCAGCGAATAAGCCAAGGCGATCACCGAGGCCGAATAGATGGCAAGCCCTTCCTCCTCCCCCATTCGCCCGTCAACCGAAGACACCATGACGACGGAGCCGCGCGCCGCGCAAAGTGCCAGTGTCACGCATGTGAACATGAATGCCGAGCGCATTCACAGTCATGATCTCCCAGCCGTCGAGGGTTGCACACGAGAAGTCGCCCCGCCCCGTCATTCGTGCATTGTTGAAGAGCCCGTCGATCTTCCCCGGCCAAAGTCCAGCGCGGCTTCGTCGACAGCCCGCTTCGTCGCTCGCATCGCAGGCGATGAGACGTGCATCGGGGCCCGATTGCGTGACGCGGCTCGGAGATTCGGGCCTGATCAAGCTCACATACGTCGCCGCTTGAGCGGCTGCTCCAATATCCCGCTTACGGCGGCAAGGACCCCGGAGGACAAGACCAGTCTTGAGGTCAATGTCGCTGCCGGGGTTTCGGCGACTTCGGTTGTCAACAGGGCGTCGCGCTCGGCCTCTATCCGCTTGATCTGGGCGAGCAACAGTTCGAGCCGATCGAACTCGCGGCGGATCGCGCCTTCTCATCATGCGCAGTATCGCCAACCTAGCCGTTTTTGTCGACGGCGCGGCGCTTGAGCACCGTCGTCGACGTTGCTAATCATCATTTCCATCGTTTTGATGTGGTGCATTGGCCCAGAAGCGAGCCGCCGCAAACCGTGCGGTTGCCAATACGTAATGGAGTGAATTGGAATGATCATCGTAACAGGGGCCACGCACGGGATAGGGCGGGCCTGCGTGGAGAAACTTGCGTCTGCCGGTTCCAGAGTGGTGGCGACCGGCCGAGATGCAGAAGCGGGCGCGACGCTCGAACGGGCCAATCACGGCGTCACGTTCGTCGCCGGTGACGTCATCCGTGAAGACCATTGCCGCCGCGTCATCGACCGCGCGCTTGAACTTGGCGACGGCCGGCTCGCGGGCCTCGTGAACAATGCCGGCATGTCGAAGCGCGTTGCCTTCGCCTCCGCCACCCAGGACGATTGGGATGAGGTCATGGCTGTTAATGCACGCAGCGCCTTTTTCTTCATCCGTCATGCGCTGGAAGGCTTGCGGCACGGGAGGGGTTCAGTCGTCAACATCGCCAGCATTGCCGGAAAGACGGGCGAAGAAGGGCTCGCCGCCTACTGCGCCTCGAAGGCCGCGGTCATCGGCCTGACGCAGGCGCTCGCGCTGGAATTCGGCGAGGAGGTCCGCTTCAACGCTGTCTGCCCCGGCCAGATCGAGACGCGCATGATGGGCGAGATCATAAGCAATGCACTACGCAAGAAGCAGCTCGAACTGCGGATCCCTGCCAACCGCTTCGGTGCCCCTGAAGAGGTCGCGGATGTCGTCGCTTGGTTGCTTTCGGATCAATCGACCTATGTCAACGGCACGGTGGTGACTGTAGACGGCGGAGAAACGGCCGGCCTGCGCACGCCGCGCGTCGCGCAGGTCGATGGTGCCTAGCTAGAGGGCGCACTCAGTCGGAACCGCGCTCCTCGAAATAGCGCAGAAGACTAGGCGAGCCCCGCCTGATGTCGTTCTCGATCGCCTCGCGAGCTTCCTTCTTGTTGCCAGTCCTCAAGGCCTCGATGAGATGGTCATGTTCTTCCCCGCCGGTATAACCGTTATGAATTTCCCGGTAGTAGACGTTGAGGATTGGACCCATCGAGGCCCACATGGTTTCGATCTGTCCGACCAGCATCGGCATACGCGACAGGCGGTAGACGCCGAAGTGGAAAGAGCGATCGGAGAATCGCGCTTCCTCGAGATTGCCGGCCTTTTCGCTTTTTACGAAAGAGGCGCGGAAGCTCTCAAGCTGTTCGAGATCGGCGGGGGTAACATGGTCGGTAGCGTGTTCTGTCGCTAGCCCTTCAAGCGCCATGCGGATCAGCTTGATCTGGATGTAGCGGGCGCAGCTGAGGTCTGGCACCGTGACGAACCTGCCGGAGCGCAGTTCGAGTGCCTGCTCGCTGACGAGCCGCAGACAAGCTTCGCGTACCGGCGTGATGCTGGTTCCGAGCTGCTCCGCAAGATGCTGCATGAGGAGGCGATCGCCCGGTGTGAAATTGCCGATGATTAGGGCTTCCCGCACCTTGTTGTAAACCCGGGCGGACAGGCTGCCCATCTCACCGGGCTGCATCTCCATAACGCCCATGGGAATTCTCCTCGTCTCTGTTACAGCTCGCCCATGGCTCCGCGCTTATGCGTCTACGGCGTAAATAGAAATCTGCAAGATAACTTATGAAGTATATTTCGGTAGTATGCAATTTTAAATATTTATTTTGTTTTTGTGACAAGTAATTTACAGTCTGTAACACTTTTTCACTTGAGATTTGGGGCCTGTTATTCAATTAATTATGGCAACCGAATCCGGGCAAGATCAACCAGTAAGTCAAGATCCAATTTGCTGGGTGCTTGCTGACGCATGCGACGGGCGTTGGCGGTGTGCACGCGGCGCGCCGAAAAACGGTTTCCCAACGGGAGATTGATATGGACTATGTCCAATATTTCGCAGAACGAATCGAGCAACTCAAAGGACGCGGCGAATATCGTGAATTTGCCGATGTGGATCGTCAGTCTGGGAACTTTCCTAAGGCCTGGCTCAATGGGCCTGACGGCCGAAAAGAGATAACCATTTGGTGCACTAACGATTATCTCGGCATGGGACAGCACCCCAAAGTGCTGTCGGCAATGAAGCGCGCTATCGATGCCAACGGCGCAGGATCGGGTGGATCCCGAAACATTGGTGGCACCAACCACTATCATGTCTTGCTGGAGCGCGAGCTTGCGGATTTTCACAATAAGGAAGCAGGATTGATTTTTGTTTCCGGCTTCAGCTCGAACGATTCATCATTGAGTACATTGGCGTCGTTGATGCCGAACACAGTTATATTTTCCGACGCGCACAACCATGCTTCGATTATCAGTGGATGCCGCAACAGCCGGGCGGAAAAGCGCGTCTTCCGGCATAACGATGTTGCGCATTTGCGGGAACTTCTGGGCAGTGTAAATCCTCCAAGACCCAAGATCGTTGTTTTTGAATCGGTATATTCAATGGACGGTGACATTTCACCGATCAAAGATATTTGTGACGTGGCGGACGAATTTGGCGCAATGACGTTCCTGGATGAAGTTCACGCATCGGGAATGTACGGTCCGAAAGGCGCCGGCATTGCCGCGGAACTTGGCATCATGAATCGTCCAACCATCATCGAAGGGACGCTCGGTAAAGCGTTCGGCTCGATGGGGGGTTATGTGACCGGACCGGCTTCCATTGTTGACAGCATACGAAGCTTCTCGATCGGTTTCATTTTCACCACGGCGCTTGCGCCGGCGGTGGCGGCTGGTGCGCTGGCTGCGCTCCGCCATCTTCGCGATTCAGATTCGGAACGAATTGCTCTGCGCCGGCAAACGAACCTTTTAATCGGATTGCTGAAAGAGGCGGGCATCCCGGTCATGCCGACTGAAAGCCACATCATTCCTGTGCTTATTGGTGATCCATTCCGTTGCAAGGAAGCGTCCCGTCAGCTTTTAGATCAGCATGGGATATACGTTCAGCCAATTTTGGCGCCGAGTGTTCCAGCGGGAACCGAGCGGTTCAGGGTGACGGTTACGCCCGCCCATAGCACGACAGATATTCGGACGTTCGTCGATGCGCTCAGGCAGGTTCTGCTGCGGGACAAATCTTGGCAAGGCTGCCTAAGGCAAAATGCTGAGAATGACAGGGCGGCGCAGCCTCAGACCTGATTGTGTCAGCCGGGCAGACCGCAAGGGTCGAGCCATTTTTCAAGAATAAACCCGGGAGCGCACCCCACCATGCTACGGCGATGCCTGCGTCCATCCCGTCGATGAGATGCAGGATCTCGTATGCCATTAAAGAGCTGATATCCGCTAGTACCTCTGCACTGAGGATTTGAAGGGGGTGGGTGGGTTAAAGAGTGGGGCAGGCTGTTGATGGTCGGCAAGCAGTTCGATGCTTCGGGTGAGGCCCGGCTGCCTGCCGCTTCGTGGAAATGAGTGGAGGTAGCGCTCAGCGAAGAGCCGCGCTCCGCGCGGAGCGCAAACTCACGGGCAAGTGAAGCCTTTACGCGCTAGCGCACTTTGATAGTAGGCCCACGAGATCACACACACCCCTAAACCTCGCTTGAACGGGGCAAGCCTCCGACGTTCGTTGAGACGCTCTGTACGACACCGCCGGTAATCAAAACGCTGCAACAAATCCTTCAAATCAATTTACAAGATCTTTACGACCGCCAGTCGTTGACATTGGTACGTTCACCGCAAATCTGAGGTCCGGCAGGGCTAACAAAAGTGATGCCGACTACACCTCGGGCGCACAAAACGAAACATCGGGTTAACAGCAATGGTAAGAAGAGTGCTCATCTTGGTTGAAGGTCATAGGGGTACTGGTCTGCTATACGTCCAAGCGGCTCAGTGTCTTGGTCTTCATCCAATTACTCTGACGGCTGATCCAGCTCGGTACGACTATCTTGCGGCGGACAACGTTGAGGCAATCCGTGTCGATACTGACAATGTCGATGCGTTGATCCGCGAATGTTCCCGGCTGCGTGCGGCCCACGACATTGCTGGCATTACTGGCTTTGCGGGGGACCACGAGTCGGTCTATGCGACAGTTGGCAAGCTTTGCCGGCATTTCGATCTACCGGGACCGAACCCTGAATCGATTGAACGAAGCTGCGACAAATTCAATCAACGCCAGCTCCTCGCGCAGGCCGGCGTTCCAATACCTGCCTATCGGTTGGCAACGAATGCGGCGGAGGTAGAAAGCTCGGCTGCGGAGATCGGGCTGCCCCTGATTCTTAAGCCAGCAGTAGGCAGCGGCAGCATTGGTGTCCGATTGTGCGGCAGCGTCGAAGACGTAGCCGAACATACGACCTATCTGTTGAGCGGAAAGCACATATGGCGGTCTACGCCGAAAATCCTCGTCGAAGAATTCGTACAGGGCCCGTTCTATAGCACTAATATTATGGGAAATGAGGTCGTTGCGATTTGCGCCAATGACTTTGGTCCCCTCCCGCATTTCGTCCTTCGTGAGGTGACCTATCCGGCCCTGCTGACTGACGAGGAGCGTGAGCGCATCGCCGATGTTTCGCTGAGCTGTTTGCCAGCTCTCGGCCTTGGCTGGGGGCCAGCGAACATTGAACTCCGGTGCACGAAACGCGGGCCAGTCGTCATTGAAGTCAATCCGCGTCTTAGTGGCGCGCCCGACCCTCAACTGGTCCAGTTGGCTTACGGTATCGATCTCGTCACCGAGCACATCAAGCTTGTCATTGGCGAGGAATGGAACCTCCGCAAAAAGCATTCGCACACTGCGGCCGCGCGGTTCCTGCTTCCTGATCAAGATGGCATCCTCGACTGGATCGGTGGCGACACCCAAGCGGCTGCTATACCAGGTGTCGCCGAGGTCAAATTAAATGTTGTACCCAAGACGCCGATCGTCAGGAAGGGCGATTTCCGAGACTGGATCGGGCATGTCATTGCCACTTCACCCAGCCTTGCTGAAACCGAGGGCGCCCTTCAGCGCGGCGTCGACTTGATCGATTGGTCAATCACCCCTTTTCCGGCCGTAGGTGAATAACATGTCTATCCCTATGCTATGTCGGCAAGAACGACCACGGGGCAAAGAGTGGTACGAGAGAATGGGAATGCCGCCGCGAGGCCCTTATATTGTGTCTGTAATACATTTCCGCGCGGCTCTTTACACGAGGCTCAAATAACTTGCCTGCGATCTGCTGCGTCGGTCCTGAGCCAGAAGGGCATTCTGGTAATGGAGTGCGTGGGGTTGTAGTTGGCGGAGCGTTGGGGGATTGGACGGGAGGTGCTTTCACCCCAGCGTCCACGCGCCCTATCTCCGTGTATCGCCGAGCGGCATCTTCAAGTTGACAAGAGGCGGGAAGTGCCTGCGCCACGGGCAGCCATACTGATCGAGACGGGTCATTTCTGATCATATGCCCAATCCTTGTGTCGTGCAATTTGCTTTCCATGCGCTCACGTCCCGCTGCGCATCGGTTCGGCGCTGTAATCATCCCAACCTCGCGATAATTAAAAAGCAACAAGATAGCAAACAAGGTCGGACGTGGCAAAGATCGTGACGTCAACGTCCGCTTCATGGCAATGGCCAGCCACTATCTCTTTGAGCCCGAGTTCTGCAATCCGGCATCTGGCTGGGAGAAGGGTCAGGTCGAGAAGAACGTTCAGGATGCTCGCCATCGACTGTGGCAGCCCATGCCGCGCTTTCCATCGCTGGAAGCCCTGAACGATTGGCTGGAGCTTCGATGCAAGGAGTTCTGGGCGCAGACGTCTCACGGTCAGATGCGCGGGACCATCGCCGATATCTGGGCTGAGGAAGTGCAGGCTCTCATGCCGACGCCCGTCCGTTCGACGGCGTTGTCGAATATACCAAGCGGGTTACCCCGACCTGCCTCGTGCACCTGGAGCGCAACCGCTACAGCGTTCCAGCATCCTTTGCTAATCGGCCAGTGAGCCTGCGGGTCTATCCGGAGCGTGTCGTTGTCGCTGCGGAAGGCCTGATCATCTGCGAACACCGACGCATCTCGGCCAGGACAGACAGTCTACGATTGGCGGCACTATCTGGCGGTCGTGCAGCGCAAGCCCGGCGCTCTTCGCAAATGGCGCACCGTTCACCGAGCTTCCCGAAGCCTTCAGGACGCTGCAGCAGCACCTGCTCAAGAAGCCGGGTGGTGATCGCGAGATGGTCGATATCCTGGCACTTGTGCTTCAGCATGACGAACGGGCGGTGCTCTCGGCCGTCGACATGGCGTTGAAGTCCGGCGTTCCGACCAAGACACATGTGCTGAATCTGCTCCATTGCCTCGTCGACGGCAAATCCTCCATGCCACCGACCATCGACGCGCCACAGGCTTTGACGCTCACCAACGAGCCCAAGGCCAATGTCGAACGCTACGATGCCTTGAGGAGGGGTGCGGAGGCTCGCCATGCGTCATAATCCTGCCAGCGGCGCGATCGTCATCATGCTTCGAAGCCTGAAGATGCACGGCATGGCACAGGCGTCGGCGAACTCTCCGAGCAAGGAGCGCCTGCGTTCGAAGCCGCCATTCCGATCCTGTCACAACTTCTCAAAGCCGAGACGGCCGAACGGGAGGTCAGATCGACAGCCTATCAGCTCAAGACGGCACGCTTTCCCGCCTATCGCGATCTGAACGGCTTTGACTTCGCCAGCGGCGAGATCAACGAAGCCCTCGTACGACACCTCCATCGATGCGACTTCAGCCCGTCAGGCGGCGCGTTGCTCTTCCACCTCCTGAGCAAGCTTTACGAGCGCACCAGCGTCATCATCACCGCTAACCTCAGCTTCAGCGAATGGGCCAGGCGCTGCTCGACCGGCTGGCGCATCACTGCCACATCCTCGAAACCGGGAACGACAGCTTCCGATTCAAGAATAGCTCGGCGCACGACGCCAAAACCACGAAGGAATTTCGAGGTAACCCTCACCACCCGGCAACACCGCCCAGATGAAGCGGAGATTGCGCGGGTCGCGACGGATTTCGTAGGTTTGGGGCGTCTGTTCTCGCCGTTCGATGAACCGGTCCAGATTGGGCGTGTAGTAAGTGATGTTGTCGATCTGAAAGCCGCTGCGGCCAAGGCGCCGCTGCACGATCGGCAGAAAGTCGATCAGGTAGGCCTTGAGGTTGGCGACGCGGGGAGGGGCACCAAACTCGTGGAGCCCATAGTCGAGGCGGGACAGTGGGGTCTCGCACGCCAAGGCTGGAATGGATTTCGGCGTGATAGCCGACGATCGCATGTAGCAACCAGCATTCGAGCTCCTGCAGGGTCAAACAGGCCCGCTCCTGCGAGGCATAAGTGCCGCGCATCTGGACGTTGCTGAACGTCGTACCGGGAAGTTCATGGACCTTACGCATGAAGGTGCCGATCACACGCTCGATCGTGCCGCCGAACCACGGCCGGGCCACCGGGCGGTGAAGCAGCTCGATGCCATGGGCCACGCAGCCTCTGCGCAGCGCCTGGCTGTCGAATTCGCGGGCATTGTCGGTGTGCAGGATTCGCGGTTTTCCGCTCAAAGGCCATTCCGCGTCGATACCATACTGGACGAGAAGGGGCCCTTTGGCGGTGGCGACATTTGGGCGGCCAATATCCTCGCGGTGGGCGGAATCGACCAGGATCACATCCATCAGGGTATGGTCCATTTGGATGACATGCAGCGGGAAGTTGGCCGGCATCTGTTCGCCAACGACCGGCTTGAGGGTCCGGGCGGCATTGGTGCCATGCCGCCGCTGTTTAAGGTGCCGCGGGCTCAAATCCTGTTGGCGCTTTTTCACGGTATTGAGAGAAGGGGGCTTCAACCCGCGCTGCCGGCAGGCGGTCCTGATATGTCGATAGACGGCGGCCATGTTGGGTTTCTGGGACTTGGCATAGAGCTTCGCCAAAGCCTCAGCGATGATGTCCTCAATCTCATCGGATATCCCCGAAAAGCCCTTGTGGCGGCCGGGGGCCGACGGCAGGAGGGAAAGGGGGTCTTGAGCGCTGTCGCGGAAGCGCTGGACCAGCAATCTGACGGTTCGGGGTGAGATTTGAAGCTCAGCAGCCGCCGCAATGGTTTCGGTGGCGGCAGGTTGAAGCGCTGGGCTATGTGGAAGAATCGGCAACGACGTGCTGCACATGATGTCATAGTGATATCTTCAGAAAAAGCGAACAAGCGTAAAGATGCTTTGAGGGATTGGTGCTTGACGGGTCTGAAAAAGAAAGTGGCAATCATTAACTGGCTATTTGGCAATGAATTGCTGAAATTGACAATGAGAAATCGATGGAGCCGGGTAATTTAACATAATTGATATTATCGGTACATCGGCAAGCAATTGATTTCAAATATGGTTCGGCAAATTCCATAATGTTTGTTATGCGACTATTTTGAATCCGCGTTTGTATATTTTCTTGTACTTCGCGAACATGCCATGAAGATTATACGTAACTGCGATCTCTGGCAAGATATTCAAGAGCGAGCGCATTGCGAAAAGCACCGAAAGTGCGAGCGCGGACGCTGCCTCTTCAAGCTCTTCCCTGCTCACCTTGGGCTCCAGCGCCAGCTGGACGTCACCGTCCTTATTCTTAAAAACGTGGCGGTGCAGCGATGTCCAGCTTACATGCAATGCATCGGCTGATATCTCGCGGTAGACGTGGCTGAGTCTTGGCACCGGTGAGTCGATCTCAGACACTAGCAAGCGCTGCTTGGGGCCGCGCATTCGCTTGAGGAATCCATTGAGGATACTGGCCTGCTCCTTCGGTAGTCGGCCTTCATTGACAGCCAGATGCCGTTTGGCGCGAGAACGCCTGCTCTGCTCGTCGTCCTCTTTCAAACGGTTGAGATATTGGGCGTCTGTTTCGGCAGCATACAGGTGTAGGGCACAATCGATGACTGACCGGCAAGCGTTCCTGAAGGCCAGTTCCCGCCTGGCATCGATAAGCACCAGGGCGGAATCGAGCTCTGACTGAAGACGGCCGAAAAGTGCCAAAGCCGTGGACTTCAGTTCAGCTTTGTCGGCATCGAGCAAATCGACGTCCTGCAGAGCCAGGGCCTCGACGCTTTGCTGGAAGTCGCTGAACCATCGACGCCAAGTTGGACGGATCGGCAAATCGCTCACTCCCCTGGTTTCATCCAGCATTTGAAGCTGATGCTAGGCGGAGGCAACCGTGTTGTGCAGGCCCACATCAGATATGTTTTCCCCAACAGTTGAGGACACCGGTGTGAGAAATCACGTCAGCGTTGTAATGGGCTGGGAGGTCCTGGATGACGATGAGGCGATAGAAGCGGCGACCGATCGGCATGGCAGAGACCCTATAACGTCCGTCGCCTATTGCGCCTTCGAAACGTCCGGCAATGGCGAAGATCCTGAATACCGGTTCTGGCTCGATCTGTTCCTGAGACTCTCCAAAAAGGACCATGTCGGGTGGGCATAGCGCTCAAGCGAGGGACCGCTGTTTTGCTGACGTAGCTTCAATCGATCTCTCGGAAATCCTGCAGCGAGGCATGCCGCAGATCCTCTTCGCCGCGCAGGTGCTTCACGCGACCAATTAACCCCGGCTTGACCCATTGTGTCGCCGGCCGCTTCATATCCTTACGCGGTGGCCCAGCGTGTTCCTGGACGCGCTTCCATAGCCGCTCGCGGATGGCTCGGCTGGAATTGATGAAGGCCGAGCCAACATACCTGCCGGTTGCCCGGTCGGCCATGAGCGCGAAAGCCGGCTTGCCTACCTCGCGCTCGACGCCAAGTATCTCATACTCATCAACCGCATAGCTCTTGATCTTGAGCCAGCTGGTCGATCTGCCACTGCGGTATTTGCTGTCACGACGCTTGGAGACCATGCCCTCGATGCCAGCCTTTTCAATCAGGTGGAAGATAGCATTCGCTTCTCCAGGCAAGGGCTGGCTGAACTGAATATGGCTGCCCGGCTCGATGAGGCCTTCGAGGATCTCGCGGCGATCGTCTAGCTCCATATCGCGCAGGTCGTGGCCGTTGAGGTGCAGAAGGTCGAAGGCTACGAAATAGAGGTCCTGCTCTCGACGCGTTATCGCCTTGCGAAGCGCGCCAAAGTCAGACAGGCCTGCCTCGTCGAGGACGACGATTTCGCCGTCGATGATAGCGTTCTCGAGGTTCAGCCTTTTCGCGGCCCCTACCAAGCTCCGATATTTTGTTGTCCAGTTCGCGCCATTGCGGGTCAAGATCCGAACATCATCGTCGATCAGAATCTGGGAGCGGTAGCCGTCGAATTTGACCTCGTGAATCCAGTCCTCGCCTTCGGGAGGCTTCTCTACCAACGTCGGCAGCAGAGGCTCGACAAACTTCAAACGCATGACCTGACCCGCGACCTGGCGAGTCAATTAGCTAGCGCTGAAATGGTTCCGAAACCCTCTATGGATGAAGCCGCGAGATCGTGCTGTTGCTGACATTGTAGAAATGCGCAATCTCACCCCTCGCCTCGCCGGCGGCCAGCCGCGCCAACGCCTCTTGCCGCTGCTCCTGCGATAGCTTGGGCTTGCGGCCGAACTTGACGCCCATGGCCTTGGCGCGGGCGCGTCCATTCGACGTATTTTCCAGGATCCTGCGCCGTTGCCATTTGGCGGCCCAGCCGACAAGGAAAAGTACGAGGTCCGACATCTCGGACGTGGTGTCGATAAAGGGCTCGTCCAGCAGGCGCAGGCCGGCGCCGGCCGATGTCACGGTCCTGAGGATGTTCAGCATATCAAAGGGGTCCCGCGCCATGCGGTCGCTGACGACGGCATAGACGACGTCGCCAGGCTTCAGGGATCTTAACATCCGTTGCAATCGAGGGCGGTCGGCATCCTTGCCGCTACGTTTTTCAAAGAAAATCTTCTCGCAGCCAGCCGTCTGCAGGCGCTCAATCTGGGCGGCCAAGTCCTGCGCTTCGGTCGATACCCGCGCATAGCCGTATTTCATTCACCTATGCCTCCTCCGTTGCTTCAAAAATCACGACTTTTGCAAGAGTCGTTGGGAGTAGTATTTGCCTTTTTTTTGGCTTACCTGACAGCTATTTTGCTCGAAATATGTGCAGAAAACCCAAAGCGCGCGAAGCGGACTGCCACCCGCAGGCACGCGCAAAAGTCGTGATTTCTGCATAAACCTGCCGTCTCTCCAGCTTCCTCCCTACAGGTGCACCTTTGAGACGTAGCGCAGCCTTGCCCTTCGCCGTGGCCCAGCCGATTCCGGGGCGTCACCCGGTCAGTGGCCCGGAGGCATTCGTAAAGCGATCGGGGATTTTGGCGCTTGCGTTCGCATTGGCGATTGCCGTCACACCAGCCATCGCCCAAGAGCAGCTTTCCCTTGATGTGACGGTGCCGGCCGTCAGCCTGCCGTCCGAATTGTTCCGGCCCAATGGCCAGGCTGCTGACTTCCTCGGAATAGGCCTCGGCCAGACCATCGACGACGTCCGTAAGATCTTGACTGGCCAGAATTTCTCCAACGAAAGCCCGTCAAACCGCTTTCTCCTGGAGGAAGACTATAACAGCGTCGAGATCGTCGCGTCCGGCCCGAACCGATACTTCACCAACATCGTCTGGTCCGGGCCACAGGACGCCAGCGCCGACCAAAACGTGAGGGTCGAGTTTTCCTCTCCGCTGACAGGTCAGCGCTCAACGGATGTCCGGCGCTTCGTCACGTACAAGGGCGGCATGGGCCCGCTGGTGGAGACGCTTCGCGCGGCGATCATCCAGAAATACGGACCACCCAGCATTGACGGCAAAACCCAATTGCAGTGGTTTTGGAGCACGGGCCAGCTCGTCAAAAAGGGTGCCCATGACAGGCAGATGGCAATCGGCATGGCAACCGACGGCGACCACGTGAAGGCCGTCACCTACGTGCTCATCGACGAGGCCGGGGCACACGCCGACAACGACCGCCGGGCTCAATTCGAGAAATCGGTCGAGAGCGCGGCCAAAAAGGTCCGCGACGCTCACGCCACCGCACCCAAGCTTTAGACATCCCACAACAAACAAACGAGGACGATCGTGAAAATGATTTCGTGCGCCCAGACTCTCCGTGTGGCGGCTCTCGCCGCCAGCCTGTCGGTGTTTGCCTTCCCCAGCGCGGCCAAGGACATCGTCGCCTTTATCGATCAAGAGATGGCGCAGGCCAACCCGACCTATTTCCTCATCCTTCACAACAAGCAAGGATGGGCCGAGAACACCATCGACACCATGAAGGCAAGGCTGGGTGCCAAGAACTTCAAATACGATTATCAAACCTACAATGATGGCGATCGGCCGAAGGACATAGCCCGGCCCTTCACCTGGCAAAACTACGGTGCGGTGTTCTGTTTCGGGCAGAACCTCGAGTGCGAATTGGTCAGATCGCAAGCCTTGGCAAAAGGCTTTGAAGGCGACTTCTTCAATGGCGGCCTGGAGAAGCGATAAGCATCGCCGCAGCCCTGTCCAGCCCACCCCCAAAAATTAGGTGCTCCCTTGAAACGTAGCGTAGCCTTGCTCCTTGCGGCCGGAGTTCTGTCGGCCTGCAACCCATTCGCGGCCGACCCGAAAGTCGCAATTCTGGGACGATGGGAGAGCCCCACCTGGACCCGCGGCCAGCGCCCGCTTTTTGCGCAGTTCAAGCCTGACGGCAAAATCGAGTTCATGGATGCCATGGCTACAACCATGTATGCGGAATGGCTGTTTCTCCAGAGCGGCGAGCTCCAGATCACCTATCCCGCTGGTTTTTCGAGACGGTGCAAGGCGACGATCGCCGGCAGCTCGCTGACCATCGAGCCCCCTAAATGCCTCTACGGCTGGGATGACGTCGGGCCGAGTATCGCGCTCGTCAAGCAATGACGCGCCCCGATACGCGTCACCGTACCGACGTCTGTTTGACCCTTCTCCCGAGGTTACCGCCATGCAAAACACAATCAAGATCCCGACCATCGCCTGGGGCATCGCCGCGCTGGTTTTCTTTCCGTTCTTTGTTCCGAATTCCTACAACATCAGCCTGTTCGGCATTCGTTTTCTCCCCGCCGTCTTCTTCGCCTATGTCGCCTATCGGACCTACAGGAGCGGGCTCGCGCCAGGCGCCGGCCCCGAAGAACGCGCCCTGGCCCGCCACCAAGCTTTCGCAGCCGTGGCCTTATCTGTGGTCAGTGTGATCCTCGGTATCGGGTTTGGCCTGATCCGACCGCCAAGCTTCAACTCTGTCATGCCATCCGTCGCCAGCTTCCAGGGCAAGTACAGGGATCCGAGCGGCAATACGGTCGAGTTTCTAGCCGACGGCACTGCCGTCATCGTTATTCACGGCCAGCAAGCAGTCTGGAAATGGAGCACCTATGCGGGCAATCGCCTGAAACTCGAGCCCGACCCCGGTATGATCGGCGTTTCGTCCGCGATGTGTGACTACCAGCTCAACGGCTCCAGCTTGCGGGTCACTGGGTGCGAGTATGCGATGCAATTGACCCGGCTCTGAAGGCATTTCCGAGCTCCTTGTCGAACTGACCCAACACCATCGGAGAATCCCCATGACCGAGCACAATATTAGACTGGCCGCCCTTGCGTTCGCCGTCCTGGTGGCGGCGACCGGGGTCACCGCTGCTCACGCCCAACCTCCAAAGTTGGGCGAAGCGGCCGCAACCTTGGCTATCACCGAATATGCCGAGACCAACTGCCCAGGCCTCGCCGTGGACCATGCCAAGCTCGCAGCCTATTTCGCCGCCGGCGGCTTCACCGCCGATCAACTTAAGAACGAGGGGAAATACCGGCACGTAAGGGATATCGACCTCCCTGGCGACGTCGCCAACAGGGGAGCCGCCGCAGTCTGCTACGACATTCAGGCATCCTGGTACGTGCCGAGCGATACCCTTCGCCACAAGATTGTCTTCAAACCATAAGTCCACATCTTCTGAGGAGAGATTTCATGAACAAAGCCATAGGCCTTGGCCTTGTAGGCGCTCTGGTCGGGGCCGGCGTCGGGTTTCTGACGAAACCACAACCTGCATTGTCGATGCTGGCGACCGCCGACCCCGACGCCACTTATCAGTCAGCCATAGTGAGCCACATTGCTATTTATGCCGTGGCTGGGCTTGTCGTCGGCGCAGTCTTGGGGGCGATGACGCTTCTGGCTGGGAAAGCCAGGTGAGCCTACGCGCAGCGTGCAATCCGCTTGCCGCTAGAAACCCAAACGCCGCCCTCCAATCCCTGAGGATTACGATGAATTCCAAAATGACTCTCAAGCTGGGAGCGTGGCTGCTCGGCCTTTCGGTCGCATCCGCCGGAACGGCCTATGCGCAGGAAACCAACCTCGATTACGGCAAACTGACCGGCTATCTCGCCGCCAAATACAACGGCCAGTGTACGGATGTGTCGTCGTCTACGAGGAAGGCATTCCGTTGCATACTGGCCGGAAACGCATATCGCGTTCCATACGTGGAAGTTGGAGCTTCCGCCGATGACAAGTCCGTCAGCTACAGCCTCACCGTGCGGGTCGGCGACCGGTCCGATATCGCCAGCTTCGACCATTTCTATCAGGAAACCATTGCGGCTATCGACGTGGCGGGAACGCCTATGAAGACGGTTGCACCGACAATCTCCGATGCGCTCAACCTTTGCTTCGCAAACAGCGAGCTTGGCAAAAACGACCGTGTCAATTGCCGATACCTCCCTCCAGGCATGGGCTTTTGGCTTTCCGCCGATAACTATTACGAGTTCATCGTAAGCGCCTACACAACCAAATAGCACCGTCATCCGAGTGCGCCAGGGCGGGAGTTGAATGATTTTGACCCGTGATAAAGCCAGGGCAGCACTTCTGCGCCAGATAGACGGCCTGCCGGATACGCAAGCCGCTATCGCTCACAAGCTGGTCCCGATCTTTGACGAGATTGAAGATGACGCGTCCTACCTGAACGATGTGAACACGCTCATGGCCGCCCTCCAGTTCGTAGAATACATGGCGACTGGCGTGCGGCCGAGGTCAGATGCGCTGCAATAGGGTTGTCATGGATTTCAGGCACATATTGGCGTTCACCGTGGCGGCTTGCGCCTTCCTGCCGGCGCAAGCCAGCGCCCAGGAAGAGCCTTCTCAACCCGTCCCCAGCCAGCGATTCAAGCTCGGCATGAGCGACGGCTGCTTTCGCTACATTGGCGACGCCGTCGAATTCGTCGGCCGCTTCAAGGCCGGGAGCTATATCGGCGTGTCCATGATCACCATTGGCCGGGACGGCATGCCGACACCGGCCGCCGATGAGGACCGGACACCGGCAATGGATTTGCCGGCGTGGACGAGCCCTTCACCCTATTTCTGGTTTGGACCGGCGACCAGCAGCCGGGACTACTCAATTATGTTCGCGCCTCGCGCCGCATGGGGCAGTTCCGCGATCGTCACGATCTGCGGCCGCCAGTCCCCGCCAGGAAACTAGGCGTCGACCAGTTCCGGACGCCAGTTGCGGACGATCTCCTCGAACCCCTCGCCGTAGCCATAGGCGGTGGGATATTCGTTGTGACGACCGACGAAGCGGAACACTGCGGCCTGCCAAAACACGCGGCCAACCCTTCGGAGGGAATCCAACATGAATGGGAACCTGCGGCTTGACGCTGGCGGCGACGTTGACCCGGGTCGCCGACTTCAGCCCAGAGTCAGGATTCGTTGATAACAGTTATCACGCCGTGCTATAAGGGGGGATAAGGAGGTGCATTATGCCCAGCAGTGCGAATCTCGGACACCACCTTGAGCAGTACGTGTCCGATTTGTTGAAAAACGGCCGCTACCAATCCCGCAGCGAAGTTCTGCGCGAAGGGGTACGGCTGGTTGAGGAACGCGAAAAGCGACTTGCCGCCCTGGATGGGGCCATTGCCAGGGGGCTTGCCGACGCCGACGCCGGCCGAGTGACGCCGCTGGAAACGGTAGCGAAGCGTTTGCGGCATAAGTACCAGAAAATGGCGAAAGAATCTGGTGCGTGAACGTCGTCATAACGGATGAGGCCCTAACCGACATCGAACACATCGGCGACTTCATCGCCAAGGATAATCCCAGACGCGCTGACAGCTTCGTCGCCGAACTAGTGGATCACTGTTTCAAGCTGGCCGACATGCCTCGCGCATTCCCGCTCGTGCCACGCTATGAGCACAGCGGTGTGCGCCGTTTGCCGCACGGAAATTATCTTATTTTCTACCATATCGGCACCGATCGGATTGATATCCTGCACATCCTGAACGGGGCGCAGGATTATGAGGCTATCCTGTTTCCTGCCGAATAGCGCATGGGGAGGCCCAAGGGCTGCTCGCTGGCGCCGTGGGCGGCTCGATGCCGCCGGGGCGTCCCCCCCGGCCGGAGACGCCGGAGCCTATGCGGCTTCCGGTTCGGTCTCGCCTTCTTCTTCCCCTTCGCCCCCCGGAGCCACCATGAGCACGCCGCAGGCGCCGCAGATCAGCGGCGCGGCGGGCTTGGCCCAGGCATTGAGGCCGCAATCGGGGCAGGTGTAGCGGGTTTTGCTGGCGTTCTTGGCCTTGCGCTTGGCCCGCCCTGCCCCTTCGGCCCAGAGCTCGACATAGAGCGCGTCGAAGCCGCTCGCTTCGAGCACGCCGAAGGCCGTGCGATAGGCGCCGCCCTCGGCAATGTAGTGGCTGACCCTCTGGCCGGTCTGCTTGCCGCCGGGCTGGCCGGTGTCGGAGGGGACGAGGCCGATTTCCTGCATTTTCGCGGCCCATTCGGCGTTGTGGTAGCCGCCGCGCGAGATCTTGCCGAAATGATGCTGCCACAGATGCACCATTTCATGGACGAGGGTGGAAAGGCTCTGCTCGGTTGTGCGCTCGTGGAAATGCGACGGGTTGAGGGCGATTTCGTCGGTGACGACCGCGCCGTCCTTGGAGCCGAAGCGCGCCCCGGCGAAGTAGCCGTAGGCCTTGGCCTTGCGCTGCATGGTGATGAGGCAGGGCGGCAGGGTGCCGCCAAACAGGCGCTCGTTGAAGAATCCGTAGGCCCGGTTCAGGCCCTCATAGGTGGTGGTGGTGGGATTGACGGTGGACATGGTGTCCTCGCTGTTGTTTCGTACGATACAATGCTCAGGCCAAAGAACAAGCCCGGTGCCGGTAGCACCGGGCCTGTCGTTCACTCGGCGGCAACCGGCAGCGCCGCGACGGCCTCGGCGGGCTGTTCGCGCCCACGCAATGGCAGCGGCAGCCAGCCCTTGCCGTCCAGTTCCTTCTCGGCCAAGGCCACGGCCTCGTCCTTGGGCGAGCGTTCCACCGATTTGGCGGCGGTTTCGCTGCAACCGGCCTCGCGCATCACGTCCGCGATATCGGCCTTGGACAGGCGCGACAGGAACGGCGCTTCGGGCGACCACCAGTGCTTCATGTCGAGTTCGACGGCCTCGGCAACCTGCCCGGCCTGCGCCAGCCTGCTCTTGCTGGCGTCGTAGCGGGCCGCCACGGCGTTGAGGTTCGCCGCCGTCACCACGGCCAACAGGTCGAGCAACCTGCCGGTGTCCTGCTCAAGCAGCCACGGCCACAGGTCTGCGGGAGTGCCGGGAATATGGTGTCCCCACCCTTCCATGACGTCATTCCAGCCCGACAGCGCACGGCAGGCATCCGGCTCCTTGATGCAGGGAGCAAGGTCGCGCATTTCGCCGCGCACCTCCACGGCGTTGTCCGCGCCCATGCGGATGGCATGGTCAAGGAAAGTCCGGCACACCAACGGCATCAGCAGGGCGGCAAGCGCCACATGCGGACGGGCCACCAGTTCGACGCGCATGGCGGCGGTGCGGATGGCGGTCAGTTCCTCGACAAGGCTGTTGGACAGGCCGGACGGTTCCGGCACGGCCGAAGTTTCGGCCCCCTCCCCGTCCTCGTCCTCGTCGGTCTGGCCTTCGGGAGCGCGCAAGGCTGCCAATGTCTTCTGGTCTTCGGGCTTCACCAGCCCCCGGGTGATGTCCAAGGTGCCGCCATGGGCAATGCCGACAATGCAGCCTGCCAGCGCCATGTCCTGCGGGTCGTAGCCGTAAATGGCCGCTTGCATGGCCTCCATGCGGTCGGACACCTCCTGCTGCCGCTTCTCGTCGGCCTCCAGCTGCGGGTCGCCTTCGTCATAGCCCTCGATGCGCTCGGCCAAGGCGTCGAACTCATCGTTGAGAGCGTCAACCTCTACCTGCTCGGCCTCGCTCAAGGCGCGGCGGCTCGGATGGATGCGGCCATGGCCCGCCCCATAGCCGGAATTCGCCTCAAGGCTGATTTCCGCCCATTTCCAGCCGCGCTGCCGGATTTCCTCGGCAAGCGCCTCAAGCTGGCTGGTCGCCAGCGTCACCAGCAAGGGCCGGTCGGTGAGGTAGGTGGTGGTGTCCTCGCCAAAGAGGTCGCGCAACACCGCGCCGCCCGCCTGTTCGTAGGTGTCGAGCCCGACAAAGCGCGCCAGCCGGTCGCTCGCCCGGACATGGGCTTGGGTCAGGAAGGCCCGCAGGCTGCGCGGGTCACGGTTCCAGCTTTGCTGCTCGAACCACGCCTGTTCCTGCGCCGCATGGTCGTCGCTAATGGCAAGCGCCCTCGCCTGCTCAAGGGTCATTTCATCGCTGCGCAGCACGTCGAGGATGCGCGCCGACAGGCTGGCCAATTTCAGCCGCTGGCGCACGGTCACGACCGACTGCCCGAACCGGGCCGCGATATTCTCCGGCTCCATGCCTTCCTCGACCAAGTCGCGATAGGCGACGATCTCGTCCACGGGCGCCATGTCCACGCGTTGGCTGTTTTCGACAAGGGAGATTTCGGTGTCGCTCCCCTCCCCCTTCTCCACGGCGCGCACCGGATAGTCCTTGGTGACGGCAACACCTTGGATGCTGCGCCCTTCCTTCATCAGCAGGTTGATGGCGTCGAGGCGGCGGCCACCGGCCACCACTTCGTATTTGTTGCCCTTGTCGGCCTTGCGCACCACAAGGTTCTGGATGAGGCCGTGATGCTCGATGCTTGCGGCCAGTTCCACCCGGTCGCGCTTGTCGGAGATGCGGCGCACGTTCTTCTTGCTGACCACCAGCTTGCCTAGCGGGATGGTGGTGTCGGTCATGGTCGTCATGGTCTGTTCCTTTCTCTCTGGTTCCGGGTGCCCTTGAAATCGGGGTCAGGGCCTCCCTGACCCCTGCCACGTGGCGAACAGCGGGGTGAGAGGGGGGCAAGCCCCGGACCCGGAGGGGTATCCCCGGTCTGCACGGAGCGAAGCGGAGGAAGATGGGGGAGGCCGGGTGCGGGGCTTGCGTGGGGGGAGAGGGCCGCGCGCCTCTTCCCCCTTCTCCATGACAACTTGCGCCGCCAGGCGCTCGATCGCCGGCAAGGCCGGCCCGCGAGCGATCGTCACCGGATTGCGGAGACCATCGGGCCCCTATTCCATGTCGGCGTAGCCGTGCCGCGGAAGCGGCCCAACTAAGAAGGGCGTACAAGGCGGAAGCACCGAAATGGCCGCCAGCGGGACCAAGTCAGTTCGGTGCTGGAGAAAGTTCGTGACTCCGAGACCGGTT
>AP017607.1 GCA_002356515.1 Mesorhizobium loti | reverse complement strand
GTACGCATACGGCGAAGGCCGCATGATTGGCACATGCGCGTGCGCGCGGCGGGCTCTATGATGGCGTTGTGTGAAGGTCAGGCGGCCTGCTGACCGGCGGGCTTGTCGGCTTGGCTCAGGAGCTTCCATTGCCAGGGCAGTAGTTCGTGCAGACGCGAGACGGGAAGATCGGCAATGCGGGCAAGGATGTCGGCGAGCCAGGCTTTCGGGTCGACGTCGTTGAGGCGTGCCGTGGTGATGAGGGTGAGCATGACGGCGGCGCGGTCGGCGCCACGCTGGGAACCGGCGAAGGTCCAGTTGCGCCTTCCCAGAGCAATACCGCGCAGCGCTCTTTCGGCCGCGTTGTTGCTGAGGCAGATTCTGCCGTCGTCAATGAAGCGGGCGAAGTCGTTCCAGCGCCTGAGCATGTAGTTGATCGGCTTCAGGACCTCGGAAGAGCGCGAGAGGGTATCGCGCTGGCGGAGCAACCAGGCGTGCATGTCGTCGAGAAGTGGTTTGCTCTTCTCCTGCCGCACGGCATACCGCTCGTCGGCGCTGCGGCCGTTGATGGCGCGCTCGATCTCGAACAGCGCGTCGAGGCGCCTGACCGCCTCCAGCGCGATCGGGGAGATCGGTTTGCCCTTCTTGCCATCCCGGGCCTCTTTCGCGATGTCAGCCAATTCGAAGAATCCTCGCCGTGCATGGGCGTAGCAAAAGGCCGGCGTGATCGGCTGCTCCTTCCGCTGCGGGTCGAACAGCGGCTCGAAGCCACTGTAACAGTCGCACTGAAGGATGCCGGCGTACCCAGCCAGATGCTTCTGAGGACGCTCGCCGCGCCGGTCGCTCGAGGCGTAATAGATCGCCGCCGGCGGCGCAGGCCCGGCGAAGGGACGGTCGTCGCGCGTATAGGTCCATATGCGCCCGGTCGCGCACTTGTCCTTCGCCAGGATGCGAATGGTGGTGTCGTCGCCATGAAGGCGCTCGGCCGCGAGCACATGGCGCTCGATCAGCTGGAAGAGCGGCATGACGGCGAAGGTTCCGTGGCCGACCTGATCGGCCAGCGTCGACACCGGCAAGTCGATCCCCTCAGCCTTGAAGCGCGCGCTCTGGCGGTTGAGTGGAGCATGCATGCCGAACTTGTCAAACAGGATTGTCGCCAGCAGTTGGGGACCGATGAAGCCGCGCGGCGTGGCATGGAACGGCGCCGGCGGCTGGGTGATCTTCTCGCAGTCGCGGCAGGTGAACTTTTCGCGCACCGTCTCGATCAGCTTGAACCGGCGCGGGATCTCTTCCAGCGTCTTGGTCACATCCTCGCCCAGCTTGGACAGCCGGGATCCGCCGCAGCAGGCGCAGGCGCTGGGTGGCTCGATGACGATGCGCTCGCGCTCGATGTCATCCGGCCATGGCTTGCGCACCGGTCGCTTGCGCGTGAAGGGGCGCACCGTCTGCGTCTTCGCCGCCGCAGCCTGCGCGGCAAGCTCATCCTCGGTCGCCGAGGTGACGAGGTCTTCGAGCTCCAATTCCAACTGCTCGATCAGCCGCGCCGTGCGCTCGGAGCGCTGCCCGTACAGTTCGCGTTTCAGCTTCTCGATGCGCAGCTCGAGATGCGCAATCCGCGCCTCGTTGTCGGACAGCATGGCCTTCGCGTTGGCGGCTTCAGCCTGCCAGCTGGCAGCATCCGTGACCGCCACATCGCGTTCAGCCTGCAACGCCTCACGCTCAACCAGCAGCGCCACGTAGGCGCTGGCAAGATCCGAGGGGAGCTCAACCGGCTTCGAAGTCATGCGCCGATTGAATCACATTCCATTGTATTTTCAATTAAAAAATGCTACCCAACCCGAGCTGGACGCCACGTTTCCTGAGGGTTCCGCCAGTCTATGCCAGACAAGAGATAACTCAGCTGTGCAGAAGATACTGTCACAGCTCCACCCTCAACTGTTGGCCATATGAAGCGGCCGCGCTCGAGTCTTTTTGTGAACAGACATGCACCTTGGCCATCATGCCAGATGACCTTCAACAAATTTCCGCGTTTCCCCCTGAAGCAAAACAGGTTGCCCCCAAGGGGATTATGTTTGAGGACCTCCTGCACCCGTAGCGCCAGTGATGGAAAGCCACATCTCATGTCGGTGTAGCCTGTGGCTAACCACACACGCACGCCTTCTGTCGGGATCATCGCAGCATTTCCAGCCCCTGCAAGATCCGCAGCAGGACACTTACGTCGACAGTACGGTCGACGATCACACGCCGACCGTTGGCCCCGACGATTTCCATCCGGCCACCGAGAGACACCGCTTGGCTGATCGTAGCTGGTACTTCAGAGTGCGATCGCGCAGGAGCCGGCTCTTCCGGCTCTACATCGTGCACGCTGGGACCGACAACACCCATGTCAATGAAGGCGATCGGAGGGGTCTCAGGCACCGAGTTGGCTCGGCCCAATCGCCCTTGCTGGGCTTGCTTCATCCAGATGAACAAGTGGTTCGCGTTCATGTCGTGACGCCGCGCCACAATCGACACCGGATCACCGGACTCCTGCACCTCACGCACGATCGCCAGCTTCTGCTCGACCGTCCAGGAGCGACGCGTCCGCTGTCGGCCCGCACCCGGCGGCAGCGGCACAGCCGCAGGCGTGCTCGCTTCCACTGCCGACGGCCGCTCCATAGCCAGATACTTCATTCGCTAAGTGTCCACTTAATCTAAGCGGACATTAACGCCTTAAGGTACGCGTCAGTAGGCGGCCTTCGTCGTAGGCGTACCACAAACCTGCCTTTTCGACCTGTCCTTTTTCTCGCGGATCATCCATAGTAAAGTGTCAAATCTGCAGCGAGGAAAAGGCTATGACCATACTCAAATTCCTTTTGGTGGGTGCCGTCGCCATCATGGGCGCCGCAGCTCTTCCATCCCAATCGAAAGCGTCGGAATGGGGCTGTCAGGTCCTCCTATGTCTTTCCGGCGACTGGCAAGGTACCCCGTCGTGCCACCCGCCAATTTACAAGTTGATTGCGGCGATGGAAGCCCCGGGTTTTGATTGGCCGACCTGTCCGCAAGCCAACTCCAGCGCGGCGAGGTTTGAGAAGTATGAGGATTGTCCGTCTGGCTGGCAAGCAGTTGGCAGCTCCGAATCCGATCGGCCGGGCTCAGGTCAAGAACGGAACATCTGCCGCGTCGCGGCCGATAGGCTCTCCTTGCCCGTTGTTTTCAAAAACAACGCCCTCGGCGGGAATCGTGGAGACCGATCACGTTCGGTCCTAATCGAAATCGGCGGTAAGGTGGTTGCGGCAACAATCCAGACCGCGGGAAACGATCGAGGCCATTCCCTTGGCAATGGCCCCACCTACTACACCATCTCCCGGCCGATGCGCGAAAAACCCTGGTTCATCGAGTATGACGACGCGAACGGTATGCGCCAGAAAAGCTGGTTCAATCTCAACATGCCCTAAGCCAGGCGATCGAGCAGGACGAGACACTATCAGGGTCGCCATTCTGGAGGGTTGTAGTGTTCAAGGTACTTCTCCTGTCCACTTTGATTTTGAACACAGGCGGTGTGTTGATGGCGGCCAGTCAGGGCGACAAGCCGCGATCAAACGTGGACAATCCTATGTGGCCCGCTTCACTGAAATGGGAGTGCAAGACCGCTGCCAAAATCGTGTGTGAGCGTGATGGCAGTTGCTCCGTGGCTGAGGACCACACTGGATTTGTGCTGAACTACGGCAGCAACGAAGCTGAGTTCCCGACCAGCAATGTCAGGATCAAACGCCACTATCAACAGACCGTGCAGGGGAGCCCTTTGCAGCAGGAAGTTAAAGTTGAACTGGCCGACAATCGCGTTCTTTGGCTGACGGCGGTGGATGCCAGCCGCACTTATTCGCAAGTGTGGGTCGGCGCACTGAGCGAGTTGAAGGGTGGCGCGGTACTGATGGAATCCGAGGGGGTCTATTGCATGCCGCACAAGTGACGTTCCGTTGCAAATTTTGGTTGATCAGAGAATTTGTCAGAGTGGTGGCAACCTCATGCGGCAGCGAGGATTTCGAACTGCTCGGCAAGAGACAGGTTCGGATTGAACGGGCGCTTCTTTCTGGCCCACTGCATCGTCGGCGAGAACGGGAGGCTGGTGCCGCCAGGAGTTCCTACGGTCGAGCTAGCTGGCGGTTCCGTGTGCTACCCTCGCAGGGGTGCACCTCACGCCCCGGACCGATGCTCAGTAGAGCAGGGTTAAACTGCCAAGGCGCAATCGAAACCGCATGCGGCGAATCCCTCCGGAGGCAAGAATGCCTTCAACGAGTAGCAAACACGCTCGTACCGCTGCCAGCATGCCGTCGCCACGCACATCTCCGACGTTCTTATGGCCGCGGACCGCCTTGGCCACTTCGGCCCGGAAATAGGGTCTGGCCGGCATTTGTCACAAGGTAATCTCGTCGATCAGTTCGAGATTGGCGAAGGCTGCGGCAACGCAGATCGGGTGCGCCGAATAGGTCCAGCCATGGCCGAGCGAACCCAACCTGAGAGCCATTGACCAGCACTTGCCAGAACTTGTCGGACGATTGCAATGGATCACAAACACCGCTCGAGGCCATGATGGATGAACCGGAAAAAACTCACTTAGCTATGAAAATCGCCTGCAAAATTCGTATACGAAAGTTCTGCGTACCACCCGGCGAAACAGCTGTTGCTGCCTAACCGCCCCACAATTCCTCGTGCTCCCCTTACGGGGTTTGCTGGTTACCTGCCGAACTCCAAGGGCACGAGCTGATGACGTCCTCAATCGCGGAAATGAGCATCTCACCAAGACGGACCGAAGCACGGGAGCGCGCTTGCTCGGGTGGCGCGATCAGCATCAGATCGAAGAACGGAGCATTCTTCAACGCCCTGACCTCGGCATCGAAGGCGCCCTCGAAGTAGCGGGCGGTAAAGGGATCGACCAGCGCGATGCCCAGTCCCGCCATCGCCAGATGGGCCGCCGTGAGCGAAATGTGGCCGTCGACGCTGCTTTTCTCCTGGATCATACGAGCGAGCAGAGTGTCCTCGCACAAGGCAAGCATATATCCCATACCAGGCACGATCAGCGGTGTGTCGCCGCTGTTGGCGATGTCGAATACTTTGTCGGTTTCGCCGAGGCCTGTGTAGCGGGGCGCCGCCAGCGCGACATAGGGCAATCGCCACCGTGCCACGACATTGATGTCGCGCATGTCAGCGAGCGGGCTCACCAGGCCGAGGTCGAAACGATGGGTGCGGACCCAATGAAAAATGCGCTGCGTGCCGCGCAATTCCACAGTGATCGAAATGTCGCCAAACGCTTTCTGCCACGCGCTGACCGCTTCCGGTATGATCTGCGAAACGGCAGCTGGCACGGTGCCGAGTGTGATCTGGGTGCCTTTGTATTCACCGATCTCCTGGGCGGCGCGTTCGATTTCCGTTAAGCCATTGAACGAGCGGTCGACCTCTGCGAACAGCATTTCTGCCTCCGGGGTCGGCGTAACGCCGCGGCCATGACGGATGAAAAGCGGGTAGGAGACGCGGCGCTGCAGGACGGCGATCAGTCGCGTGACGTTGGGTTGGGAGGTGTTGAGCATTCGGGCGGCGGCCGAGATTGAACGGCTCGTCATAACGGCCCTAAAGGCCTCAATTTCACGGAAGCCGAGCATCACCAACCCATATCAAATGATGATATCATACATCTAACTTCATATTAGTCGAGATAGGTAAGATGTGCTTTTCTTGGGCAGTTCCAAGGGAGGACAAGACCATGACTCAAGATTTCCAAGCCCCGATCTCACGGCGCCAGTTCGGGCGGATGGCGGCGGCGCTGGGCGCCGGTGCTGCGCTGTTGCCGCTTGTCGGTGGCGTCGCATGCGCGGAAGCGAAGCGCGGCGGGCGGCTGAGGATCGGCGCCAGCGGGACCAATGCTTCGGAAAGCTGGGATCCCGCCACTTGGGGGATCAGCGTCATCATGGGCCTTGGCGGTTTCGGCTGTATCTATAACAATCTGGTCGAGATCGGCTCGGATGGCGTCCTCAAGCCGGAACTGGCCGAAAGCTACGAGGCCGCGCCCGACGCCAAGACATGGACTTTCAAGCTGCGCTCCGGCGTGACTTTCTCCAACGGCAAGACCCTGACGGCCGATGACGTGGTAGCCTCGATCAATCACCATCGCGGACCTGACTCGAAGTCGTCTGCCAAGCCAATCGTCGACGGCATCGCCAATATTAAGAGCGACGGCCCGAACACGGTGATCATCGAGCTCATCGGCGGCAACGCCGACTTCGCATATCTGCTCAGCGACTATCACCTTGTCATCGGTCCGGCCGACAATGGAAAGGTCGACTGGAACGCCCATATCGGCACCGGTGGCTATACGCTAGCCGAATACGACGTCGGCAACCGGGTACTGCTGAAACGCCGCGACGGCTACTGGAAGCCCAGCGCCGCCTGGTTCGACGAGGTCGAGATCATCGGCATCGACGACGTGGCGGCTCGCATGAACGCCGTGCTCACCGGCGAGGTCGACGTTATCGGCAACGCCGATATCGCGACCGTGGGGCGGCTCAAGGCACGCTCGGACGTTGTTGTGGACGAGGTGACCGGCACCCAGCAGTTCACCATGCCAATGTTCACGGACACAGCGCCCTTTAACGATGTCGATGTGCGGTTGGCGCTCAAATATGCGATTGACCGAGAGGAGATGGTCGAGAAGATACTGAATGGGCATGGCAAAGTCGCCAACGATCAGCCGATCGCTCCGGCTAACCGCTACTTCAACACCGACTTACCGGCGCGAGCTTATGATCTGGACAAGGCCAAATTTCATCTGAAGAAGGCGGGGGCGGACGGCCTAAAGGTCGATTTGCATGCCGCCGACGCGGCGTTTCAGGGTGCGGTAGACACCGCCGTGCTATTCAGCGAGCAGGCTTCGAAGGCCGGCATCAACGTCAACGTCGTCCGAGAGCCGAACGATGGCTATTGGTCGAATGTCTGGACCAAAAAACCCTTCGTCATGTGCTTCTGGCAGGGCCGCCCGACCGAGGACTGGATGTTCAGCCAAGTCTACGCCGCCAAAGCGCCATGGAACGATACTCATTGGCAAAACCCGCAGTTCAACAAGCTGCTAGTGGAAGCGCGCAGTGAGTTGGATGATGCCAAGCGCAAGCAAATGTATGGCGAGATGCAGAGGCTGGTGTCCGACGAGGGCGGCGTCATCATCCCAATGTACGCCAACTATGTGTTGGTCCGCCGGGCGGAGGTAGCGCACGGCCCAAGCTTGAGTTCTGTATCCGAGCTCGACGGATTGAAATGCGGTGAGCGCTGGTGGTTCGCGTGACGATAATAAGGCCAGCTGCATCGTAGCTGGCCCTCACGCCTGATCTTCGACAAAAAATCTGTCGCCAACTGGCCGCAGCCTGAGAGCGGGCGGCAGGGATTTGCCTTGAATGGAGTATAATTCATGAACGAGAAGCGGCGGCTCAACCTTCGCCGTCTGCTCAAGCCGCGGTCCGTCGCTCTTATCGGCGGTCGCACGCTTGCGCCTTCTGTCGAGATGCTACGGCGTGCCGGCTTCGGGGGCAGGATCGATATCGTTAATCCGTTGCATGCAGAGATCGCTGAAATTGCATGCGTGCCGACCATCGAAGACCTGCCGGAAGCGCCGGATGCCTGCTTCCTGAACGTCAACCGGCATCTCACGATCGAAGCCGTTGCGGCGCTGGCGCGGCGGGATGCCGGCGGTGCGGTTTGCTTTGCCGCAGGTTTCGGCGAGATGGGGCAAAACGGCAAGTCGCTGCAGGGTCGGCTCGTCGACGCTGCCGGAGACTTGGCGATTGTCGGCCCCAACTCCAACGGCCTGCTCAACCGTCTCGATCAACTGGCGCTGTGGCCCATGAACGACCATCAGCCGTTCGCGGTGGAGGGCGGAGCCGCAATCATCTCGCAATCCGGGGGCATCGCCTATGGGTTCGTGCACGACCGGCGCCAAGTACGCGCCGCCGTCGTTGCTTCGACGGGCAATCAGGCGCTGCTCGATGTGTCTGACTGGTTGGCGGTACTGGGCGACGATCCGCGCATCACCACTATTGGCATCTTTTTAGAGGGGCCGGGCGATGTGGCGGCGCTGTCGGAAGCCGCCAAGGTCACCAGGGCGCGCGGCGTTCCGGTGGTTGTGCTGAAAAGCGGGCGCAGCGCGCTTGGCGCGGAGATGGCGCTCACCCATACCGGCTCAATGGCTGGCGACGACCATCTGTTCGATGCCTTGTGCGACCGACTCGGGTTCACACGCGTCCACACGCTGCCGCAGCTTCATGAAACGCTGAAGGCAATGAACGTCTGGCGCGGCCGTCTGCCGGGCAATCGCATGACGGTGCTGACGGCCAGTGGAGCGTCCCGCGCGCTGTTCGCCGATGCGGCGGCGGATGCTGGATTGGCGCTGCCCGCGCCCTCGGCGGCAACCGCGACCTCGCTGCGGGAACAACTGCCCGAGTTCGCGCATGTCTCCAATCCGCTCGACCACAACGCCGCCTACACTGGCATGGTCGGACTCTCGCTGGAGAACGAGCCGGCGCTATACGAGTGCTTCCGCACTATGCTGGCGGACAGCTATGACATCGGCGTGATGAACTCCGACAGTGGGAACGAACGCGAATCGCCGAGCCTCAAAGCATGGGTGCGTGCGGCGCGGAACACTGGCGTTGCCTCAGCGCTGATCACCACCATGCCAGACTACCTCTCCGAAAATGCCCATCGCATCTGCCGGGAGAACGGCATCGCGGCACTCCACGGGGTGGAAGACGGCGTCGCGGCGATCGCGGCGGTGGTCCGGCACAGCCAGCGCGTCGCGGCGGCTGCCGATGGCGATATAGGCCTTCCCGAGGCGGTCCTAGCCGACGGGGGGTCACAGATTATCGACGAATGGGGTTCCAAGGCGGTGATGGAAGCGGCCGGTGTGCCTTTCCCCGCCCGGCGCATGGTGGCGCGAGGCGAGGTGATATCCGCCGCCACCGCGATTGGTTTCCCAGTGGTGCTGAAGGCGGTATCCCCGTTGCTGCTACACAAGAACAGGATAGGCGCCGTAGCCGTCGGCCTTGCGGACGGGGCGGCCCTAGCTGGCGCCCTCGAGCGAATGGAGCAGGCGCTTTGCGCTGCGGGCATCGAGCCGGACGGCTTCCTTGTCGAGAAAATGGTTTCGGGCGCAGCCGCCGAGATCATCGTCGGCGTCAAGGCAAGCGCTATCTACGGTCATGCGCTAGTGATCGGCGCCGGTGGCGTCGATGTCGAGCATCTGAAGGATTCGAGGGCTCTGCTTTTGCCGTCGACGCGCGCCATGATAGAGGCGGCCATCGGTGGGTTGAGAACGACCAAAAACTTAACTGAACAGGGCAAGAGCCGGCTGGCCGACATTGCCGAGGCAGTTGCCGCCTATGCCGTGGAAAACCGGTGCGAATTGGTATCACTGGACATCAATCCGGTGATCGTTACGCGCGATGGCGACGCGGTCGCCGTCGATGCTCTGATCGAGAGGAGGGCAACGGCATGAGCAACGAATCCATCATCGGCGTGCGTGGCCCGGATTTTGAGGTGCCGATCGAGCGCGGTGCCATAAGACAATTCGCACGCAGCCTCTATTCCTCGCATCCCGCCTGGATGGAGGCACGCGATGCAGTCGTGCCCCCGACCTTCCTGGTTATGGCCGGCTATCACTGGGGCTACATTCTCGAGCGACCGCCGGCCGGATCGGCCCTTGCCGCGATCGATGCGGACGGGACGACTGACGGCGAGCAGTCTTTCGAGTTTTTTGGTCCGCCGCCGCGCGTCGGCGACAGCCTGATCGCCTCGACCGAGGTAGCCGATCATTTCTTCAAGGAGGGCCGATCCGGCAGGCTCGAATTCTTCGTGATGAAGACCGACTTCCGCGATGCGACAGACGGGCGCCTGGTGGCGCGCTGGATGCCAACTTCCATTCGAACGGACCGGCGTCCGACGCTCGCCGCCGCTGGAACGGTGCGCGAGCGCCCATGGCTCAGGCGGGGGGAAGTCCGGCTCGAACTCGATGAAATTCGCGCCGCGAAGACGATTCTTGCAATCGGCGACAGCCCCGGCGAAGTAGCCGTTTCGGGCCTGACGCTGACCGAGATGATCCGCTATCAATGTGCGTCCGGCGAAGACTCACCAGCTCACCACGATACGCTTGCGGCACAGGCAGAGGAGGGATTGCCGGATTTTATTTCCGTCGGGATGCACCATGCCGGCGTGCTGGGCGCCTACGCCGCCCATTGGCTGGGACCGGAGAATGTGAGAGCCATCCGCGCCCGCTTCCTTGATACTGTCTGGCCGGGAGATGTGCTGACATATATCGGCAGGATTCGCGGCTTCGGCGACGGTGAGGAGGGCCAGACTGTGGAACTCGATCTGGAATGCCTGCGCGACGGCGTCGCTGTGGTAAGTGCCAAGGCGACGTTCATGAGGCCAAAAGGACCATGACGCAAATCGTTCAGCTCCTCCTGCACAGGTTGGCGCTTGGCTTCGTCACACTTCTGATCGTCTCGGGCCTGATCTTCTGGTCGGTGGAATTGCTGCCTGGGGACGCGGCGCAGGCAATCCTCGGCCAGTCGGCGACGCCTGAGACGGTGGCGGCGCTTCGCCACCAACTCGGCCTCGACTTGCCGCCCGTGACCCGCTATGCCTACTGGCTGCAGGGCATTGCCCACGGCAATTTCGGCACGTCGATCGCGAACGGTCTGCCGGTCTCGCGGCTGATCACTGAGCGGCTTGACAACACGCTGTTCCTAGCAGCGTTCGCAAGCATCATCGCCATTCCGCTCGCTCTCACGCTCGGTATTCTCGCGGCACTTCTGCGCAACTCGCTGTTCGACAGGGCGGCCAGTGTCTTCACGCTAACCGCGATCTCGTTTCCCGACTTCTTCGTCGCCTATATCCTGATCCTGTTACTGTCAGTGAAGCTAGGGCTTTTCCCGTCGATCTCCAACATCACGCCGAGCACGGATTTCGCCGAACGGGTCTACCGCTCCTTCCTGCCGGCGCTGGCGCTGACGCTCGCGATCACGGCGCATATCATGCGCATGACGCGCGCTGCGCTCATCAACCTGTTCAGCCTACCCTACATCGAAATGGCCCGGCTCAAAGGCGCGTCTCGGGTGCGCGTCGTCATGGTGCATGCGCTACGCAACGCGCTGGCGCCGATCGTCAACGTCGTCGTTCTGAACCTAGCCTATCTTGTCACCGGCGTGGTCATCGTCGAGGTCGTGTTCGTCTATCCTGGCTTCGGCCGGCTACTGGTGGATTCGGTGTCGAAGCGCGACGTGCCGGTGGTGCAGGCCATTTGCTTGATCACTTCCGTCACCTACATCTTGCTCAACCTGTTCGCCGACATCGTGTCGATCCTATCCAACCCTCGCCTTCTGCACGGGAGGTGAGGTCGCCATGACATCTTTGATCCGAACCCTGAAAGGAATGCCGCCGACGGCGCTGTTCGGCGTGACCGTCATCTCGATCTACGTACTGGTCGCTGTGTTTGCGCCGCTGCTCGCGCCCTACAGCGAACGCGAGGTTGTCGGCGGTCAATACCTGCAATGGTCGGCTGAGCACTGGCTGGGCACCGACAATCTCGGTCGCGACATGCTGGCCCGGCTCATCTATGGTGCCCGCAATACGCTCGCCATTGCCTTCTTCGCGACAGTACTGGCCTTCGTGATCGGCACGGTCGCCGGCCTTCTCGCGGCGACGCTGGGAGGCCTGGTCGACCAAATGGCGTCGCGCCTTGTCGACATAATCATGGCCGTGCCGGGACTGATCTTCATACTGTTGCTGCTGACGATCTTCGGGACCGGAATCGGCACGCTGATCGCCGTTATCGCTATCCTCGATTCCACGCGTGTGTTCCGGCTGGCGCGCGCCGTTGCGCTCGGCATCGTTGCGATGGATTTCGTCGATGCAGCGCGGGTGCGCGGTGAGGGGCTTTTTTGGATCATCCGCCGCGAGATATTGCCAAATGCTGCTGCGCCATTGGTGGCGGAGTTCGGGATGCGCTTCTGCTTTGTGTTCCTGACTATCGCTGCGCTGTCCTTCCTCGGTCTCGGCATCCAGCCCCCACTGGCCGACTGGGGTTCGATGGTGCGGGAGAACGCGACGCTGATCACCTTCGGCGATATCACGCCGCTGCTGCCCGCAGCTGCCATTGCACTGCTCAGCGTAGCCGTCAATTTCGTGGTCGACTGGGTCCTCCACAAGGTCAGTGGGATAAAGGACTGAGCAATGTTAAGACCGGACCCATCCAACAATCCTCTTCTGACGATCCGCGGTCTGCGCATTGATGGTAAAGCTGATGACGCTTGGAAGCCGATCGTCAAGGACATTGACCTTACCGTGAAGCGCGGGGAGGTATTCGGCCTAATCGGCGAGTCGGGCGCGGGCAAATCCACTATCGGCCTTGCCGCCATGGGCTTTGTGCGCGACGGCTGCCGATTTACTGGCGGCAGTGTGCTGTTCGACGGCATCGAGTTGATCGGCGCGGCGCGAAAGGTGCGACGGGGGCTCCGCTCCTCGAGAATCGCCTATGTAGCCCAGTCTGCGGCCGCGAGCTTCAACCCGGCGTTCCGCCTGATCGACCAGCATGTCGAATTTCCTGTCCTACGGGGCCTGATGACCCGTGCTGAGGCCGAAGCCGATGCGATCGAGCTCTATCGGAAACTCCAGTTACCGAATCCCGCCGAAATTGGTTTCCGCTACCCCCACCAAGTTTCCGGTGGCCAATTGCAGCGGGCAATGACGGCCATGGCAATGGCTTGCCGACCCGATCTGATCATCTTCGACGAACCGACGACGGCCCTCGACGTCACTACCCAGATTGAAGTCCTCTCGGCAATCCGCGACGCGGTGCAATCGCTTGGCACGTCCGCCATTTATGTAAGCCACGACCTTGCGGTGGTGGCACAGATGGCCGACAGGATTATGGTGCTGCGCAACGGTGAAAGTGTAGAGGAGGCGCCGACGCGCACTATGCTGTCGAGCCCTCGGCACGACTATACCAAGTCACTGTGGGCGGTTCGCAGCTTCCGAGCGCCGTCGCGGCCCGACGCGGAATTGCCGCCGCCGCTGGTCAGAATTGTATCCGTGGACGCCGCCTATGGAGCGGCAAAGGTGCTTTCTGATGTATCCTTCGTCCTACCAAAGGGGCGGACGGTCGCAGTGGTCGGCGAATCCGGGTCGGGGAAATCCACGCTCGCCAAAGTTCTCATGGGTCTGCTCCCGACCACAGGCGGCTCAATCGAACTCGCCGGAAAAACCCTGCCGGCCAGCTACCGCAAGCGCACTAAAGCCGACCTCAGGCGGGTGCAGATGATTTACCAGATGGCCGACACCGCACTCAATCCGCGCCAGCGGGTTCGTGAGATCGTCGGACGGCCAATTAGTTTCTATCTCGGACTAAAAGGCAAGGCGTTGGAGGCGCGTACGCGCCAGCTTCTGCAGGACATGGAGCTCGATCCGGACATCTACATCGATCGCCTACCGTCGGAACTGTCGGGAGGCCAGAAGCAGCGCGTCGGCATTGCGCGCGCGCTCGCCGCCGACCCGCAGCTCGTGATTTGCGACGAGGTGACGAGTTCGCTCGACCAGCTTGTCGCCGACAGCGTGCTAAAGCTCCTGGTGCGACTGCAGCGCGAGCGCGACCTGACCTACATGTTCATCACCCATGACCTCGCGATTGTTCGTGCGATCGCGGATGAGGTAGTAGTCATGAAGGAAGGCAAGGTTATTGAGAAAGGCCCCAAGGACGAGATGTTCAGGCCGCCGCATCATCCGTACACGGGCTTGCTCTTGGCTTCTGTTCCCGAAATGGATCCAGACTGGCTGACACGGCTGACAGCAAAGAACACGATGTCGGTTAATGCGCGAGCCTAGCCAAGCTTGTATGGTTGCCGGGCACATCGGTCCCTTGATCTCCATGGAGGATTGAAGCGCGGATTGCTTGGCGCCATGTTCGTCGATGCCTCGGAAGTAATTGCGCAACCCCGAATGATCAAACCATCGGATCAGCGGCACCGAACGGTCGGTCATTGTGTTGTCCCGGAATGAGGTGGTGCGGCTTAATTTTGAAGATTGACAGGCTCTTAGTCCATGCATCGCAGATGACCCGGTGGGCAGTTCGTCACCGCAACGCTTTGAGGTGTTTGGCGAAGTTGTATGCGGCAACGTAGCCCAAGCAGTCGATCCGCCTCGTTCGAATTAGCCGACAAGAAGTGACTTTATATTCATCGTGGGGTCGGCCAGCGCTGCAGGCGAAAGCTTGAGGCGCCTCGCGATCAATATCTCGGAGAAGCGAATCTCCTTTGCGACGACGCCAAGTGAACCGAAGCCACACGCCGCAACAAGTTTGCTGTCGTGGTCGAGGTAGAAAAGGACTGTGCCCTTTGGACCAAGATCTCGGTGCACGGCAGGCTGATCAGGGCAAATGCCCGCGATCTGAAGCGTCTCTTCATATTGATCCGACCAAAACCAAGGAATGTCGTCGTGAATTTGGTGTGCTCCCAGCATGTTGGCAGCCGCAGTGATCGCCTGACGTCGGGCGTTCCGCCACGCCTCCAGTCGCAGGCGCCTTTCATAGAGGGGGTGTGGAAACGAGCAGCAGTCCCCGGCAGCAAAAATGTTGGGATCGCTGGCCGTTAGTGTCTCATCGACAACTATGCCGTTGTCGACGGACAGGCCTGCCGCCTCTGCCAGCTTCACGTTGGGCTCGGCGCCGATCCCAACGACGACCATGTCGGCGTAAAAGACTCTCGCGTCGTCAAGAATGATCAGTGTCTGCTCAGCGCGCTCTTCTATCCTGGTGATCGACGCAGATGTGACGATCTGAACGCCGGCTTCCTCATGCCTACCCTGGATCAAGCGGGCCAACACTTCAGGCACCGCCCTAGTCAACAGACGCGGTCCGGCCTCAAGAACAACGCACGATGCGCCGCGAGAGACCGCACTTGAGGCGACTTCCAGCCCGATAAAGCCACCGCCAACGACAACGGTTTTAGAACCCGGCTTAATGGCAGCCCTCAAGCGAACTGCGTCGTCGTGCGTGCGAAGGGTGAGAACATTCTGCGCGCTGCCGTATTTCGGTGGGAGTGTACGGGGAGAGGCCCCAGTCGCAAGGAGGAGCCGTTCGTATGGAACGTTCGCACCACCGGAGATTTTCACTGTACGACGCGAGCGGTCGATCGATAAAGCCGATCGACCGAAAAACGTCGTTACGCGAAGCTCCCTCAGACGTTCGGATGTCAGTATTTGCCTCGGGCCTGGCGGCGGTTCTTCCACCAGAAACGCCTTGGAAAGGGGAGGCCGCTCATATGGCAAAGAATCTTCCGAGCCGATAAGGACCAGCGGCCCGGTCCAGCCACCTTCGCGCAAAGCGGTGACCGCGCCTGCTCCGGCCTCGCCGGCGCCAACGACGACCATGGCTCGTTCGCTTTCCACTTGTAGTCCTTTCTGACAAGTTCTCGGGTGTTGCCGCGACAAAAAAGGCGAAATAACCTCTGGCAATGCCGGTCGCGATCAACTTCTCGCTCACACCCTGATGTAGACGGAGTCAGCTTCAACCTTCACTTGATAGCTTTTGAGGTCGATACAGGCCGGCAGGGCGCGTGACTCTCCAGATCGATAATCGAACGTGCCGAAGTGTTTGGGACACTCGATGATGTTGCCGTCTACGATACCATCGGCGAGATGCACCTTTTCGTGCGAGCAGTGGCCATCCATCGCGAAGAACTGGCCGTCAGGCGATCGCACGACAACAAACGTTCGGGAGCCAATATCGACCCTCAGGGCTTCCGCGGGTTGGATTGCGTCGACGGTGCACGCGACTACCCAATTTTCTCCACTTGTCATAACAGCTCCTTGCACATAAGTCGGTTCAAATAGTCGCCGACATTGATAGTGGTCGACCCCGCCACAGGGCCGAGATTTTGATGTTGCGTCGCTGAAAACTTCGGTGTGTCTTTGATCAGGCGGAGCCACCGCGGACGTATTTCTTCGCCTTGATCCGTCTGGCCATCACTTCGTCGGACTCTGGAGAGCCGTCGTGGAAAGTGCCGAACCACTCATCAAGCGGGATGCGCTTCTCACCGTAGTTCACTTCAAAATACTTGTGATGGAGATAGTGATAGTAGTTGTCGGTATCGATCATGTGTTCTCCATCCACGACCATCTTGTCGAATCCTACATGTGACTTGGCGGGAGACAATCCTGCATGCATGAGTTGGAACATCGAATGAAGCGGATGTGACGGGACGACAAAATGTATTATGACGCCGGTGAAGTACAGGAAGTGCTCGACGGGATGCATGGAAAGACCTGACCACGGCCCCGGGTTGACATTATTGTGGTGAAGTTTGTGAACCCAGTGGTACAGAGGGCCCATATGTATCAGCCGGTGAATTAGGTAGAAGTGCAGTTCACGCCAGGCTGGCACGAGGATGACCAGTGCTACGAAGTAGACAGGGTGATCAGCGAAATCGACATACGGGAGATACCCGTTGGCATAAAGCCACCAAGTGACGGCCTCGACCGCTGTCCAAATTGGAACCGCACTGCACATCGTCCAGAAGATATTCTCGGCGTTCTGATTGCCGAACATGAAGGTCGGATTATCGCTGTCAGGCCACTTCGCGTTGTACTTGAACGTCGTTTGCTGGCGCCGCATGACATAGAGGATAAGGTGAAAGCCCCCATAGAGAGCGACCGTCAAGGCAGCGTTTCGGGCCAGAATCAGCGATATCCATTGCGCATGAAACTCCCGCATGGTCTCCAGCGAAGGTGTAAGATAAAGCCACACGATCAATGAAGCTGCGAAATAGCCGGCATTCCAAGGCCAGAGGTAACCGGGGTAGCCCAAAAACCAACGCAGGAACTTCACTGGCTGAGCCGGCCAAACGAAGATAGGGGAGCGTTGTAGCTTCTTGTTCGGCGTCCAGTTCCCGCGCTTGTCGCGCTTTCCGTACAGGGTGTCGTCCATTTCCTTTTCTCCAGTAATCGGAATTCTGAACCGTTCACTCGCCCCGGGCTTGACCGCAGGGAGCAATCTGAGCCGTCGATGCTGCGGACCGGTGATCGCTCAAACGCCTTTTGCATTGAGCGCAGCGACGAAAGCCTCGAATTCCGCGTCGTTGATCTTCGATACTTCCCGGTCACCGGGAAATGCCTTCATGTCGACGTCATCTCGAAACGCGCGCAGCGCGCGGACGCGCTCTTCCTGCATACGCTTCTTCAGATCATGCAGATTGCCGTAGGCTTTGGCGTGTCGGGGCAGGCGCTCGGCCTCACCACATATGTCTTCCGTAAAAAGGAAAAGCGCGTCGGCATCGGGACCCGAACCAAGTGATACGGTCACAAGACCGGTACGCCGCCGTATCTCCGACATCACTTTAGCAGGAATGACTTCGCATTCGACTGCGAAGGCGCCAGCATCCTCAAGCCGCCGGAATCGCTGATACAGCTGGACGGCTTCGTCCGTGGTTTTTCCGACTGCGCGGAGCTTTCCCAGCCAGGTGGATTTTCTTGGTACCAGTCCGAGGTGACCCATCACCGGGATGTCTTCAGCAGCCAGAGCGCACACCGTGGACAGCCCCCTGGCGGTTATCACGGCGTCCGCTCCATCGGTGAGGGCCTTAAACGCGCAGCGCATAATTTCGTCGGGCGTCACAGCCTCGGCAAACCCAACGGCAGCCGTTGTGAAGATCCTGCGCGATCCTTTTCTGACCGTTTCGACGTTGCGGGCGCGGGTGACAACCATGTCTATGCCCGCTTCTTCAGCTGCCGCGGCTTCCTCTTCCGTGTTAGCAGTGACCTGGGTGTACCGTTTGCCAAGAGACTTGGCAGCTCGGAGATCCGCAACGGTGACCGTACGTTCGGCCTCTTTGGCACTCCAGTCGAATATACGTTGCATGCCGGATTTTCCTTCCCGTGAACTCACGGAGCCGTTTGGCAATTTTGCCCTCGGCCGCACAACAGGCGTGCGACCGAGGAAGCCTTGGGAGGCATCGTAGCGAGTTCAAGCGGCGGGTATCTTCGAGGGCTTTGCCTCCCTCATTGCACCGCCCACCACGTTGATGGGATCTGGACCAGACACGGCGCTCGTCGGCCTAGCTACGCTGGCACATGTTCAGCGCTTTCGGCGAAGTTCAGTGAACGGTACATCTCATCGACTGCATCTCGTCTTGCCATGCCTGGAACTACCCCAAGCTTGGTGCACACGAGAGCGCCACACGCGATGCCGAGCTGCGCTGCCGCTACGACGCCGCGCCCCTCGGCTAGTCCCACAGCAAGGCCGGAGTTGAACGCGTCGCCTGCGCCTGTAGTGTCGACGACATCGACCTTGGCTGCGGGAATTTGCACATCGATCGAATCTGTGACGATTAGAGCTCCCCTTTCGCCAAGTGTGACGATTACATTTCGCGCACCGCGCGATCGAAGAATATCGACCAGTTCGCGAGAGGAGCGAGGATCGTCGGCTTTAAGCCCGAGAAGGATCCTCAGTTCGCTTTCATTAGGGGTGAGATAGTCCACGTACTGGAATATCTCATCCGGGAGCGGAGTCGCGGGCGCGGGGTTCAGGATGGTAATCTTGCCGTGTTTACGGCCTAGCACCATCGCTCGCATTGCCGCGGATACAGGCGCCTCAAGCACCGCCATCACAACGTCGCTGTCCTGGATGCAGCTCTCGGCATCATCCACGAACGTTTCATCCATGAGGCTTGTGGCGCCGTGGTCAATGATGATGAAGTTTTCGCCTTTCTCGTTGATAATGATGAAACCAACTCCGGTCGGGCTATCTGCCACTTGCCGCACATGAGCGCTTCGGACGCCTTCGACTTTGTAGAGGTCGGTAGCGATCTCGCCGAACTTGTCCTGCCCAATCATTGTGACCAGTGCGGAGTCGGCTCCCAGGCGTGCAGTGGCGACGGCCTGGTTAGAACCCTTGCCGCCCGGTCCCATGTCAAAGCTGTTGCCAAACAGGGTGACGCCAAAAACAGGGATTTCGGGAGTCCGAATGGTCAGGCCGACAGCGAAACTGCCCACGACCGTGATTTTAGGTTTAGCCATAGATACCTCCCTCGCTAGCAAACGGGACAGCCTCAAAGCCGTTTCGAGTTATGGATCCATCGCGAATGAGGCGTCGGGGACAGCGGACGCAAAGTACCTTCATTTTTCTCCTCCTAGTGCCTGGATCACCTACGCATACAAAACGCGCATCTTCCGAAGCGGTCCGAAGGTTTGCCGTCAATTCACAAAAGCAGCATAGGCTTGCCAGACGGCGCTGGAAATGGACAAATGTCGCGCCAACATGTATAAAACGCGCATGAAAAATATACCGCAGCGCACTCTGTTTCCGGAGAGTCACTACTACGTCCCGGAGGATGGCTGGACTCAACACGCTTACACAGTGGTACGAGCCGGCAAGGCCGTTACATCGGTCGATCATTTTATTCAGCGTGACGCTTATCCGGGCCAAGATGTCATGGTCTGTCTTTCAGGTCGCGGCTTTGTCTCGACCGACGGCAGGACATTGAGTGTCGAACGCAATCAATTGGTCTGGATTGCAAATGAAATGCCCCACGCCCATTGGCCGGATAGGACCGATCCTTGGACGGTGCTTTTTGTGAGGCTCGACGGGCCGAGTTGTGCCGCGATACGCAAGAAGGTCTTTGGCTCGGGACCTACGGTCGTTACTCTAGCTTCACTGGTGGAAATCGAAGCTTGGTTCGGGTCACTGTTTGAAGCACTGCGTGCTCGACGGGACGATATCGATCTCGCTCTTAACCGCTTCGTTGGGGAGTTGGTTCACAGCATCGCGATGCCACGGACGACATTCGGTAAAACCAGGCTTCCTGGCGCTTTGGCCGAAATCGTCGGCATGATGCGCAGGGAACCGCAACGCGCTTGGCATGCGGAAGAATTATCCGCGGTCTCCGGGCTCAGTGCTGCTCAAACTCGACGGCTGTTCCAAAAGCATCTGCAGATAAGTCCACGGCGGTGGCTTACCAAGGAGCGCATTATGATGGCGCAAAAGATGCTCCTCGAGACTGATCTGACCGTTAGCGACGTTGCCGATCAATGCGGTTTTTTTGACGCGTATCACTTTAGCCGCGAATTCAAGCGGAGCATTGGTACAAGTCCGCGTAATTGGCGACGAGGTGAGGGACGTTGAAATTTCGCAACCGCCACGACTATGCATGCAAGCTCGCGTTGTGGGCCGCCTCGGCACCAGATATGGCCGGTCACAAGTTAGCATATGTCCCCAGAGCGGTACTGCCTCCCGCCGCGGACTGCTCGAGCCCACGCGGTGGTTCTTTGCCTTTAGCTGTTTGGCCGGAGCCGGAGCCGCTTGCGATGAACCTGCCTGGCACGCGTCGGTGCGCGATATCTTGTGTAAACGCGAAGTTCCAGCTGCGGTCACTCTAATCTAGGTTAGTTGTTGTATCTCGAGTGTGTCGTTAAGACTTGTTGCAAACGGGACGACGACTTTACACTAGCAAGTAACATTTAGGGTTACTTTTGATGTTAAAGCAAGTTAGAGATGAGACAGCGCTGGCAAGTTAGAAATGCGACACTCGTAGGCGGGGTGTTCGGTTCCTAGCAAAGTAGAAATGTCGCAAAGACGGTGAAGCCGCGCCTGCTTGGCACCGACGAGAGCGCCCGATCGGGCGTCAGCTGGTCCGGGTTGCGCAGCCCGATCGGGGGCGATCCAGTCAAGCTCCCTTGGCTTTAGCTTTGAGAGCCGCCGCTGGACAAATCGCGGCGGACTGGCGCTGCACAGGCAGTCCGCTTCCTACACTTTGCCGAAAGGTTCATCAGGGCAGCGGGGCTTCTGGCAGATTGCCCGAATTCTCCATCAGGAATGCGAGAACGTCATCCAGGCGGCCACTGGCCCTACCTGAATCTGCCGGATCACCCGCACCAAATTTGATTGGGGTAGGGACTTCAACACCGGCGGCAGCGGCCGCCATGTGCGCCAGTGCTTTCTCCCGTCTGGCAATGACGGCCGGGTCGTTCATGAAGTCCCGCCGACGCCCAGGCTTGCGGTCGCGCTTCACATAGCCGTTGCCCACGCTACCGTCGGGGATACCGAACATATGGTCTGTCTGGCCAGTGCGCCGCGGAGCGTGCTGGCTACGCTTCAGCTCCCGACCTTCCTGCATCTCGGCAACCATCAGCAGCGCCGCATCGAGACGTTTGTTCTCGACGACTGCAGTCCTGTGCACTGAGCGAAGTTTGTCGAACGTTCTGTAGGGCAGGCCGATGCCCTCATGAGTTACCTCGAGCCGGCCGTCCGGATAGTCGCAGACGACGACCTTCTTGCCGGCAAGACGCTTCGCCAAGTCGGTCGGATCGAGGATGAATAGCACCTTGTCGTACCGCAGCGTCAAAGCCTGAGACACGGTGCGAAACTCTTTATGGCACATCGCGGCATCCAGCTGCTCGTGATCGGCGAGGGGCCGATGCATGTTCTTCGGATTGCGGGGCTCTTTGCCAAGATGCGCGTTGAAGTCCGCCAGGAACTCTGGAGCGTAGGCGTTCGCCGCCTCGATCGTGCTGATGCCACGAAGGCGCAGTTCCTTCACAAGTCGGTCCTGTAAGGTCTGGTTGGCCCGCTCGACGCGTCCCTTGGCCTGGGGCGTGTTGGCACAGATGATGTCGATGTTGAGCTCGTTGAGCGCCCGGCCGAACTGCGTCAAACCGCTGGTCCGATCCAACTCCGAACCATGTGTCGTGCGGAAAATGCCGTGCTTGTCGCTGTAGAAGGCCAACGGCTTGCCCCAGTCGCTCAGATACGCCTTTGCCGCACGAAAATAGTCGAACGTATTCTCCGATGCCGCGAAGCGCAGATGCAGCAGCCTGCCGATCGCATCGTCGATGGAGACGAGCAGGGCGCATTTGGGACCGCGAGTCTCAAACCACCAGTGATGCGAGCCGTCGATTTGCACCAGCTCGCCGAGGCAGTCGCGCCGGCCGCGCGGCTGGTGAAGCTGCTTCTTGCGCTCCCGACGCGACGTCCATCCTGCGCGCCACGCAATGAAGTTCTTCAACGGCCGTTTACTCACTGTACTGCCGTATCTCGGCATGGCTGCAGCGCTTGGGCTAAGTGCGTGGACATTCATTCAATCGAACCGCTACCGTCAGGAGACGGACGCCATCCTCAATCAGACTTTCGAGATTCAGTGGCGCGCGGCACAGATCCGCGAGCGCCTCATACGAGTCTACGGCTATCTTCGCATTGCCGACGAGACGGGCAAGCTTGATGCAGACATCGACCGACAAATGGCGCTGGTGATCGTCAACGTCACGCAGTTGGAAAACCTGCCCTATCTGAACCGCTTTTTTCCCGACCACGATGCCGAACTCCTGGGCGGGATTCGCCTCACGCTCGAACAGAAAATTGCCCCTCTTGTGTCAGCTCGTACAAACTACACTCAGGCCATTGCCGACATGGCCAAGCTGGAACAGTCAATTTATGAGATTTCCAGCTCTACCGTTGATCACAGTGCGACCTTGCAGCAGACCGCCAGCATCGACATTGCGGCCACGCGCAACTGGTTCATCTTTGCCATCGCTCTTGGCCTGGGCGCCACCTTCTATCTGGTTATCCATCAGCGCTACGCTTCGGCCAATCGCCGTGACCAGCATATGCGCTCGTTCGCTTCGCTGTTTGCGCATATGACCCGATCGCGTGTTACAGCCTTGAGGCTGTTCCTTGAGCACGCACAACCAGACAAGCAGCCGAGCGGCGAAATGCTTGAGGCTGCGCGCAGTGCTGCCGCCGAACTGGAATCGATCACCAACGGTGTGCTTCAGATCGCCTATGCACCACAAGATTCAAGCACCATGGCGCTCGGCCGACTGCTCGAGGATCTCACGCGCGATCGCAGCAGTTTGGTGCAAGTCTTGCTCGATCCCAAGGCGCGCCTGCACCCTGTACCGGCGGCGCCGTTCCGATTGGTGGTCAACGAGCTGATAGAAAACGCTCTGGCCGCCTTGTCCGGCACCAGAAACGCCCGAGTTCTCATCTCCGCCACACTCAAGCGACACCCGTTCCTCCCGCGCAGTTATCTCGTGTTAGAAGTGGCGGATAAACGGCGTTGAGGTGATCTTCGGCGTGCCCGGCGAAAGCTATCTCGCGGCGCTTGATGCGATTCACGACCAAGGCAATTCGTTGCGCTATGTCACTATGAGGCAGGAAGGCGGGGCTAGTTTTGCCGCCGCCGCTTACGGCGATCTGACCGGCAAGCCGGGAGTCTGTTTTGTCACGCGCGGCCCCGGTGTGACCTCGGCAACGATTGGCTTGCACACCGCGATGCAGGGCTCGACGCCAATGGTGCTCCTGATCGGCCAGATCAGCCGTCCCTATCGTGACCGCGAAGTGTTTCAGGAAATCGACTACCGCCGTTTTCTAGGTGAGACCGTCAAGTGGGTGGCGGAAGTCGACGAAGCGGCGAGATTGCCCGAGTACGTCAATCGGGCGTTCAAGGTTGCAATCTCGGGGCGCCCGGGTCCAGTCGCTCTTGCGCTGCCTGAGGACATGCTGTTCTCGCTGACTGACACGCCTGATCTAGCGCCTGCGCGCGCCACGCCCGCCACACCGTCCCCCGCAGATATCGCGGAGGTCGGCAAGATGTTGCAGCAGGCGGAACGGCCGCTTCTCCTTTTGGGTGGTACCATTTGGACCGCCGAAGGACAGGCCGCGCTGATTCGCTTTGTGGAGGCTCACGACCTACCAGTTGCCATCGGGTTCAGACGGCAGGGGCTGTTCCCGCATGATCATCCGAACTTTGTTGGCAGCGTCGGCTTCGGCGGGATTCCCGAACCGAACCAATACGCCCGGGACGCAGATTTGGTCATCGCGCTTGGCTCGCGTCTCAACGATCCGACGACCCTGAAACATAAACTCTTAGCCGCGCCGCGACCGGATTGCCGATTGGTCCATATCCACCCGGGTGCGGAGGAATTGGGCCGCTTGTATCAAGCAGACCTCCCCATCCTGGCGGATCCTAACCTTGCTGCGATGGCGCTGGCGCAATTGCCTGCGGTGCGTCTCCATACGTCGGCTACGTCCGAGGCGCTCGCTGGATACACCGCCCATGTAACGCTGCCGCCCCAGCCCGGTCCGGTCGATATGGCCGAAGTAATGCGTGTGCTCAATGAGCAGCTCCCACGAGATACGACCATGACCACGGGCGCTGGCAACGCCACCGATTGGCCAAACATCCATTACTGCTACCGCCAGTTCCTTGGCGCAGCGGCACCTGTCAATGGCGCCATGGGAATGGGCGTCCCCGCAGCGGTCGCGGCAAAGTTTGTTCGGCCACACGCGCCGGCCGTCTACATCGGAGGGGATGGGGATTTTCTGATGAACGGGCAGGAGCTTGCGACCGCGATCCAGTACCAGCTCGACCCGTTATTCATCATAATCGACAATGGCAGCTACGGGACGATTCGAGGCAACCAGGAAGCCAAGTACCCGGGGCGCGTGTCGGGCACGACCCTGCGCAATCCAGACTTTGCCAAGGTCGCAGAAGGCTATGGCGCCCATGGCGAGCGCGTGGAAACGACGGCAGACTTTGCGCCGGCGCTAAAGCGGTCATTGTCACCCGGCAAAGCGGCCGTGATCCACGTGTTAGTCGGCTCCAAAAGCCTCGGTCCCAACCACACGCTCCCGGAGGATTAAGCCACATGCTGTCAGAGACGATACGCCGCGTCCCGCGTTCCCCCATCGGTGCCATGTTCGATCGTGCTACCGAGTTGCGTTCGCAAGGGGTCGACCTGGTCGATCTTTCACTTGGCGAGCCTGATTTCGATACCCCTGAGCACATCCGCGAAGCAGGGATCGAGGCCATCAAAACAGGTGTAACACGCTACACGGCGGCTGACGGCAGTACAGCCTTGAAGGATGCGGTGAGGCGCAAGTTTGCGCGCGACAATGGCCTGATCTTCGAGCGTAACCAAGTCGTTGTGGCATCGGGTGCTAAACCCCTGATCGCCTGCGCCATGCAGGTCGTTTTGAACCCAGGCGACAAGATCATCATCCCGACCCCCGTCTGGACATCCCATGTGGGCATGGCACAAGTCTGTGCCGCCACGCTGGTCTTCCTCGAGACACGTGAGTCCGAGGAATACCGAATCGACGCCGGTCGCCTTGAACAGGCGATCAGTCCAGACACAAAACTCCTGCTCTTGTGCTCACCGGGAAATCCTACCGGCGCGGTGGCCTCGGAGGGGGAGCTCAGAGCCATCGCGGAAGTGCTCCGTCGACACCCGCACATCAATGTCATCTCCGATGACCTCTATGAACACGTCGTTTTCGCCCCCGCCAAGTTCGCGACTCTGGCCCAGGTCGCGCCGGACCTTGCCGACCGCGTCTTAACGGTCAATGGACTCTCAAAAGCGTACGCAATGACCGGGTGGCGTATCGGGTACGCCGGCGGACCAACGTGGTGGACGGCCGGACTGCGCGTGATGTTTTCACAAACGAGTGGCGGACCTTGCTCTATCAGTCAGGCGGCTGGGGTAGCGGCGCTCGATGGACCTCAGGATTTCCTCGACGATTGGCGGCAGATCTATCGTCGTCGTCGCGATCTGGCGCTTTCGGAATTGGCGAGGATACCCGGGCTCAGAGCCCGCGCACCGCAGGGAGCGTTCTTCCTCTACGTCGAGTGCGGCGGATATATCGGTACCGCCGCGCCCAACGGCAGCGTTGTCGCTTCGTCCACGGACCTGGCAGAGTATCTTCTGACCGCAGGCGTGGTAACCGTACCCGGAGCGGCCTTTTACGCGGACCCATTCCTGAGGCTGTCCGTTGCTACATCGGATGAGAACATCGTTGAAGGCATCCGTCGTCTGGGCAATGCGTGCGAGCAACTCCATCGCGCTGATGTCAACGACCGCGGTACGGCTGCACGCACAGCGTTTGCAGTCTGAAACCTGCATGCCAGAGTTAGCGGGACGAGGGCTGGCGCTGGCAACACGTGATTCCGGGATTTTTTGGCGGGCTGCCGAGCAAACGCCCTTCCGGAGCGCCTTAATTTCTCTGACTGTGGACCAACCGGCCTCAACGGATTATCCCGCCTCGAGGCCGGTCCTTCAGGTCCATCGATAGATCGCAGGTCACAGCAGCAGCAGTTCCCTAGACGCGATATTCAGGCATTCAGCGCCCGTCTCGGTGATGAGCCACATGTCTTCGATGTTGAACTCGCCGACGCTTGGCGGATAATAGGGCAATTCCAGGCAGACGACCATTCCGGGCTCCAGCACCGTGTCGTTCATCCCAATGAAGGGTCGTTCCTCAACCAGATTGTCTATCCCGATCGAGTGCCCGAAATGACCCCGGGAGTAATTGGGCAAGCCATTTGCCCGCACAGTGTCCTCTGCGACACGATGCACCGTACGCATGGTGTTGCCGGGCTTTAGCTCAAGGGCAGCCGCATCGTAGGCCCGGTTCAGGGCCGCATGGACCAAGAGAGCCTCCTTCGAGGGCTTGCCGAAAATCGCCACGCGCGCACAGTCGCTATAATAGCCGCTAAGGCGTACGCCAGCGTCGACCTTGATGACATCGCCGTTCTTGACGCGGTTGGTGTCGCCGATTCCAATGGAGTTGAACGCCCAACTTCCCTGGTACTCACCTATTGAGGGATCTGCCCGGAACGTCTCAATGGCTCCAAGCTCGCATTCCACCCTCATTTCCTCGAGCGAGTAGCCTTCTTTGACCCCGCCGAAGGCACGTATGAGCATCTTGTCAAACACGACGGCCGCATTGCGCAACCGCCTTATCTCCTCCGGATGTTTCACCGCTCGGAGGTTATAGATCACGTCAGCGAGATCGACGAACGCTGCCCGGCTGCAGGCCTTCGCTAAGTGGGTCTGCGTCTCGACTTGCATGAAATCAAGATCTGTTCCGATCTTCCCGGTAGCGCACTTCCATTCGTCAAGAACGCTCCCGACAATCGCCGCAATCTCGGCGTGCCGGTATTGCTCAGGCCTGACTGGGCGAAGCTCGGGCAGGGCATCGTTGGGCCTTGATGACACCACGTCGATGTCGCGCGCCTCGATCCACATCGAGTAAGGGCGGATGTCACGAATGTCGGTAGCCCGCGCAGCCGCTCCGGATAGGAAATCACTGACGATCATGACGGGTTCCAGCGAAGGATCGGCAGGCACAAGCACCATGTCGGTGCCTGTCATCCGCCAACTCAAGTCCAGAAAGCTGCTCTGGTAACCCGAAACATAGAAGAAATTGGCCGGGGTGATTGCCAAATATGCTGACAAACCCTGTTTTTGCAGTTCGGCCTGGATCTTCTTGCGTACGTCAGCGTGCATAATCACCCTCAATTTGGATTGCCAAGGTGGGCTGCGCCCTGCCTGAATTCCCAGGTATTTGGATCAGGCGTTAAACCACCAGCGTTCATGGCACTTGTGACCGTCATGCGGCCAATTCCATGCGACCACCTCTGGGATGTGAAGCTTCTTGGTGACGCCATCGACATAGTTGTTGAAGAGCGGAACGATCGCACCACCATCATCACTCAGGATGGTTTGCATCTCGTAGTACATCTGACGACGCTTCTGGTCGTCGAACTCCGACCGGGCTGCCAGAAGAAGCTCGGTGAAGCGTGGATTCTGCCAGAACGTCTCATTCCAGTTGCCGCCTGGCGCATAGGCTGTCACAAAAGCCCAGTCCTCGGTCGGGCGACCGCCCCAATAGGAGAATGTCCAAGGCTTCTTCATCCAAACATTCGACCAGTATCCGTCATTCGGCTCGCGGACGACGTTGATGTTGATGCCGGCTTGCTTTGCGTGCTGTTGGTAAAGAACGGCTGCGTCGACGGCGCCGGCAAAGGCCGCGTCAGATACGAACAAATCAACCGACAGGTCCGATAAGCCGGCCTTCTTCAGGTGGAACTTGGCCTTGTCGGGATCGAACTTCTTTTGGGGTAGGTCACCGTTGTGATACCGGTTTCGGGTGCTGATCGGATGGTCATTGCCCACTTCGCCGTGGCCGAGAAGAACGGTTTGCAGCATCTTGTCGCGGTCAATCGCATATTTGAGCGCAAGGCGAACATCGGCGTTGTCAAATGGCGCCTTCCGCACATCCATCGGGATGGTATTGTGACCAGTGCCCTTTGTTTCAAAGATTGCCAGTTCCGGCACTCTGGCAAGCAAATGCGCGGTCTTGAGATCGACGCGGTCTATGAGGTCGAAACTTCCCGAGCGCAGCGCAGTCTGGCGCGCTGTTGAATCGACCACTGACACTACGGAGACGCCATCAAAGAACGCTGCGTTCTCTTTGTAAAAATTTGCCTGGCGGCTGAATTCGCCGCGCACACCCGGATCAAAATTATCGATCTTGTACGCACCCGTACCTATGCCCGAGCGCCAATCAGCGCTGCCATCGCCGTTGGCTGGCATGATGAAGGACTGGATGGTGGCCGCAAGGGCCGACGACACGCTTATCGTCCAAAAATCAATTGGCTCCCCCATGCGGGTGGCAAAAAACGCCCTGGCGGACCGCGTTGTCCAGATGGAAGCGGCGGGGGCCACCCTTGAGGAGCTCTTGCCGCTCATCACGGGAAGCAGGAATCCTTCAGTCTATTTCGAGGGAAAGCTGGATGACGCGGTCTGGTCCTGCGGACAGGCGGTTGGTCTGATCAACGACATACCAAGTTGCCGGGAGCTGGTCGACCGGATCATCTCTGAAGCGTCGGCTGCGTTGGCCGCCATCAACACCCGGGTTGCTTGACACAACCCCGAGACGACGCTGGCAGGGTACCCGCGAACCACGCCGAATGGGAACGGCTCGCTCGCCAGCTATGTTTCAGCAAGACAGGGATTTAGTGGATGTCTAAAGCTCCAACACGTCAAGCGGTGAAGGTCGAAAGGCGCGGCGAGGTCGGTATCATCTACATTGACAATCCGCCCATTAATGCGGGGTCGATGGAGGTACGCCGCGGCCTCCTAGCAGCCATCCGTTCAGTCGACGCCGATGAAACGTTATCCGGGGGCATCTTGATGGGCGCGGCTCAGATGTTCATGGCCGGCTCCGACATACGCGAATTTGGAGCGCCGCTGGAGGAACCGCAGCTCCCTACCGTCATCGCGGCAATTGAGCATAGTGCCAAACCGTTCGTTGCAGCAATTGCAGGGGCCGCATTGGGCGGGGGCTACGAGCTGGCGTTGGCCTGCGACGGTCGCATTGCCACTCCACAGGCCTTGGTCGGGCTACCGGAAACAACGCTCGGGTTAATTCCGGGAGCAGGGGGAACGCAGCGTCTCCCGCGGCTCGTGGGGCATGAGAAAGCGATTGAGCTTATCTGTGCCGGCACACGCGTGACCGCAAATGATGCCCACAAGCTCGGGATGGTCGACGCAATCGCCGAACAAGACCTGTTAGCGGAGGCGCTTGAGTTCCTTTCCGCGCTAGGGCCTTGCAAGCGCCGCGTATCGGAGAAAGAAATCCCTGTCGGGGAGCCCGGCGCCGTTGCCAAATCGAAAGCCATTGCGCTCACCTCCGGCCGCCAGCGGCCTCATATCCGGGCAGCGATATTCGCCATCGAGCAGTGCGGGACCGTTCCCTTTCAACAAGGCCTGGCCGAAGAAAGGGCCGAATTCCAGCGACTTAGGATGAGCCGTGAGGCGGTTGCACTGCGGCACCTTTTCTTTGCTGAACGCAAGGCGACCAAAACCGCTGAGACTGCTGCATCGCAAGCCGCACCGATCCACGTCGTTGCGGTTGTTGGTGGCGGAACCATGGGTGCCGGCATCGCTGCAGCGCTGCTTGCAGCCGGAAAAACAGTCGTCATCGCCGAATCGAACGACGATGCCGCTGCTCGTGCCCATGACCGAGTCCGCCAGGGTTTTCAACGACGACTTGAGCGAGGCCGGATCACATCCGCGCAGGTGGAAGCCTGGTTGTCACGATTTAGCGCAACAACTGATCTGACCGACATAGAGGAGGCGGATGCGGTGATCGAGGCTGTGTTCGAAGATATTGGCGCTAAACAGGCGGTTTTTGGAAACCTTGGGCGGAAAGCAAGATCCGATGCGATCCTGCTGACCAATACCTCGTACCTGTCGGTCGCTGACATCGCCAGCTTCTGTGGCCGACCGCAGAATGTTGCAGGAATGCATTTCTTCAGCCCAGCGGAGGTCATGCGTCTTGTCGAAGTCGTTCATCACCGGGACATCTCGGAGCAGACGATCGCCTCCACACTTCGGCTCGCACTCGACCTCGGGAAACTGCCCATATTGTCCAAGGACAGCTTCGGGTTCATCGGCAACCGCATCTACTCGGCTTACCGCCTGCAGTGCGAATTCATGCTGGAGGAGGGCGCGCTGCCTCATGAAATTGACGCGGCTCTTGAGGAATTCGGGTTTGCTATGGGGCCCTTTGCAGTGGCCGATCTATCAGGTTTGGATATCGGCTGGCGAATGCGGCAGTCCACAGCGGCAGTCCGCAGGCCAACAGATCGCTATGTGACAATTCCGGACCAGCTTTGTGAAGCGGGCCGCTTCGGCCGCAAGACTGGTGCCGGCTATTATCTCTATCCGACGGGCCCCAGCCGTGGCGAGGTGGATCCCTTCGTCACGGACCTCATCGTGACGGTCTGCCTTGCGCTCGGCGGGGCAGGGTGGGTAACGGCGTGGTCCGGACTTGGCGTTAACGTGCAACTGGCAAGCCCGCGCTCAATGGCCTGGTCCGCGATCGCGACAGCGGGCGTCGCCGCGCTCGGGTTCAAGCTGCCGATGAGCAATCGTTCCGAGTCGGAGCTCGAGCCGTCCGGCGCCTTTTGGCACCCGCGATCGCTCTCGATCTGAAGCCAAGGAGCGGCCCCATCCTCGTCACCACCGAATACACGATCCTCGAGGAAGACTTGGATCTGTTCCTGGAAATCATGCAGAAGCGCCGCTATGCTCAAAGCCGCGTTGGCGCCCGTCAATGGACACTCACGCGAGACGTCCAGCAACCGTCGCGATGGGTCGAATCATTTCGTACCCCAACCTGGACCGACTTTCATCGCCTCCATCATCGCCTTACGGAGGCGGATAAGCACCTGGACGACGCGGTCCTGAAACTTACCGCGGCGACGAGCCCGCCATCGTCCAGAACTACTCGCTTCCATCGGCAGATTGAGATCGTGCGTCCAACGCATTCACCTATGGCGGAATTGCCGCCGGCAGCTGGTTTTGGGGCGTTCGCGATGGCAAGCGAGGACGCAAGCGATATCTCGCACAGAGCGCATGCAAGACAGGCGAGGACGACCAGCCATTCCTGCGTGAGCATTTGCCTCAGTCTCGGGTTCATGAGCCCGGCCAGCATTGCGCCGGCGCCGAAGCCGCCCATCATGATGCCGTAGCCGACTGGGCCGCCCTTCAAAATGTCGCGGGCAATCAGCGGCAGCAGCGCCAAAGTCGAGGTGCTAGCAAAGCCAAACAGCGTGCCGCGGACGATCGTCGACTTGATTTCGGAGGATATGGCCGTGAAGCGCAGGCCATCATAGATGGCCGTCATCAGCGCTTCACGCGGCAGCGATGAGCCCTGGACCTTCCACTTGTTGCGCCACAAGGCGGTGAGAGGGGCAACAAAGCCGAGCGTGGTAAGCGCGAATGTGACGAGGGGCCCAAAGGCGGCCACGATGATGCCGCCGAGCGCGGGACCGACACTGCGCACCGTGTTGAACCCGACATTGAGCAGGGTGATGGCCGCCGGCAACTGGCGGCGCTCCAGGATATCGCCGATTGAGGCTCGCCAGGCCGGGTCGCTGAGCGCGATGCCGCAACCGTCGAGAAAGCTGAACGCGAGGATCATCCAGGGATCGTGAATGCCAAAGGCCATGAGGATCGTCAGCATTGCGGAGGCGGCCATCATGAGGCTGCGACCAACAATCATGACCACGCGGCGGCTATAGTTGTCAGCAATTGCCCCAACGAACACCGCCAGAAAGAACGCCGGCAAGGTGGATGAGGCCTGGACCAGCGCCACCAAAACGTCCGAGCTGGAAACCGTGGCCATAAGCCAGCCGAGCGCAACCGTCTGCATCAGCCACCCCAGGCTCGAAAGCTGGGATGCGACAAAGATGGAACGAAAGGTAGGATTCTTCAGCGGCGCCAGCAATCCTGGAGATCCGCTTTCTTCGTTTACAGGCATCACGATCAATCTCTGTGCAACAAGGAGCTCAAGCCCATCGTCGCAGGTAGGAGTCGATTCTGAGTGGTGTGCAGAGGAACTGCAGGCCTACGTTCCTTAGCGTGGCTTGCGCCTGGCCGAAAGTACTTTGCTGTGAACAGTAGAGAGATTTGGTATTGGATAGCCGACCAGCTGTCTCGTGATGGTTCTTACGCTGCTCAGATCGATGGCAGCGGGTTTTGTCGGAGCACCTCGTTCCCGCAGTGAAATGCCCTCCAACTGCTTGAATGAAAGTTCGTGTGTGCAGGGTCCGGCGCTTACCTCAGGGCATTTCTAAAAGGATCGGAAATGCAGGTCGTTGCGGTCGAGTTTGTGGCGAAGCTGCGCGATGCAATCGAGGCGATCAAAGACCACTTGTCAGAACCTGAATGAAATCAAGCTACGGCGAGCTCGAACATCCCCTGCCAAGGAACGCAGTCACAGGCAGCGCAGAACCGGTCATGGCACTCCTGGTTCATCGAGAGGTGCAAAGCCGGAAAGGCTGATCCGAGCAGGCTCGCCCTACTGGTACGCCTGGCCAAAGGCTCAGCTGCTGCGCGCCTTGCCCTGAGGACAGCAGGTCGCGACCCCTCCGGCCCCGCGAACAACTCGTGATGGTACTTCGAGCCCGAAGCCGGCCTCCATTTCTGGCAGGCGATCCGTGAACTTGCTGTGCGCTGATCGTGCCGTCGCTCTTCTGATCGCGACATTTGCCATCGTCCTCTTTCAACCGGCGGTGCCTCCCGAGCGCCCGGTCGATGATGATGATCATCCCTCTGGAAATGGCTGTGTGCGCGTGACGGGCTGAGCCGCCTTTAAAGCGCTGTGAGTTCCATCACTGTACGCGGATATGCGCTTCGAAAATACAACAGAAGATGCACAAAATGCCTGTTTTGGCGTAGAGCTTTTCAGGGACCCTCGAAAAATGGGAAACTGCAGCTCCCCGGTCGTGAAGATCGAACGTGAACACATCGGCGTGCAGGTGGGAATCCCCTGCCCCGACATTAATGCAAGAGACAGCTCAGCAAAGAAGCTGAACCGCTTGTCCTTTTGCTGAAAGCAATTTGACCGCCTTGCGGTCGAACGAGACGAATGTCTCCCCCCGAGCCAGCCACCGTCGAAGGCGATCACGCCGTCGTATCGCAGCAGGGACTGGGCGATAGCCATCCCTGCACATTGAGACCCGGAGATAGACGCAGCAAAAGCGAGACATCCTAAGGCCCTGGATCGACCGCAATCCACCCTGTTGCGTGCAAAGCCCTGCAGTGCCTTGTAAGCGTCGTTCAGGGACGCGACACAAAGGGCACAGGCTGGACTTCGCTGCCAGACGCCAAGCTTGTCGACCGCTCGATCGAAAGCACGACATGAAGAGGAGATCCACCAGTCTGCAAAGCGGCGAGGCGCTCGTCGAGCTCCCTGTCAGCCACCGTTAGCCGATGGTTCAAACGAAGATAATCGGTCCAGGTCGGGGTGCGAAATGTCTCGGTCCACAGCGTCGGCTTCTGGAGATTTCGCTGCAGCGTCCAATTGCGCGCGCCGGCGCGGCTTTGAACGCGCCGTCTTTCGCGCATGCAACGCAGAAATGCCGCGATGTTGGCTTCGGCGATCAGATACTCCACCTTGACCACGATTGGGCCGCTTCTTGGCCTCAGAGTGAGGGCCAGTTCGGGTGGGATGAAGTCGGCGGCGCCTTGGTCCGACTCTTCCCAAAGTTCGATGGGCAGCACCTTTCCCGCCGCTGCAACCAGCACCAGTGCCACTGCAGCACCTTCAAATGCCCATGTCAGGGAATAGTTCTGCGCGACAGCACCCCAGATCCAGCTGCCGGCCGCCATGCCGCCATAGGTCAAAGCATAATAGATCGACAGCGTGCGACCGACGACCCACCTTGGGCTTGCCAACTGCACAGACACGTCGGTTCCGGTCCAGGTGACAACCCAGCCTGCGCCACCGATTGCGAGCGCGATCGCAGCCACAGCAACCGACGATGTGAGCGCCAGCATAAGGCAACATGCCGCGCAGGCAACGGATGCCAGCGTGACCAATTTCTCTTGTGAGGCGATGCGCCTCAAGTGGCCATTGCCCAGTCCGGCGATGAAGGCGCCTGCGCCGAAGCCAGCCAGCAGGACGCCGTAAACGAGTGGACCTCCTGCCAACTGATCACGCACCAGGAGCGGGAGCAGAGCGAGGATCGAGATGCTCGACAGCCCGAATAAAGTTGCACGTGCGATTGCGAAGCGGATCTCCGAGGAGATCGCCGTGAAGCGCATGCCATCGCGTATGGCCGTGATCATCCGTTCGCGCGGAAGCGGCGAAGAACGCACATGCCATTTGGAGCGCAGGACCGCGCCCAACGGGACGAGATCGCTCAGCGCCGCCAAGACGAAAGCCGCCAGAGGTCCCAGAAGCGCCAAAATTACCCCGCCCAAAGCCGGTCCTATGCTTCGAACAACATTGTATCCGACCGACATCAGCGTCACGGCAGCGGGTATCTCCCGCTTTTCCAGGATATCGCCGACGGAGGCGTGCCAGGCTGGATCATTCAAGGCAAAGCCGCACCCGGCCAGGAAACTCAGGCCCAGGATCAACCACGGACTGACAAAGCCCAGCGCAACAGAGAGAGCCAGCGTCGTGGACGCCAATGCGATCAGGCAGTGCCCGGCAAGCATCACCCCGCGGCGGCTGCGACTGTCGGCAATGGCCCCGGCAAGGATCGACAGAAAGAAGGCGGGCAGTGTCGAAGCAGCCTGAACAAGCGCAACCATCAGATCGGAGGCTGGGATTGTGGCCATGAGCCAGCTGATCGCCACGCTCTGGACGAGCCAGCCAAGGCTGGAAATCTGCGTGGCTGTCCAGATCGAACGAAAGACCGGGTTGTTAAGCGGGATCAAAGTGGTCGCCGCAGAGGGCGTGGAATTTTCAAAACGCATGACGTTCACCTCCACTTTACCTGCTTAAAGCCGAGCCTTTGGCGCCCCGCTGCGTCACAACCAGTTTCCGTTATCGCGCGCTCGACACAGGAGATGTCGCATCGCCATGCTGATGCGCGAAATGGCGCCAATTGGGTGTAAGCTGGTCGGGGTCGCGCCGCCCGATGGGTGCGATCAGTTCTGCCCTGCGATCTCAGCTTTGGATGGTGCTACCGCGCCGATGGCCGGTTTGTCAAACGGGGCCGGCCGGCAGGGTCAACCGGCTCGACCCGCGACAAAAAGGGGAGCGACGTGCTGCCACGGGCAAGCCGTTTTCGGCCCCCTGGACCGAATAAGGCCAGGGGGTCGTGGAGTGACATCGCGGTCGTTCAGCGACTTCTTGATCTCTTCGAGCGTGTCGGCCCCGCTTTCAACGAGTGCCATTGATCTTCACGGCCAAGGCCTCACGCTCGGGCTGTCCGGCGGGAAATGGCCGCCGAGCTCCGCGAGCGCCTTTGCTGAGCATTTCCAGTTGTTCTGGACGTGCAAAACCATGGTGCGGCATGGCAGACCTCTCTCAAAGCGCCTGAAGCCATTCACATCTGCATTATCGCAGCGGGCGTGCCAACCTAACAGCCGCTTTTGCGGGCCGGCGCTATTGGGTCGTCTCAAAGCGCCGGAATACACATCCCAGGTCGGGTGTGAAACCCGGCTCCCGCCACCGCTCCTCCAGGTCGCCCGACTTCCTCCGGCCATGGATTGCCGCAGGTTCACCCATCCCAGGTGAAAACCTAAGCCCGCAGCTTTTTGCAAGCTGCCATCCACTGCATGGCCGAGACTGGATCTTCCAAAATTGTGGCGCTCCTGGCGAAATCAAGAAAAGCCTGGTGTGCTGCGCTGAGTGGTTTGTGTCCATTATATGCACCACAGCATGCCTTCAAGGCCGCTTCGTGAATTTGGTCCTTTTGCTCTTCGGGCCAGTCATTGAGGAAATCGATGGCGTCCGCCAGGGTCGCAATCTCCTGCACGATATAGGCAGCCCGCTTCACGAATATTGGGCTGCTGAAATCCTCCGCGTTCATTGGTTCCTCTCAACGTAATGAGCTCTCACGCTGGGCGACTAGACAATCCCTGCAAAATCATGATGTCGGGGCTGTGACCGTTCAAGCGGCCGAACCCTCTCGTCCACTCTCGGCGAGACCGACCTCGCCGCATCCGTAAACAGCAGAAGGCCGCGCGCCGCGCAGCTCAGCTTGCCGGCCTACTGCCCTCCTTGAACATGATCGCGCTGGACAGCAGTTGCATTGGCCGTGCGCGGTCCGACTGCCCGGCGGTACGTCCAAAGCTGGGCGGGCGGGATGTTGCGGACGACAAAATCATAATGCGAAACAATGTAGCGTTCCGGCATCTTGATCACCGGCGACAAAGGTCCGTAGGTGATCTGGATGACAGGCGCGCCAGCAGGAATGCGGGCCAGCAGATCCTCGAGCAGGGCATGCGGCGCTCCATGGGAAAGCTCAGCAGCGGCACCGCGCTGATGACACAATCGAACTGTTCGGCCTTCCGCTCGGCCAGCACCTCATCCAGCGAAAAGGCATCACCCAACCGAACATCGACATCGGGGAAGCGATGTCTCAAGCGGTGATAGAAGTCCTCGGAATACTCCACTGAAACCAGCTGCCGCGGCTTGATGCCGGTTTCCAGGATCGCCTTTGTGATGACGCCGGTTCCGGCGCCAAGCTCGAGCACCGGCAGTCCCGACGCAGGACTGACCACGCTTGCCATGCGGCGTGCGGCGTGAACCGAGGTCGGCATCAGCGCGCCCACGCCTTTCTTGTCCTTTTGCCAGCTCTTGAAGAATTGCACTTCTTCTTCAAATTTCCGGCCGAGGCGCTCCTTCAATCGAAAGACCATGTTCACTCCCTGATGTGGACTGCCCGGGCCGCTTGACCGGCGCCCGCAAATACCTCGATGGCGCGTGAGCCACTCTTGATAGTCACCGACATGGGGATCAACGGGGTTGGCAACTGGCGCGGCCAGCGGCACGACACCGCGTTCGCCGAGAAACACGATAAAACGATGAACGCGGTTCAGGTAGTTACTGGAGCGCGGCACTGCGCGCCTATAACCACCGCAACAGCAACGATGCTGCCCAAAGCGACCGATAGCCTCGTCGCCGACCTGATCGAGTCCAATGTTGCTGATCGCGAGCCAAGCCGCAAAATGGCGGGCACAATCGATGTAACCACCAATGGTTAGCGGCGTGTATCCCAGAGATACCAGCTCGTCGGCGAATGCGGCGACCCACGGCCTCAGTTCACCGGCTTCCATGGTCCTTGGTATCTTAGTTGGTCTCTCATGAATGTTCATAGCTTCTCTCCCAGCGCTAGGTCAGCGCCGGGGAAGACTAGGTTATGTTGAGTTCCTGCGTCGTCGAGATCGCCCATCATGCCGTAATGATTAGATGAAATCGGTGTTGCCGCTCAGGACTCGACATAATCTTGTGCACCGCATAACGACGCTTATGTAGATCTCTACATAAGCGTCGCGGGATCAACAGCCTGGCGCGGATGGTGCAGCAGGTGCTCGCACTCGACCCACATACCGGCGCGATCTTCTGCTTCCGAAGACGCAAGGGTCATATCATCAAGATTTTGGCACATGACGATCGCGGATTTTGCCTGTTCACAAAGCGATTGACCGACGGCTGTTTTGCTTGGCCAACCACCAAGGATCAGGTCGCCGTGTCGCTCACCAAGGCAGAGCTTTCGCTGCTCCTGGAGGGGATCGACTGGCGCCGGCCGAGCACGACTTATCGACCGCGTCTGGCGGGTTGATTTTGCTCGTTTGCCATTGATTTTACGTCGAATCTTCTTCCCTAAGGGCGGTCGTTCTGGTACATAATTTGGGTGTCGGAACAAGCCCTTTCAATTGCTGATTTCCTCGCCCGGATCGTTCTCTGGAGGCGGCGGTTTCCGGCCGTGACGTCACCATCGCCGAACGGGATGAGCAACTGCGAAGAGAACGCGTCGAGGCCGCACTTCGCATCCAGCGCCTGCAGCTGCAGATCGATCGCTTCAACCGCAAGGCCTTCGGCCGCTCGTCCGAGAAGCTGGGCCAGATGCGGCTCGAACTCGAAGATCTCCAGACCGATTTCGCCGCCGGCGTGCCGGATGCCGAGCTGCCCATCGTCGCCGACACCGACAAGGTCCGGGCGTTGCCGGTGCGCAAGCTCAACCCGAACCTGCCGCGCAAACGGATCGTTCGCGAGCCCACTTGCGCGTGCTGCCCGCGCTGCGGCGGCGATCTGCGCGCCATGGGCGAAGATAGCGACGAGATGCTCGATCTGGTCGCCCAAGCCTGGCAGGTGATGGAGACCGTTCGACCCAAGTACAGCTGCCGGACCTGCGATAAAATCATCCAGGCGCCGGCACCAGCCAAGGCCATTGCACGCGGCAAGCTCAGCTATGCCGCACTTGCCCATATCATGATGGCCAAGTGGGGTTATTATCTGCCGTTCTACCGCCAAGCCCAGATGATGGCCGCCAAGGGCGTCGATATCGAGCGATCCACGCTTGCGCGTAGCGCCGGCTACGCCGCCGCCTTGCTCGATCCGATCTACAACCGCATCCGTGAGATCGGCCGTACCCGCAGCAAGATTCACACCGACGACACGCGGCTTCCGATCATGGCGCCCGGCACTGGCAAGACGCACAAGGGCGCGCTCTGGGTCTACGTCGCCGACGACCGCAACTCGGGTTCGAAGGAGCGGCCGATAGCCTGGTATCGCGCCACCATGGGCCGCGCCGGCGAGAGCGTGATGAGCGAGCTCGCCGGATTTGCTGGCACCCTCCAGGCCGACGGATTCAGCGGCTACAATCAGCTCTACAAGGGCGGCGCCATTCGAGAAGCTGCCTGCCTGGCCCATCTGCGTCGCAAGATATTCGACGTTCACGACAGCCAGCCGACCGAGCTCAGCACGACGGCGATGGCCGGTATCCAGGCGATCTACCGGATCGAGGAAGAGATACGGGGGCTGCCGCCCGCCGAGCGATTGGCCGCACGACGAAGGCGAACCCGACCACTGGTCCGCGCGCTGCGACGACAGCTCATGCGCCAGGGCAAGGGTTTGTCGCGCCATGCCGATATCGCGAAGGCCTTCGCCTATGGCACCAAGCGATGGCGAGCCTTCAATCGCTTCCTCTACGATGGCCAACTCGAGCCCGACAACCTCATCGCGGAGCGGGCCATTCGTGGATTTACGGTCGGCAGGCGCAATTGGCTTTTCTCGGGCAGCTTCGCAGCGGCCGAGCGGTCAGCGGTCGTGCTCAGCATCATAGAGACTTGCAAGCTCTGCGGCGTCGATGCCGAGGCCTACATGGCCGATGTCACCGAGCGCATCCAGAATGATTGGCCAGCCTCGCGATGGGACGAACTGATGCCATGGAACTGGGTGCGCCGCGAAGAGATGCCGCTCCCCTTGGCGGCATGAGCGCGCTCGATGTGGCGCTGTCGGACGAGGCGCTCGAGGTCTGGATGGCCGTCAAGACCAACCCCCGCCCGCTGGTGCAGACCATATCGGCGCTGGATGGCTTCGTAACGGCGTCGGTCACCGAGCCTCGCTACCGGGACCCGCAAGACTGGATGTGCCCGCTCATGGGGTTGCCGCGGAACGTCCTGGCCAAAGGGTCTGCAGCCGATCACGCCGTGTTTGCCAGCGTCGCCAGGATCCACAACCGGATCAACGAGACGCTCTTCGACAGACCGCAGGATTATGCGCCCCGCTTCACCAGCACGCCCAGCGGCGGCATCGACCCCCGGCCGTGGTGCCAAGGGTTCTACGCAGCCATGAATCTCAACATCAAACGCTGGAAACGGCTACTCGACCTCGACAACCCCAACCACGGCCTGCTGCTGCCGATCCTGATCTACTGCGTCGACAAAAAGGGCAGGCCCGTCCTCGGTAAGCCCAGGCCGGGGCCCGACACCGCGCACTTCATCGAGCACGAGGCGTACAAAGACATCGCCCTCGTCATCCCCGCCCTGCGCGAACTCCACTACGTCACCCGCTATGACGATCGGGAGTGATCGGCGCCGGCGCGCCGACCAATAAGCGACTTAACCATCAAGACGATTTCGGGAAAGGTGCCTTGGCGCAACGCTTACCCTCGAGTTCACCGTTGCCGGCGATCTTGCGGCCGACGTCGCGTAATACCCGACCGAGATAGGTGCGAAGGCGCTTCAGTTCGCGCCGCTTCCGCCGGAACTGCCGGGCGTGGGCATAGCGGCCGGCGCGTACCGCCGCGGCCTTGGCCAGCCGAGCGTGGCTCTGCCTGAGCTCGATGCCATACCGCTTCGCCTGGCGCGCCAGGATCTGGATCGCCTTCAGGTAAAGCCGGCTGTCGGTCGGATGAGCGATCGCTTTCGGCTGCACCGTCGTGTCGACGGTGATCCGCTCCAGCGAATTCGGCCTGGCGGTCCCGCTGTCGAGCGCCGCCTCGACGCTCGCCTTCAGCATTTCTTCCAGGCCCTCTGGTCCGATCCGCTTGCGCCAACGTGTCATCGTGCTGGCGTCGATCGGCGCCTCATGCTGGAAAAACTCGAAGCCGCTAAAATACTGCCAGTACGCATTCTCCACCCACCGCTCCACCACCTCTTCGTCCGACACATCGTAGACGTGCTTGAGGTAATGCAGCGCCACCATCAATCGCGTCGGCTTGGCCGGCCTGCCGACAGGGCGGTAGAAGCGGTCGAACGCCTCATCAAACCGGGCCCACGGCATCAACCCCGACAGCCGCACCAGCGGGTGCCTCATGTTGAGGATCGCATCCAGGCGCTCGCGGAAAAGATCATTCTTGTCACGTGACGGACCAGATGGAGGCATCGATAAAACACCGGGAAAGGAACGAATCGGATTCGATTTCCCGCATTCTCCGATACTTCAAACCCCTTGGGAATCCATGTCCTACAAGGCTTTCAGATGTTTTTCAGCGCCGACTTGAATAGGCAGCATGCTGAAGTATCGCCTCCCGCATGAACCGCGCCTGCGCGAGTTCCGCATCTGCGGAGTCGCTCAACTTCCTCGAATCAATCACCAACTATCTCGATGAATCCGGTCAGTGCTATGCGGCGCGCAATGGCGAAACATGGTGACCCAGCCTTACGTCGTCCACGAATCCCACCACGACGTCTGTCCACTTGGCCCGAAGTGCTTCGAACTCGTCGTGCCTTCGGCCAGCCGAGCCAAGACCTTTTCGCCACTAGCAGTCAAAGAATCTGATCCCCGAAAAGAATGTTTTTCCTGTATCCCATGCGCGAGCGCTTGCCACCTGCGGTAGCAAACCGCCGTAATCCTGGCTCCGCCCTGAAGTGCGGCAAACGCCGGGCCTACTCAACCTTCTGTCGGCAGTGCAAGCTACCTCAAGAACCTATGCCGGCTTCTTGCGTAGATCGTCGGGCATTACATCCGGTGGAACTGGGCAGACATACGAATGACTGCCAATGCGTTGCTGTAGTTCTGCTTTGGCGCGAGCAATAATTGCGGGATTGCGCAGGCAATCGGCGGCGGTGGAGGCTATTGTTTTTGCCGCCAGTACCAAACCCTTGTGAGCCGCTGGTAGGTTGCCCTGCGTCACCAACTGCCAGGTGTGAAAGTCTGTACCGATGGCAAAGCAGGCTGTATAACATTGCGCCGTCGGCACAATCCAACTTACATCTCCCACATCCGTTGTGCCCATTTCCACGTCTTCCCGCCCCGACAGCGCAAGCACCCCATCGTGGAGGATCTTCGAACCGAGCGAGGGTTGACGAGGTGCAATACTTGCCAAGATGCTTTCCTCCGTCAGCGCCGCCTCGCGGAGCTTCTTGGCGAAGGCGTAGTCAGCTTCGTCGAAGGCAGGAGGACCGATGCGGCACATGTTTTCGTGCATTACTTCCTGCAGCACTTTGTTGGGAATGATGTTTGAGCTGCCGCCTGCAATCTGAACCACAACAGAGGTTTCGGTCATCAAGGCCGCACCTTCAGCGGTCTTTCTAACCCGAGCGAAGAGTCGTTGAGCATCCGGCAGGAGAGGGGAACGAATCGAATAAAGCGATTCTGCATAAGCCTGCACCGTATTTGGCGCATCTCCACCGGAATTGGTGACCGCATAGTGCACACGTGCATCTGAGGGCATGTGCTCTCGCATGTAGTTCACGCCCACGTTCATCAGTTCTACCGCGTCGAGTGCGCTCCGGCCCATATGAGGCGAAGCCGCAGCATGCGTCGCCCGCCCATGAAAGCGAAAGTAAGCTTGGACTTCAGCGAGGCTGGAAGCAGCGTACACCTCATTGATGACGTGCGGATGCCAACAAAGAGCGACATCAAGATCATCGAAGATGCCGGCGCGAGCCATGTAGGTCTTGCCACCACCATTCTCCTCCGCCGGGCAGCCGTAATAGCGAACCGTCCCAGCGATCCCTTCGCCCGCAACTGCTTCCTTTAATGCTGCAGCGGCCAGAGCCGAGCCGGCCCCAAGAAGATTATGACCACAACCGTGACCGTTCGCGCCTTGAGTGGCAGCCTCTTGTCGGAGCGCACCCGAGACTTGCGATAGTTCCGGCAATGCGTCGTACTCTCCGAGAATTCCGATGATCGGCCCACCCTGCCCGTACTCGGCCATAAAGGCAGTGGGAACACCGCCGACGTTCTCCGTTATGCGGAATCCTTCCCGCTCCAAAATGGCAGACTGCTCAGCAACTGAACGATACTCCTGGAAAGCCAGCTCCGGCGTAGCCCAAATACGGTCACTGAGAGCGCAGTAATCGGAGGCCTTGGCATCCACCCGACGGGCGATTTCTCCAAGGCTGAGGCGATCGTTTTGCATCCGTACACGTTCCTCACAGTTATATAGCAATGACACCTAAGGCGCGCCGTAGCTTCTTGCGATAGGCTTTTGATCAGGGTAGCCGAGCCGCTTTCATTGCTTCCTCAGCCTTATGACACCGATATCGTTCTTGATGGTTATCTCGGTCCCAAACGGGTTCGAGAGGTTCTGTAGACGCTCCAGAATGGCCTTTGCCTGCGGCCCGGTTACCAACCGCGGGATACCGCGATTGGCAAACCTCTTGGAGAAGCCAAGTTCAATCGGATAGAGCCGCAATTCAGCGAGCTGGTTCTGCTCAAACCGACTGACCGCGATAACGCTCTCGTAGCAGACGGGCGTCCCTAACGGGCCAACAAAGCCGTCGGGCGTCGGGTATCCCCTTGCCTGCTCGTCGACCGTCACCTCGGCATCCGTGTCGATCCGCGGGTCTTTGCCATAGGCGTCGAACATGTCCGCTCCCACGGGCGTCCGCAGGTCATCAAACAAGAAGTTCCCAAGGCTATAAAACACTGGCCGGCCCTTGTAGATCTCGATACCGCGCAGCAGATGCGGTCCGTGCCCGATATATGCATCTGCTCCGGCATCGATCATTCTTCGTGCGAAAGACTGCTCATAATCCGCAGGTTCCTGGCTAACCAACTCACTCCAATCAGGCTCGTGGCCATGATTCGTAACAATGCAGAAGTCGGAGAACTGCTTACCCCTGCGAACGTTTCTTAGGATATCGGCGACATCGCGCGGGTTTGCTTCGTAACTAAAACTGGGCTTGTCGCCGATTTTGAAAGTTTCCCCAAGGAGCACCACGCGGCTTGGATCACTTCCACCGGCCGCATAGCCTGGCAAGACATCACGTACCCGCCTCACGTATTCAAGCACATCCGACGGAAGAGTGATGTTTCGCGTTAAACGAAGGGCATTGACCCCTGGCCGGCCGAGCGCCTCGCCGACAGGATCGCACGCTCGAGACATTGGCATGAAGGTTGTGGCAAGCGACACCAACGCCACCCGCCCTCGGGTGGTCTCCAAAAAACGAGCGGCACCCGCTTGTGATAGATTCTCCCCAACACCGGCATGTACGATGCTGTTCTCGTCGAGCACACGGCTCGTTTCGCTCATGCCTTCGACACCCCAATCAAGTGAATGATTATTTGCGCGGCTCATCAGATTGAAACCCATTGACCTCAAATCTGGACCTAACTCCGGCACACTGATGTGATACGCACCGCCATACTCTGCCTGCGGGCTTCCCTTGAACGACCGGATATCGAAGATCAGCGTTTCCATGTTGCCGAAGGTGGCATCTGCATCACCAAGGATCTTGACGATGTCGTCAAAGCCGGGATGGTTGCCTTTGGTCAGCGGCCGCGACACGATGAGGTCGCCTACCGCAACCAAAGTGAAGCCGTCCCCCACATTTGTTTCCGTAGAGCCTCTGGTATCGTACTGATCCGCGCGATAGGCTTGATAAGAACTATTGTCGTCTGGCATACTTATACCTTTCACAAATGGCGAAGACGTGATTTGTTTCTTCAGCCGAAGCTCGGAACGACATTCCCCATGCGTTATTCTGTTGCGCTATTGCGACCGTGGGCTAGCCGCGCAGCATCCGGCCTAAAGCTAGCATTTGCGGCATAGTGATTATGTCGCTGGCTTCGGCCGACGCGAGAGGATGCGACGCAAAGCGTGCGACCACCATTGCCGCCTCCGGCGCGATGTAGAGGCGCTGGCCGTGGATGCCCCGGGCTTCAACGGCACCCAGCTCGTTGTGCGTCACCCACCACTGGCTGCGATACGAGTAGCCGTCGGGGAGCTTGGCCGGATGATCGCCATTTTGCACGTCGTGCACGACAGACGCTGGGATGAGTTGTTTGCCATTCCACACGCCTTCGCACCGCATCAACTCGCCAAAACGCGCGAGGTCGCGCAGGGTTGTGCACAAGCCAGCGCCCGCCATTGGCATGCCGGCACTATCAACGACGACATATGCGTCGTCTTCGCAACCGAGCGCCCCCCACAGGCGCTCCTCAAGCAACTGCGCGAACGAATAGCCAGTGACGCGCGACATTACCCAAGTCATTACTTCTGTGTTTACGGTTAGATAATCAAATGTTTCGCCGTGCGTGCCTTCCTTGCGCACGGTCTGCAGGTAATCGCACATTGTCTGCGGTCCGTCATAGCCGGCCAGCCGCGGCCGAAAACCACAGGCGCGCGAATACGCCCAGATGTCCGACTTTTCGTCGGCGTAGCTCTCAGTGTGGGCAAGACCGGTCTGCATGTCCATTACCTGACGAAGCGTGGCGTCTTCCCAAGCTGTTCCCCGCATTTCGGGCAAGTAATGCGAGATCGCTTTACGATCATCGAGAATACCTTCGTGCAGGAACGCTGCCGCGAGCGTACCCGCGTAAGACTTTGTCATTGAGTGACACGCGTGCGGCAGATACGGCTCGAGCGCCCCGAAGTACCGCTCGTAAACGACGCGTCCGCGATGCAGTACTAAGATGCCATCAGTGTAAGTATCAAACAGCGCCTCTTCAAAGCCGCGCAGGCGGCCGCTTGCGTCCGTGAATGCCAACGCGTCGACCTCGTTCGTCCTGTCATGGCGCGCGAAATGCGAAGGTGCACCTGGTCCTCGCCACACGTTTACTGTGGGCATAAGCTCGCGCATGTGGGACAGCGACCAGCGAATCTGTGGAAAGGTGCGGAAGCAGTCGCTCTCGAATGTGATGCGCTTGTCGGCGGCTGCCGGCGCGCCAAGCATCCACGCGAGCTCTCGAGGATCGGATGCGCGGCCATCAAGATAGCTCTGTCCGCCGAATTGAAGCACGCCCATTTATAGACTTCCTTTCATCAGTTGTTGCGCGCCGGGCCTTGGGCACCGGAACATTCATACTTCCAGTCCCAGATCTGGACGTGGACTAATGAATCACACTTCACGATTCTTTCTGAACGGATCGTCCCGATTCGGCGCCACCAATTTGCTCCATCATCGAGAGGCGGCTTAGCGATCTGGGCTGGCAGTTCTATCTTCCGGTAATTGCCGAGATTGGCATAGCTAAGTTGTTCACTACAGCCGGTTGGTGGGGCATTCCTGTCGCCGGAGCGCGCACATGGCAGGCCACGATGCGCCCGTCTGCCATCGGCACCAAAGGCGGCACGTCGATGCGGCAACGCTCGACCGCGAGCGGGCAGCGCGGGTGAAAGGCGCATCCGCTCGGCGGGTTGATGGGGCTTGGCACCTCGCCCTCGACGGGCGCCTCAAGCCGAACCCGGGTCGGATCCGGTACCGGAGCGGCCGCGATAAGCGCCTCGGTATAAGGATGGACCGGCTTGGCGAAGAGCGCTTCGCTCGGGGCAAGCTCCACGATCCGCCCCAGATACATGACCGCGACGCGATGCGCGATATGCTCCACGACGCTAAGGTCATGCGAGATGAAGACGAAGGCGACGCCCATCTGCTGCTGGAGATCCAGAAGCAGATTCAAAATCTGCGCCTGCACCGAGACGTCGAGGGCTGACACTGCCTCGTCGGCGATGATGAGCGAGGGGTTGAGCGACAGGGCGCGTGCAATGCCGAGTCGCTGCCGCTGACCGCCCGACAACTCGGATGGCAGCCTGTGCATCATTTCGGGCGACATTCCGACTTTTCGGAGAAGGTCTGCGGCGAGTGCCTGGCGCTGCTTCCGGCTGAGGCGCTCGAAATTCTCCACGGGTTCGGTGATGATCTGTCCGGCCGTCAGACGCGGGTTCAGCGACGAGTAAGGATCCTGAAAGACCATCTGCATCCGACGGCGCCATGCGTGCAGCGCGTCCTTCTTGAGGCCCGCAATGTCGGTCCCGTCGATCACTACGCGCCCGCAAGTCGGCTGCACGAGCCGCATCAGGAGCCGCGCCACGGTGGACTTGCCGCAGCCGGATTCACCGACGATGCAAAGCGTCTCCCCCGCGTCGACGGTGAAGGATACATCCTGCACCGCCCGGATCATCGGAATGCTTTTCTTGAAGAGTCCCGAGCCAAGCGGATAGTGCTTGGTCAGATTCTCGACTTTCAGCAAAGGACCACTCATGCGCCCATCACCTCTTCGGCGCGCCAGCAAGCGGCGGCGTGGCTCGACCCGACATCACGCAGGATGGGTGTCTTCTCGCGGCAAATGTCGATCGCGAACGGGCAGCGAGGCGCAAAGCTGCAGCCGACAATGGGCTCGCGCAGGCTTGGCACGATGCCAGGGATTTCCGGAAGGCGGCGCTGACGGCCGCGCCGCGGATCAGGCACCGATCGCATGAGGCCCTGTGTGTAGGGGTGCGCGGGACGCGCAAACAGATCTATCACGTTTGCTTGCTCAACGATCCGGCCAGCATACATCACGATCGCGCGTTGGCATGTCTCGGCCACAACGCCAAGATCATGCGTGATGAACATGACCGCCGTTCCCGTGCGCTCTTTCAGATCGACGATGAGCCGCAAGATCTGCGCCTGGATGGTGACGTCGAGCGCGGTCGTCGGCTCGTCGGCAATCAACAGTTCCGGTGAGCAGGCGAGAGCCATGGCGATCATGGCGCGCTGACGCATCCCGCCTGACATTTCATGCGGGTAGTTGTTGACGCGACGCTCGGGATCCGCGATCCGGACGAGACGAAGCATCTCTTCTGCTTTCTCTATGGCAGCGGAGCGGGATACTTTCGTGTGGATATGCACGGCTTCGGCGATCTGATGGCCGACCGTATAAACGGGGTTCAGGCTCGTCATAGGCTCCTGGAAGATCATGGCGATCTGGTCGCCGCGGATCTTTCGCATCTCCCGATCGGACAGCTCAAGAAGGTCGCGTCCGTGAAAGCGGACCTCGCCGCCGACAGTCCTCGCGGACAGCTTCGGCAGCAGGCGAAGGATGGAGAGAGCGGTGACGCTCTTCCCGCATCCCGATTCGCCGACGACGCCGAGCGTTTCGCCTTTCTTCACCTGGAAGCTGATGCCGCCCAAGGCGCGGGTGACACTCTCTTCGCCGTAAAAATGCGTTTCTAGATTTCGGACATCCAGAAGCACGTCGTTCCCTGCAGTTTGATGCATCTGCATGTTAGCGCCTCCGCTTCGCGCGAGGATCGAACAGGTCGCGCAGGCCGTCGCCGAGCAGGTTGACGGCAAGGACCGTGACGGCAAGGCAGATACCGGGGGCGAAGATCGTCAACGGGGCGATGGCGAGATACAGGCGCGAACTAGCGATCATGTTGCCCCAGCTCGGAATCTCGGGCGGCACGCCCACACCGAGGAAGCTCAGCCCCGCCTCCGTCAGGATCGCACTGGCGCAAACAGTAGCGCCCTGGACCATTAGCGCAGGAATGGTACTCGGCAGGATATGCCGCCACAGCACCTTGGGCAGGCACGCACCGCCGCAGAGTGCGGCCTCCACATAGGGCCGCTCGCGAACACCCAGAACCACCGAACGAACCAACCGCGCGACGGCTGGCGTCTCGGGGATCGCGATGGCGACGATGAGGATGCCGATTCCGGGGCCTGTCAGAGAGATGAGCGCGATCGCTAGCAGAATGGTCGGGATCGACATCAGGCCGTCCATGACCCGCATGACGACGTTGTCGAAGCTGCGGCTGTACCCGGCGATGACACCGATCAGAGCCCCGGCAAGAGCTGCGCACGCCGCCGACAGCAATCCGACCATGAGGGAGATCCGGGCGCCGAAGATCGTTCGCGCAAAGACGTCCCGGCCCAGATTGTCGCTACCGAACCACATCTCGCCGGAAGGTGGCTGGAGGCGCTTGAACGGATCCATGTTCACCGGGTCGCCGGCATAGAGCGGGGCGGCGATCGCTAGAGTGATCAGGAGCGCCAACAGGCCGCCGCCGACCAGAACCAGCGGGTGCCGCCTTGCAAGACGGGGAAGGTCAGATATTCGCAGCCGACCGATCGGCGCGGCTTCAACTGGTGCGGAAAGGAGGGACATATCAGTACCGGATACGGGGATCGATCAGGGTGTACGCCAGATCGACTGTTAGGTTGATAACGACGTACAAACCCGAAGTCAGAATGAGCACACTCTGAATGATCGGATAGTCGCGGTTGTTGATCGCATCGACGACCAGACGACCGATACCGGATAGGTTGAACACCGTTTCCGTGAGGACGACTCCGCCGATCAGATAAGCGAAGCTTATGCCGATGACGGTCAGGATGGGGACCCCCGCATTCTTCAAGGCATGGTGGAAAAGCATGGCATAGGACGAAGCGCCCTTGGCGGCGGCCGTTCGCATATAGTCTTCCGACAGAACCTCGAGCATGCTCGCCCGCGTAACCCGGGCGATGAATGCAATGAAGCCAAGGCCTAAAGCCACGGTGGGCAGGACCAGATGCACGAACCACGGCCCGAGGCCACGCTCGATCGGCACGTATCCCTGGACCGGTAGCCAGTGTGCCCTGATGGCGAAGAAATATATGAAAAAGTAGCCGATGACAAAGACCGGGACGGAATAGCCAAATGCCGAAAACGCCGCAAGGAGGCGGTCGACGAGCCCGCCCGTTCGCCACGCGGCAAGGATGCCGAAAGAGACCCCGACCGACACCGAAAGGATCATTGTCAGGATCGACAGGGAAAGGGTCGGTTCAAGCCGCTGCGAGATGAGCTCGAGGACCGGTCGTCCGGCAAAGATTGAGGTGCCGAAATCGCCACCGAGCATGTCGCGCACCCAACGTATGAACTGAACCGGCATAGGATCGTTCAGGCCGAGTTTTTCCCGGATGCCGGCGATCATCTCCGCCGTCGCCGACTTGCCCGCGATGATAGCCGCCGGATCGCCCGGCGCCAGCCTTAGAAGCAGGAAGACAAAGATCCCGACCATCGCCATGACGGCGACAGTCGAGATAATCCTGCGAAGGATGTAAGAGGTCATCGCTCAGGCTTTTTCCATGTTCCACATCGGGACAAGTTCCGGCATGCCGATAAGGCCGGTAAGCGTCTTGCGGCGTGCGATTGGGCTAACAACCCGACCCAGAAAAACTGTACCTGCGAGATCCCAAGCAAGTTGCTGCATCTTGCTCGCCAGCGCCTTGCGCTCCTCGATCGTCTGGACATCGGCCCACTTGGCGCGAAGAGCCTCATACTCGGCGCTCTTCGGCCAGCCGAACCAACCTGCCTCACCACTAGCCCCGAGCGACTCTGTTGCTGTAGGATCGCCTCGAGAGGAGTTGGATTCAGTTGTTATAAAGATGCTCCAGCCCCCCTCGTTGACTGGACCCTTGTTGACACGGCGGGCTGCAACACCACCCCAGTCGCTCGCCGCGAGCTCGGCGTTAACGCCGATCTTCTGCAACTCGGCCGCCAAAACTTGCGAGGTGTTGCTCCCCTCTGCCCAATCCGTCGGCTGCAGAATGACAACTTTTTCGCCTGCATAACCAGCCTCCTTGAGGAGTTGCTTCGCCTTCTCCGGATCGCCGCCCTTCTTGAACCATCCCGTATTTTCGTCGTTCGATACCGGATTGCCGTCCCCGAAAAACGAAGTGACGGTACTGCTGTATTTTGGGTCAGGCGAAATGACGCTTAGATAAGCCTCCTGGTTGACCAAGTGGAGGACGGCCTGGCGAGCCTTCACATTGTCAAACGGCTTTTGCAAACAATTCATGCGTAAATAATAAACCTGACCCGACGCATCGAGAACTTGGAGCGTCAAGTTGGGATCACTTTCTATCACAGGGTAAAAATCAGCGGGCGGCAGCTCAACGTAGTCGATCTCGCCGGCCTGCAAGGCCGCCAAAGCGGTCTGCTGGTCCCCGATAAGGTCCCAGATTACACGATCGACCTTGACAATCTTCCCGCCAGCCAACCCGTCAGATGGCTCGCTGCGTGGCACGTATTTTTCGTTGCGGTCGTAGGCGAAACTCGAGCCGGGTTTCGCAAGCGCATGATTGAACGTAAAAGGCCCTGATCCGATGTTCGCGGTCACTGCCTCGGTCGCCGGTGTATCTGCATCCTTCTCGCGCATGACGTAGAGGGACTGCGTCAGGAGAGTGGGGAGAAGCCCCAGCGGCTCCTTGAGCACTATCGTGAATGTCTTCTCGTCTTTCTTGGAGATGTCGCTGGCCCGCGCCATCAGAAACTTCCCCCCAGGTTTCACTTGGCCCCATCGACGGATCGAGGCAACACAGTCAGCCGCGGTGACGGGAGTTCCGTCGTGCCAGTTAAGGCCGTCGCGCAGCCCAAACGTATACGTCTTCTTGTCGTCGGAGACGCCCCACTTCCCGACCATTTGCGGCTGCGGCATGAACTTCGAGTCGAGCGAGAAAAGCGTATCGTAAATCGCCAAGCCATGGTCCAAAGTCATGTTAACGGTCGTGACAGTGGGATCAAAGATGCTTAGGCCGGCGGCCTTCACCATGTGAACCGTCCGTGCGTCCATGGGCGCCGTCTGCGCGCGCAGAACTGACGGGATCGCTAAGGACGCTCCGGCGGCCAAACCCGCCTTGAGGATTTCGCGTCGAGAGATTGTCATATTCCATTCCCCTTTTTTGATTAATACCGGCGTTTATCCGCGCGTACGAAAACCAACTGAGATGGACCGAAATCTAAATCAGTTTCCGCGAGTTTAGACAGCGGGAGAGGAGAAAGAGGCTGTTCTACACCCGGTTGGGAGAGAAACGGCCCGCGACGGCGCCCGATCCGCGCGATTTGGGCTAGCCACCCGTGCACTGACCGAACAAGTCGACAACCGGCAGAACGACGTCGTCTTTCACCAGCTTGGTTACGATGTAGGTGAAGTAGCGGTCGATGCCAATCTCGCACTCGAGTAGCGCATCAACCAGCCGCTGGTACTCATCGATGTCGCGGGTCACAACCTTAAGAAAATAGTCGACACCGCCGCCCACGGACCAGCAGGCAACGATCTCGGGAATGTCCCGAACGGCGCGCTCGAAGCGCTCGAAGCACGCTTGGCGGTGCGCGCCGAGCGTGACCTGCACGAGAACAGTAGTAATCGGTGCCACGAGTCGAAGCGCTACGCGCGCGTGATACCCGCTGATGATGCCGGCCTTCTCCAGGCGCTTCAGCCTCGTCCAGCAGGGAGTGGGCGAAAGGCCGACCTTCTCGGCCAAGGCCAGCTTAGTGATCCTCCCCTCGCGTTGGATGGCATCCAAAATGCGCAGGTCGGTGGCGTCTAGGGCGTGCCCTTGATGTCGACCAGCACCCGCTAGATCGCGACGAGCCGCCGACCACTCATCGTCGAGCCGCTTCAAAAGCTGCATCCAATCCTCCGCCTGATTGAGCATAAAGAGCTTGCCGACCAACCATTATAAGAACTACAACTGTTCGACGAATTCCTTTCGATCGTAGCGATACGGGGATTCTTGTCGACCGGATAGCGTCTGGTTTTGCCTTCGCCCCGTACCTCAACCCTGTACGTGCCCGGGAACAATCACCACCGCTGGGTTCGGGTCCTGTCCCCCGCTGCGCCGACCAGGACATCCGGATCACCAGGGACCGCTCGCGCTTGGCCGACCCCGGATGCCTGACGTCCCATACGAAGCGGTTGAGCCCGGCCTTCCTCGGAATGTACAAATGGAGCCTTCCTCTCAAAAGGGGGGCGCTACACCATGCGCGGATACCCTTTTTATGATCGCTTAATGTTCGATCGCGAACCGCGACATCCCAAGCCCCCAACAATTGGTAGCGATGCGGGAACAAAAAAACAACGGAACAAAAAGTCATTTGCCGCACTACTAAATGTCATCAGATGATGGTCGCTCTGTGGGCCAAGCCGATATCTCGGTGGCCTGACTGGTGTTGCTCGAATATATTCGCGAATGACCCCATCCCGAGCTTGTTCAGGCGGAAACGGGAGATCTAATCGCCAAAACCATGGGTTGGAAGATAGCAACGAGAGAAGACGGTGAACGGCGGAAATGTGAAAAGGCCGCGCCCGGGCAAATCACGCTGGCGAGCACGCCATCCCGGTCGAAAAAATTCCAGTGTGGCGCGCGACATTGACGCCTAGAGCGGTTGGTCGACGGCGTGCTCGATCGCGAAGAAGCGTCGATTGTTACTCTGCTGCCGGTAACCCCAGAGCGAGCAGAGAGATTACCTGCCGAGGTGGCGCAATAGAGACATTCCCTCTCCTTCAAGGCGTGCAAACAGCCTCTCTGTCTGCTGACGGCAGATAGTCTTCCCGCATCGTCCGAACCGGGAGGCCTCGACCATGTCCGCGCATTTCGCCCGCTCACATCGCCATGAAGCGCTCGACCGTCTCACCGATCGTCGGCTGCTGCGCGAGCTCGCCTATCTCGACGGTCATTGGACGGCAAGCGAGGCAGCCGAGAGCTTTGAGGTCACCGATCCGGCAACCGGCGCCACCGTTGCTTTCGTCGCCGCGCTCGATAACAGACAGACGACTAAGGCGATCGATGCCGCCGCGCGCGCCTTTCCGGCTTGGCGGGCGCTGCTGCCGCAGGAGCGCTCGAAAATTCTGCGAAAATGGTTCGAACTGATCGTCGCCGCCAAAGATGATCTGGCCCTGTTGATGACGTTGGAACAGGGCAAGCCGCTGCAGGAGTCCCTGCGCGAGATCGATTACGCCGCCTCCTTCGTCGAATGGTATGCCGAGGAAGCAAAACGTCTCAACGCCGAGAGCGTCACCAGCCATCTTCCCGGCGCCGAGATGATGGTGCGGCGCGAGCCGCTCGGTGTCGTCGGCATCGTCACGCCGTGGAACTTTCCGTCAGCGATGTTGACCCGCAAGGCGGCGGCCGCACTCGCCGCTGGCTGCACCATCATCGCGCACCCGTCGTCGGAAACACCGCTTTCGGCGCTCGCGCTGGCCGAGCTTGGCGAGCGGGCGGGCCTGCCCGCCGGCGTCTTCAACGTCGTCACTGGGAACGCCTCCACCATCGTCGGGCGGATGTGTGAGGATCCGCGCATACGCGCCATGAGTTTTACTGGCTCGACCGAAATCGGCCGCCTGATCGCCGCGCAGAGCGCGCCGACGATGAAGCGCCTGGTGATGGAGCTCGGCGGCCACGCGCCATTGATCGTGTTCGACGATGTCGACATCGACAAGGCGGTGACGATCGCGATTGACGCAAAATTCGCCACTTCCGGCCAGGATTGCCTGGCAGCCAACCGCATCTATGTGCAGCGGCCGATCTATGATCGCTTTTGCGCCGCGTTCGCCCGCCGCGTCGGGACCTTGAGGATCGGCAATGGGCTTGCCGATGAGACCGACATCGGACCGCTGATGCATGAGCGCGCCATCAAGAAGGTCGAGGAACAAGTCGCCGACGCCCTCGCCCAGGGCGCACGTTGCCTTGCCGGCGGCAAGCGCCACGCTGCGGGATCGCTGTTCTACCAGCCGACGTTGCTCGTTGACGTGCCCGACGACGCGCTGATCATGCGCGAAGAGACGTTTGGCCCGGTCGCCGCCGTGACGCCGTTCGACAGCGAGGACGAGGTGATCGCTCGCGCCAATGCCACCGAATATGGCCTTGTTGCCTATGTCGTGACCGAGAACGGCGCCCGCCAGCAGCGCACGGGTCGCGCGCTTGACTACGGCATGGTCGCCATCAACCGTGTGAAGATCACCGGGGCGCCAATTCCCTTCGGCGGCGTCAAGCAGTCCGGCATCGGCCGCGAGGGTTCGCGCCACGGGCTCGAAGCGTTCACCGATCTCAAATATCTCTGCCTGGACGTCGCATAAATCCGTCCGGCCATCCCTCAAGGAGACCAAAAATGCTCGACCAGTCAAACGAACTCAACGCCTGGGATCGTGACCACTTCTTCCATCCCTCGACGCATATGGGCACGCACGCGCGCGGCGAGAGCCCGACCCGCATCATGGCCGGCGGTGAAGGTGTCACTGTCTGGGACAACAATGGCAGGAAGAGCATCGATGCTTTTGCCGGGCTCTATTGCGTCAATGTCGGCTATGGCCGCCAGAAGATCGCCGATGCCATCGCCACGCAGGCGAAGAACCTCGCCTACTACCACGCCTACGTCGGCCACGGCACCGAGGCCTCGATCACATTGGCTAAGATGATCATCGACCGCGCGCCGAAGGGCATGTCGAGGGTGTATTTTGGCCTCTCCGGTTCGGATGCCAACGAAACCAACATCAAGCTGATCTGGTACTACAACAACGTTCTTGGCCGGCCGGAGAAGAAGAAAATCATCTCGCGCTGGCGCGGCTATCACGGCTCGGGCGTGATGACGGGATCGCTGACGGGGCTCGACCTGTTCCACAACGCCTTCGACCTGCCGCGCGCACCGGTGCTGCACACCGAAGCGCCCTACTATTTCCGCCGCGCCGACCGCTCGATGGGCGAGGAACAGTTCTCGCAGCACTGCGCCGACAAGCTCGAGGAGATGATCCTCGCCGAAGGTCCCGAAACCGTCGCCGCCTTTATCGGCGAGCCAATCCTCGGGACTGGCGGCATTGTGCCGCCGCCGGCCGGCTACTGGGAAAGGATCCAGGCCGTGCTCAAGAAGTACGACGTGCTGCTGGTCGCCGACGAGGTGGTGACGGGCTTCGGCCGGCTGGGCGCCATGTTCGGCTCCGACCATTACGGCATCAAGCCCGACCTGATCACCATCGCCAAGGGCCTGACCTCGGCCTATGCGCCGCTGTCGGGCGTCATCGTCGCCGACAAGATGTGGCAGGTGCTGGTCGAGGGGGCCGACAAGTTCGGTTCGCTCGGCCATGGATGGACCTATTCGGCGCATCCGATCTGCGTTGCCGCCGGTGTCGCCAATCTCGAACTGATTGACGAGATGGACCTGGTCAAGAACGCGGGCGAGACCGGCGCCTATTTCCGCGCCGAACTCGCCAAGGCGGTCGGCGGCCACAAAAATGTCGGCGATGTGCGCGGCGACGGCATGCTGGCGGCGGTCGAGTTCGTCGCCGACAAGGACGATCGGGTGTTCTTCGACGCTTCGCTCAAGATCGGGCCACAGGTGGCAACGGCGCTTGCAGCCAGAGGCGTCATCGGACGCGCCATGCCGCAGGGCGACATTCTCGGCTTCGCGCCGCCACTCTGCCTGACGCGCGAAGAGGCCGACGTCGTCGTGGCCAAGACCGCCGATGCGGTGAAGAGCGTGTTTGCGACTTGATAAGGAAATCCGGCCGAGCCTTCCCTCGCGCGCAAGGGCGACAGTGTCAGGCAGCTGAATCAGCCAGGGAATTTTGCACCCGTTCTGCCGGTCAATTCGGGCAGCGACTTTAACAACGTCAGTAGGGCCTGCATCGTGCAGCTCGCTATCTTCGGCCTTCGTTCCAGTGTGATGTCCGGAATTATCTGTCGCTCTCCGGAATTAAGTGGGTCCGCTGATGTCGTGTGCACCGTCGTTTCGGCGCTCGTGCAAGAGCTTGAGCGCGTCGCTGCCGCACGACATGCTGCGAAGCGTGGTCTCGATCCAGGGAAGACGAATACTGCTGTCGCCGCTGGTGGTAGCGGCAGCGCAGGTCTGGAGCAGGTGGCTAAGCGCGCGGAGGGAGGTGTTCTGACCGTAGGTGGCGATTGCCTCGAAGGCATCGGCTCCCTCAACGTTGTATTCGGCGCCTATCCTCACGCAGTCCTCGCGCGTCGGCTGCCCGATCTCGAAACGCATGCCGATGCGGCTTTCGATCTGATCCATGGCGTGCGTATCACGTCTCGTCCCCGCTAACCGATGAGTGTTGCCGGCAAGCAGCAAGGCGAAACCGCAGTGCTCCTGAAGGTGCAGCAGCTCCCGCAAAACAGTGGGTGTGAAGTTTTGATATTCGTCCACCAGCAACGGACGCGGCGGGCCGTATCGGCCGCCCAGAAAGTTCATGCAATCCTTCCCAAGATCGTATGTGTGCTTGCTGTCATTTTGGACACCATAGGCGTCGTGGAGCATCAGGAACATCGGCCTCATAGCCTTGGTATGCTGCGCAATCTCACAGTAGGCAGCTCCGGTGTGGGTAGCTATCCACTTCAGCGCTAAAGTCTTTCCGAGCCCCGCCTTGCCGACCGCCAGCACCGGATAGCGCATCTTGACCGCCATATCGAAGGCGGCGCGCACGGTGAGCGCGGCGCGAGTCTCAACGAACACCGTCAACCGACGATCCCCTTCACCAAGTCCATCTGCGCGGCTATCCGCTCGTCCTGTTCGCGCCGGCGCTCTTCGGAGTTGGAAGGCTTCTTCGGCATCACGATCCGCGCCGGCCGACCAGACGGGTCGAACGACACCTTGCCCGTCGGCTTGTTGGGGATGATGTCAGGTTGAGCCTGGCCAAGCGCTATCAGCCGAGCTGCAACGTCGATTTTCGGGACCGAGCGAGCCATCTCAACGATCGCGCTGCGATGCGCCCTCGCCCGTGCTGCCGTGCTTTGGGCGCCGCGGTGATCAAGCGGATGAAGTGCAACATCGGGGGTGGCGATCCCGAGCCTGTTGCCCTTCATGTCCAGCACAAGCAGCTCGGCCGGCGCATGATAGACCGGCTCGCAGACCAGAACCTTATCGTGCGTATACTTCCACAGCTCTTCGCAGGACCACCGACGCCCTCGGATCTGAAACGCGCCTTGAAGCACAGTGCGCTCGACACGGCGCGCTACGGACGCGCGGATCTCATCCCGTCTCATGGTGATCGCTGACCAGCCTGCGGCAACGTGCTGTTGAAAGATGGCATTGGGCGAAAGCCCCTTGAGGCCGCTCTGCTTTCCCGTGGGCACGTTGTGATAGGCCTTCAGGAGACCGAAGAACGCAGGAACGAAATCTTCGAAGGTGCCATAGGGTGCAATCGTTTGGCCGATCGCCTCCTGGCGCTTGCTCATACGGTTACCGGAAATCCAGCCCGGTACCGCGCTCAGATAGCGAGACTCGAAGTCGCCGAACCAGCGTTCGATTGGCTTTGCCGGAGCGTTGTACGGCAAGGTGTTGACAACTCTCAGCTTGCGCGCCGGCCCATGGAATCCGGGCACCGTCAGCGTCGTGTCGGCGTCCAGGTACGTCGCGAACCAGTATTCCTTGCCGTTATCGATGTAGAGGGCTTCAGGCAGGCCAAAGGCGGGATGCTCCACCATGGCCGCGAATACCTCAATCACATCACGATTGTTGACACCGCCGCGCTTGTCAAATGCGATCAGATCACACCAGACGCGGCCAGTCGCCCAATCGAGAAACGCGATCAACTTCGCTGTACAAATCGAGCCGTCAGCCCGCCTCAGGTGGATGTCGATCGGGTGCACGTCTCCGACGACCAATTCCATCGGGCGCATGCCTTCGATGGAGCGCCGACCACGCGGGCGGCTGTCCTCGTAAGCTTTGCGGTTCGTGCGGAACTGGTGGACCTTCCGATAATGTATCTCTTCCGAAATCAGCGTCCACGGGATCGAACAAGCTTGCTCGAAACTCGCAATATCGCTGGGGCGGAACCCCCATGACCTGGTGGTCTCTATCAGGAAGTTACGGGCCAAGAGCTTGACATGTCCCCAAGCTGCGCCGGCTGCCAAGAGCCCTCGGATTTCCTGTTTTAGGTCTTCTGCAATTTTCGCCTTTGTGCCAGCGTCGAAGGGTACCAAAGCATCCCACGGCCGACTGACCACTACGCGTTTCTTGCCTTTATCGGCTGGGCCGTGCCGGTTTCGGGATGCAATCGTGTTTGGACCGTTCGGCTCAATGGGCTTCAATCGGAGGTGGGAGGGAAGCCAAACTGACGAGATAATGCTTTCCCGCGTTGCCACCCTTACCTTGAACAACGCGCACGTTGAGAGCGTGCCCTCGCCAGTTGCCGCGCTGGCAGGCCTTCCAAACTGCCTGCCGAGAGATTCCTGCCGACTTGGCGAGCAGGTTGAGTGGGACGAACTCTTTCCGCGACATCGTGCGTTGAACCCTGGCGGGGGAGCGGTAAACCACCGGGTAGCAGCTGGAGTTATCTCTGTCGTGACAGCCAGACCTTGATCTTCACACAGCCTGACGAAGCCCTAGGAAGCCATTGGCCACAGTTCGTTTCGAGAGTGTGTAGAGGAGATTGGCGACAGTGGAAGGAAGAGCTGGGCCTTGGCCAAAGGGCTGCGGCTGGGTTTACCAATGCCGGGGCCCTGAGTTTACCAATCCGTTGCCAGACGCATTTGGGTTTACCAATAAGGACGGCAATATCCTACGCAAATCCAATTACTTAACCCCAGTCCGGAATTAACTGTCATTTTGGCCATTGGTAAACCCGATCTTAGGACCGAAAATCCCTACCTTTAGCCAGAAAACCCTTCTGTATTCAATAGGATAAGCCGAGCGCGCGCGGCGCATAATTCCGGACTGGTAAACCCCGAAAATGCCAAATAATTCCGGACATCACACCGCACTGCCAATTATGCGAATTTCGAAGAACAACTCATGAACATGGACGTCGCATAGGTGCTTTGACGGTCGACTGCTCTGGGGCCACTTTCGCGCCACCAACAGAAATTAAGTCGGAATTAGAGCCATCTTCACCTTGCCCCGACCAATCAGCTTGGAGAAACGACGATAGTCCGAATGTTCGAACCGCCAGCGGCCGGCGGCAATCGCGGGATGCACGCCAGCTTTCTGCGCCGCCTGCAACACCTCCTCCGTGCTGCTGCCCTTGTCGATCCCCTTCCACATGGCAGGAGGGATAAGAGCGTGCCGTGCAAACGAGTCCGCCTCCGCTTCGATGGTTTCCGAACTCGCCACATCCAGATCGTCCAGAATAACCTGTCGATCAGTGCTCAAGTGACGAACCGCATGGGCGAACTCATGCAACAGCGTAAACCAGAAATTGTCCAATCGATCGTGACGCAAGGTTAGTGCAATCACCGGAACACCATCGCTGCGGCACATCGCTGCCCCGTCGAGAAATGTTCCCGGCAGGTGCTCCAATATGACCAATATTATTCCCATACGATGTAGCTCAGCGACGAGCTGATCCTGCCAGTCAGCCAACAGGCTCAGCTGTGCCAGTTGCCGCGCCGCTTTCTCTGGATCGCCTATCTTAGTTTTTTTGACATTTATCTTTTCTGCACGAACTAATACGGCTGCGCACCATGCTTCGAGTGCCGCCATGTCCGTCTTAGCGTTGGTGCGCTCAGTCCTGGTCTTGCGCAACATGGCGATTGCCGGAGCAGAGGCCTTCGAACGCGATAAGAAGCCGGCGAGATTCTCCTTCGTTCTCATCACGCCAAGCGTACGAAGCTTTCCTTCGGCTGCTATCGAGGTACTCGACGAGCCGGCCGCAGGCTCGTGCTTCGACGAGCCAATCAGCGAAGTGACGGGAATGCCTAGATGCTGATGTAGTGCCCTGATCTGATCGACCGTGGGCTGTCGCTGACCGTTGAGTATCTCGGATACGCGCGATTTGCTTCCAAGGTATGGAATCAGATCGCGTTGTGACAATCCCTCCTGCACCATGCGAAACTTGATCGCTTGGACAGGCGTCGGTGCCTCAATGGGATGCCGGGATCGTTCCCAGCGTTCGATGACGGCCTGCAGCACTTCGAGCTCGTCGCGGTCTTTCGGGCTTTTGTGCCCAAACAGCGCAGTGGCACGCTTGAGTGCCGATTGGTAGTCTTCCTCAGTGCGTATAGGTCGAACTGTCATGTCACCTTGCTCCCTGCCTTAGTCGTGGCGCGTGCCCCAGTAGTCGCGCCCGCATATTCGATGAGAACTATCTGCGCCTCGCAGTCAGCGACGAGATCGACCCGATAGTCAGCGTTGAGTGGGATTCGGACCTTGATGCCTCTGATAAGGGCTGACGGATAGAATTCCCCGATTTCAGCCATTGAACGCCATGACCCGGCCTCAAGTTCGGCAACGAGCGCCGGTACGGCTCCATCAAGGTCGCCACGGGTACGACGCGCAAGTTCGCGCAATCTCGATATCCCTATCAGCTTCATGGCAAACCGCGGCTCCAATACAAAATGGTTCCCAAATGTGGGACAACTATTGCACATGACCTCACGCTATGCCATATCGGAATTAGTGTTCCCGGAAGTGGGACTAACATGCAACGACGCTGGGGCCAAGGGGTTTGCTCCGCCCTCCCCTGCGCAGATTCGGGGCGACAACAATGGAGTTGGCGAATGTCTCAGGACAACAAAAGCCCCGGCGAGAATTCGGGGAAGGATCATAACGACGACGATGTCGTGCTCGAGATCGCGACGCCGAACGGCGTATTCCGCGGCACGTTCGACAAGAAAGAAAAGGCGGAGAAAGTGATCAAGGAAGTGGTGAAGGACCGCGACCTCGCCGAAGGCGACGCCTTCGAGCTCTACTACGGGGAGGTCCACCTCGAGCCTGTCAACCGTCCGCTGGTGAGCTTCGGGCTCAGGAAGGGCAGGTACAAGTTGACGCTGGTCGCCACTGGTTCCGGGGTCTGATCATCATGAGCACTCCCGCTGCCCTGCTGGTGAAGGTTGAACTCGACGCGCTTAAGGAGAATGCCAGCCTTATGGGCTGGTCGATCGAGCAGATCGATGACCTGACCTTCGTCCTCGGGCTCCCTGCCAAGGACGGCTTGATCTACCACCTGCGCGTGAGGTGTGACGGCTATCCTGCCACACCTCCTGCCTGGCACTGGTTCAACCCGGCGACCGGCAGGATCGACAATCGGCCGGATACTCCGCGGGGCGGCAATTTCCTGCACGGTAACGGCGTGATCTGCGCGCCATGGAATCGCCTCGCCTATAAAACTGTCGATTCCCGCGGACCGCATTCAGATTGGCAGATCGGCGCCTGGCAGAACAACGCATACACGAGGGCGTGCCGCACCTTGGGTGCCATGGCCCTGCGTATCGCCTGCGAGCTGATGAAGAGCTACGAAGGCAGGCTGGCAGCATGATCCCCGGTTGGCTCAAGCGTGTTCTCGGCCGAAAGCCAAAGTGCATTGCAATTTCGCCACAGCCGGCCAGGTTGCTGGTGACCACGGATGCGCTCCAAGACTTGATGGCCGCGCTGGTCCGGTCTCAACAGCAGCGGCATGAGGGGATCGCCTATCTGCTCGGCCGGACCGACGGTGCCGTCACTCTTGCCGTAGCGGTCTTCGCGCCCGAGGCGCGGACGACGGCGGGCAGTTTTCATGTTCCGACTCGCGCCATGGTGACCTGCATGCAGGCGGCGGCGCGGTTCGAGTTGCAGGTGGTAGCCCAGGTCCACACCCATCCGGGCCAAGCCTTCCATAGCGATGGTGACGTCGAAGGCGCCAAGATCCGTTACCCGGGATACGCCTCACTCGTGCTGCCTGATTATGGACGGTTTCTACCCTCGCTGGCTGGCGCCGCCGCCTATCTGTGGCAGAAGCCGCACGGCTGGATCGAGCTATCGGACGACGACATCATTATCATTCCGGCAGGCGGGCCATGGACCAGCAACAGTTTTACGACCGATTGAACGATCGCATGCTTCGCTACGGCACGTCGCCACTCGACCAAACGCAGGTCGTCGCGATCACCGCGTCGCCCGATTACCTCGCAAGTTACGACGGGCAAGTGGCAGCACTCGTCGCCTGCAACCTGTTGGGACGGCTGTCACCCTCGGTGCAGGTGGGCTTCCCGGACATACCTATCCACCCGCGCCTTCCATGGGCCGGCCGTTCGCTTGTCGAGCATGCCCTTGATGGAATGAGAGCCGCCGACCCGTTCGGCAGCTACGGCACACACCAAGTGACCGCAGGCGATTTTCGCTTCCATCTCGGACCCGACGGCCACAACACTGTCATCCACGGCTCTGGGTGGAACGCCTACATTGGTCCGGGGCCGTCGCCGCTATCCCCGATCGAATCGGATGTCGGAATAGGCGCGGCGCTGGCCGTGGTATTGGGTGCCGCGCATCTGTTCCGCACCCGCTTCGGCGCCATGACCGAGTCCTTCGCCTGCAACGCTTGGGATTGGACCGATGTCCCCAAGCGGGTGGAATTCTCCCCAGTCGGGGTCTCGCTAGGCCACGTCATGACTGCAGGGCTCGGCTCGGTGGGGTCCGCCGCCAACTACTTTCTGGCGCTTGCGACGAGGGACTTCCGCGCAAGCCTCATCGATCACGACGGGATCGGAATCCATAACATCACCCGCTCACCCATCTTCACAGATGCCCATGCTAAGGTCGACATGGCCAAAGTCGACGCCGTCGCCGCCTTTCTGCGCCGAGCCGGTGTCGAGGAAGTAGCGGTCGACGCGGTCGCCTTGCATGAGTCCGCGCTCTGGAGTCTCCGTGAGGCCGGTTCGACGGACATTCTGATCTCGGCCGCCAACGAGTTCAACGTGCGCTACCATATCGAGATGGGGTTCCCTCCGATCCAGTTCTACGCCACCACGGGTCGGAATTGGCAGGCGACCTTGATGCGGCATGTACCCGGAGCGAAAGCGTGTTCGCTCTGCGTGTTCCCGCCCGACGAGAAGTACGCTCCAACTACGTGCGCCACAGACGGGTCCACCGCGTCCCAGACGACGGTCGAGGAAAAGCGCACCGACGCGGCTCTGCCCTTCCTCTCCTTCGCCGCGGGTCTAATGACCGCAGCAGAGGTTCTCAAGCTAAACGCTCCCGGTTACCCGTTCTCGGCCGAACGAGTAATGCTTGGCCTCAAGGGCCAGCCGCTGTTGATCGGCACGCCGATTCCGCATCGTACTGGCTGCCTATGCGAGGGTCGTGACAAAAGCGTGCACAAAGTCGCAGTCGCGGGCTCGCGCTATGTTGTGTTCGTAGGCTAGGCGGAAGTCGGGCGATAGTCGCAGGAGCTCGAGGACCAACCGTCAAGAAATGAGCTGGGCCGATGGACGGCAACGGATCTTGTGAAAAAGCGGGCATTTTGGTCCGGGAGCGGTGTCCACCGAGCCTCTCGGATAGACCTTCCAGAACGTGATAGGCGGCAAGTTTCCACGAGTTCTCGTTGATCCGTTCGCGGAGGCTCGATTCTCAGGGGAAGGCGGTATTGCTAGGGCCTTACCCCAAACCGCAACGTCGTTCGCCTCTTGCACTGAGAGAGTTTCAAGTTCCCGCCATGACGTTGCAATGCACCGACAAGAACGATACTGCAGTCTTCGGGAGGGGGACATGTAGTGCTACCAAAAATTCGGCTTCTGCAGATCGGCGACATCCACCTAGTTTCCAACGCTGGCAATAAGGCCTTCGTGGACGATAAGGACACAACGTTTCCGCTGAACCTGAAGAACATCATATCGCGCAGCCCGATAAAGACCGTCTTCCGGCGCATCTTTGAGATCATAAAGGAACAAGATATCGATGCCGTCCTTTTCATGGGCGACCTGACCGACTATGGCAAGCTTGACGGCTACGCGGCCTGCGCAACCTACATCGCCAGTGCGCTGCAGATCGGGTCAAATGGCCTTTTTCGCGATATCCCGGTCGGGATTGTTCCCGGAAACCACGACATCAACCGCACTCTTGCCCTTAAACCAGGCATTAGCACCAAGTTCACGCCACTGGTGGAGGCCTTAATCGCGGCGGGGCTGCCCGCCTTGCCGATCAACAAGGCGATGCATCGATCGCTCGAAAAAGAGAATGCTCGCATAGAGCTTTTTCTTCTCAACAGTTGCTGGGGCTGCGGCGAAGAAAGCTACATTCCGCCCGAGTTTCGCTTCCAGATTGCCGAGGCAATTAAAACTGTCATGAGCGGGCCTGATTCGGACGCCGCGATGCGGGCTTACTACGATCGCCAGTTGGACACTCCTGCGATCTCCGAAGAAACGATCGAGAGTGTTGTAACGAAAATGGAAGCCCTATCGGGGGGCGCCATTCCGGTGCTCGTCGCCCACCACAATTTGCTTCCGCAAAGGCGGCCGCGTCTTGCGCCCTATACCGAACTCGTCAACGGCGGTGCGCTGCGTGGCGCTCTCGGAGAACTCGGGCGGCCGGCGATATATTTGCACGGCCATATCCATGAGGATCCAGTTGAGGTTTTGCAGCTTCCGGGCGGCTTCCCCGTTGTCTCGATCAGTGCCCCTGACATTCCGAAGGGCTTTAATTTGGTCGATATTCTTTTCGGCGAGAACACGGCTCCGCTTGCCTGTCACATCACTCCCTACCGGGTCGACAAATCAGGGATCTTGAAGCGGGAAACCGCCATATCGATCGCCCTTGGGCGCAGACGCAGCTCCGATCGCAACACCGGTATTATCTATGGAAAGGTGCTGGAAGTGGGGCAGATGTATTGGCCAGAGCTGACAAAACATTTTCTGAACGAGCCGAACGGCTTGGATGAACGACGACTGACGATCATCGTCGAGGAGTTGCAGGCTGAAAGTAGTATCACGATCGACAACTACGATCTTTCGCCGACGCATTGGATTTTAAGAGCGGAGAAGTAGGTGGCAGCCGTCGTGAACCCTTTCCGACCGACGCGGTGGGAGCACGAGAGCTCCGGCTCTCCCCTAATATGGTTTACGCCGACCGCGGCACATTTGGCCGCCGACAAATCGGTGTTCGTTTATGGAAGCCGGGGCAGCGGCAAGACTACGCTTCTTCGGAGCATTTGCTGGGAGGATCTGTTCTCCAATCCTTCACTCCGAATCCAGAAGACCATCTCGGACTTTAACCACATTGGCGTCTACATACGCCTGCCGGATCATGTTTCGGGCTCGATGGGCTATATGCGCTGGTCCGAGATCTTTCCGGACTCGCCGCGTCCTGATTACGAGTTCTTCCGGTTCTATTCCCTCGCGCTCGAATTAATTGCCGTCGAGAAGGCACTTTCTGCAGCCCACACCTTACGCGTCGAGGACGTCTTGACGCTGTCGGCTGGCAGCGAGCTTTCAATTGTCGCAGACACGACGGCGGAGTTTCCAGAAATCTTGTCCTTCACAGAGCAGCCCCCAAAAACGTTTGTCGACCTTTCGCGAGCGCTTCGCAATATGGTCAGGCGAATGAACGAAGCCTGCGGCCGCGGTTACGTCAAGAGTCTGGTCGAAAAGCTTCCGATCCGCGAGCCGCATGAACTTCTTTCCTTCGTGATCGAGCGTCTGTCGCAATCCATGGCCCATAGCAAGCTTACCTGCGGCCAGAGGCTCGGCTTTAAGTTTTGCCTCGACGATTGCGAGGTGATGAGCCCGCTTCAGAGAAAATCGGTGAATACGCTCGTGCGCAAAAGCAGATTTCCAACCTCTTGGGTCATTTGCTCGGTGGGCGAGGCGGTAGAGGCAGGCGAGACTTTCATCGATGAACAGCCTTTGACCGACGCTGATCGCCGTGTCGTATCGCTCGACGACAGAGACCGGCCAGAATTCCAGGCGCTCTGCGAGGCGGTCGCCAGTCTGCGGGTGTATTTCTCTTTGAGGCAAGATCGACGCCCCCTGGTGACGGGTTCTGAGGTCGAGCGCTATTTCTCGCTCAAAGGCCGGCTCGGGACGATTGTAGTGAACGACATCATCGAAACGATGATATCGCGCTCAACTAGCCCGCTTGCACGGCAGCTTCGCGAAGCTGCCGAGTTCCTTCATGGCCTGGATCTCGGTCAATATGGGCTTGATCGTACTCCAGCCGGAGCTCTCCCTTACTACCAGACCTATGTGCTTTGGCACTGGACTGGTCAAAAGGAGAATTTCTCGCCGATCTCGCGACCTGAGGATTTCAGTAGGATCGCAAAGAACGCAACGGCGATGAAAGCCAAAAGCCAGCAGGCCTGGATACGGCGCAAGAGCGTCGGTGCAATGCTCCATATTGCAAACCGGCTCGGCTTCCGCAGATTGCCGATGTCTGGGGTGGGTGTGATCACGTCGCTGGCCGACGGCTCGATCCGCGACTTCTTGGAGATCATGGCCGAGATTTTCGACCGCTTTTCGAAGGACCGCAGCTCGCTTTCGGCCGAAGAAGTCCTGGAGAAGTTTGCTCGCTCGAGGACGAAGATTGCTGCCAAGACTCAGACTGATGGCATTTATGCCTCTAGCGAAGCCTTCTATGACGGCATCGGAATTCTTACCGACTCCAATGCTGAAGCAGTGATGCGATTCATCACGGTTCTCGGGCGCCTAACGCACCATCTCCAAGCGAATTTCGAAGATCCTTCGTCGCTGGCAACGACCGAGCGCGGCCTTTTCTTCATTGACCCAGCTCGTAGCTACCCGGCAAACGCCACCCAGATTGAGCTTATTAACCAGATCATCCATCGCGCCGAATTGTCAGGGTATTTACGCGCTACGACATCAAAGCGGGGGGCGAAGTCCGGAGAGGACGATGAGGCTCCGAAGATCTCTGGTTTCCGACTGCATCGACGCTTCGCGCCTCGCTTTATGTTCTCATACCGGGGTGCTTACGAACCTGTGAAACTGACCGAGGACATTCTCTACCAGATCTGCATCGGCTCACCAGAGGTCGACGCGGATGATTGGGCAAAGCAGTTCGCGCGACGACCGAATTCGAGCTCACAGCTGACGCTCCCCCTGGCTCACGAGGTTCCGAGTTTCGATGATTGACGAGATAGCGATCGGGACGCTCAGCATATCGCAGACGATCCTCAAAGATCACAGTATCCTGCGCGAACAATACGATCTCGTCATCGCGGCTGTCAGCTGGGAGAGCCGCTGCCACGCCTGTAGCCCGCTTCTTTCGGGGCGCAGCGACGAGAGTTTGATTATCCATTTCGCATCGTCTGATACCGAAATGGAGAGCCGCAAGAGCGGCAATCGCGCCACGATTGAGGGCGCGATGGCCGACTGCCGGATATTAGATCTGGAACGGTCTGCACAATTTACAGACAACGCTGAGAAGCTAGAGCAGGAGATTTTCGGGGTCGCGCGCAAGAAGGGCCACGCTCTCCGTGTGCTGATGGACATGACGTGCATTCCAAAACGCTATTTGCTTTTTTTGCTCGGATTGGGATTCCGTCGTGAACTGTTCACCTCTATCGACCTTGTCTATGCGGAGGCTGAGAAGTACGAGATGCGGGCCGCACAGATCGATGTCGCTGGCAAACCGCTTGGGCTGATATCAGAAGGCGAATGGACGACGTCGCAAATTCCCTATCTGGAGTCGGAAGACTACGTACCGGATCGGAGAAATCTCTATATTTCCGTTGGTGCCGAGCTCACGCAGGCGAGTCCCATCGTCGACCGTTTTGAGCCAAACGGCTTGGTCCTTTATCACATTACCGAAGGGCATCGCAGATTGCCTTCGTCGGTGATCGACCGGGAGCGGCCGGCGCTTCAGCAACTCGCGGCTTTTCCTGGCGTCAGGCAGGAGCAATTCGAGCTTCACGAAATTGCCGCTGTCGCCCTCAGCGTCCTTCAAAACCGTTCAGCCGGCACTACTTGTTTTGCGATCGGTCCCAAGACTCATGCTGTCGCATTCGCGATTGCGGCGCTCGCCGATGACCAGATTCAGGTCGTCTGCCGGACTCCAACGACCTATGTCGTGAATGAGGTGAAGGCTTCTGGGAATATCTATTTCTATCGCATCAACGACCGCTTCGATCCCGCCTCTTTCTGGAGCCAATGAAAGCGGCGACCGTCTCGATTTTCTTATGAGCCGAAGTGTAAAACTCGAGCGCACGCTAGCCCAAACTTGGGGACACGATGACCAATCTTACGGAAGAACAGTCACTCGAGATCAAGGAGGCGCGCGCTGCCTCGAGGGCGACACGCCGCGTTGTATCCGAGGGGCTTGAGGAAATTCTCTATCAAGCCGTTCCGGTTCTCGACCACGGGTTTGTACGTGTCGTCGACTATATGGGCGACGACGGTGCCGTCGTGCAGGCGGCCCGTGTATCCTACGGCCGGGGCACGAAAAAAATCTCTGAAGATCGGGGCTTAATCCACTATCTGCTCCGCCACTGGCACACCACGCCGTTCGAAATGGCGGAAATCAAGTTCCACGTAAAGCTGCCGATCTTCGTTGCACGCCAGTGGATCCGGCATCGGATGGCGAGCGTTAATGAATATTCGGCCCGCTATTCTATTCTCGATCGCGAATTCTACATTCCCGCCCCGGAACATCTGTCAGCACAATCGGTGCAAAATCGCCAAGGTCGCGGAGAGGTCGTGGGAGCTGCTGAGGCGGATCGAGTACTGCGAATTCTCACAGACGATGCGCAACGCAACTACGATCACTATCTCGATCTGCTAAATCATGATGAAGGCGGCCAGCAGCTTCGTGATGACCAAGAAGGGCTAGCACGAGAGCTTGCTCGCATGAACCTGTCGCTCAACTTCTATACCCAGTGGTACTGGAAGACCGATCTGCACAACCTCATGAATTTTCTCCGGCTTCGCGCCGATCCCCACGCGCAGTATGAGATCAGGGTGTATGCGGAGGTAATTTTGGACATCCTGAAAAAATGGGTCCCGCTGACCTACGAAGCGTTTCGCGAGCATCGACTGGAAGCGGCGACATTTTCCGGGGAGGCCCTAAAGGCACTTCGCCGCATGCTTGCGGGGGAACACGTAGAGCAACTTGGCACCTCAATGTCTAAGCGTGAGTGGGAGGAATTCTTAGCGAAGCTGGAACTAAGTTGATACGCATCTTGGAGTGCGCCCCTGCGGGTGAACAGGATCAGGCGGCGGTTTTGACAGGGTGCCGGGTGTGTTGATCCTCAAACTGCTGCGGGCTCAGATAACCGAGCGCCGAGTGTAGCCGACGCTCGTTGTATACGTGATCGATGAAACGCGGAAGGTCGACGGCGACGTCCGCGAAGCCCTCGTAGGCCATCGGATAAACCGCCTCGACCTTCAGCGTCTTCATGAAGCTCTCCGCCTTGGCGTTGTCGTAGGGATTGCCCCGGCGACCCATCGAGCCGACGAAGCCGTGCTGCGCGAGCAGCTCGCGATAGCGCCCGGCCGCGTATTGCGAACCCCTGTCCGTGTGATGGATGCAGCCCGGAGGCGGTCTCCTCTTCTCGATGGCGGATTGCAGCGCCGCCAGCGTGAGCCGCACGTCGATCGACCTGGCGATCGCATAGCCCACCACCTTGCGTGACCAGGCGTCGAGGATGACGGCGACGTAGACGAACCCGGCCGGGATCGCGACATAGGTGATGTCGGCGACCCAGAGCTGGTCGGGACCGCCGGGGATGATCTCTCTCGCCAGGTTCGGGAAGATCGGCAGGTCGTGATCGCCATTGGTGGTGGCGACGTAACGACGGCGCCGGCGGGGCTGGAGGCCATGCTCGCGCATCAGGCGTCGCAGCTTCTTGTGGTTGACGACGATGCCCTGCTGGCGCAACGCGGCCTGCATGCGGCGATAGCCATAGGCCTCGAAGCTGTCGGAGATCGCCATCATTCGTTCGACGAGGGCGGTGTCGTCGAAGCTCACGGCCGGACGGTCATAGAAGGTCGAGCGCGCGATCCCCATCAGACGGCATCCTTCTGCGACGGAGATGCCATGGGGCCGGTGATCACGGATGTGGTCGCGCTTCTCGGCCGCGGTCCGTGCTTCAGAGCCCCCTTTAGAAACTCGATCTCCAAAGCCTGCCTTCCGACGAGCCGCTCCAGAGCGGCGATCCTGGCTTCGTAAGTCTGGATCGTGTCGGCCGCAGCGGCTTCGTCGTCGAATGCTCCGGCCTCGAACTTCTGGATCCAGATGCGGATCAGATTGCGCGACAGATCGTGCCGCCTGGCCAAGTCATGAAGCGTCTCGCCGGCAAGATAGTCCTGCACGACCTGACATTTGAAATCGATGCTGTGTGTGCGATGTCGAACCATGGCCTTCCATCCTTCGAAAGCCCGGCCAAACGGTCAATGCCATTCCATCAATCTGTCCACCCGCAGGGGCGCACTCCATCTCCACGGTAGAGTTTTCACCATGTTGGCAAACGCCGGCATTCAGGTGACTACGCCTGGGCGTTCGAGCGGCGGCGGGACATGATCCATCGTCATCGGCGATTAACCCTCCTACTCTGGTAAAGTGTCACGACTGACCGTCGCCTGCCGGAAAGCATCTTCGGGCTAGCTTTGGTCGCCATCGCCGTGATGACGAAGCATGTGTTAGAGCAGTGAGAGGTTTGGTCGCAGATCGACTTCATGAGGGGCTCAAAACTGGACGCCTATCCTCCCTTCTAGGGGGTCACAAATTGCACGCCGATTCACAACTGGGCGCAGTCAACGGATCGGAACTATCAAACCTGAAGGTCTCTGTGACGTCGTCATGTTGGTCTGTTGCATAACGCTACGCTCGATCCCGTCGAAATCTGGAAGCGCCCTTCACTGCGGTCGTTGCCCGATTGGCGGAACCTGGATTGAAGTCCCGCAATGACCGTCGTGCTCTCGCGGTCTCGGATTTCAGACGGCTTGGCCGCAAGATATGACCGGTCGAGTGAACCATGGCTGCCACATGCCCTGACGCTGTACCCCTTTGGGGATAGCATCGAGAAAAGGGGCAGCAACCTTGAAGCTGGCCAAACGCAAACCGTTCGTCGCCCTGCTTCTCATTGCGGCCACGGCCGGGCATTGGCCGCAATGAGCCCGGGACAGGGACCCCATCAGACAGAACAAGACTGATTATCGGAAAAACTGGCACTCCCACTGGTCATGGGCGCCTGGTGCGGAACTACTACTCGTTTATGTGCAATCCGCTTTCATCTGCGATTAGACGATACGTCTTTCTTTACCAGCCATCCTTGACTGGTGACCTAGCGACACTTATGTCTGGTCCCTAGAGACATATACGTCCGGTTGCGCCCCCCTTGCAAACAGCGCAAACGCTGCGCATTTGTGTCCCAGAAGCTAGCAAAAGGACACTACCATGACCGCAAATCCTCCACAAGAAGCAGACGCAACGCCGGCGCCGACGATCAAGACCAACAAAGCGTCCGCCGATAAATGGGGTCAACAGGTAATCGAGCTGGGCTTCTGCCTCGTTCCGTCTCTCTTGCTGCGCGCTCAGCAGCGTATCGGGCTTAATCCGACCCAACTCGCTGTCCTCCTGCAATTGTGCGATTTCTGGTGGGATAAGGAGCGGAAACCTTTTCCAAGCAAGGAGACCCTTGCACAGCGGTTGAGCCTTAGTGAACGCCAGGTCCAACGGTACATTGCGGAACTGGAGCAGGCCGGATTAGTCCAGCGGATCGAGCGCCGTAGCAGCAACGGAGGCAAGCTCAGCAATACCTATGATTTAAGCGGACTTGTGAAGCGCCTTCAGGAACTAGAACCTGAATTCCGCGAAATCGAAGAGTCGGCCAAGGCAGCCCGCAAGGCGGTGACGAAGCGTGGCTACAAGGCGACGGCGAAACCGAGCGTCGAGGTCGCACGATGATCCCCTGGAGCCCGATGGATAAAAAGAACAAGAGCGAGGACTGGAATGAGTTGGGCGCTATTTATTGACGAGTCAGGCCAAGATCGCCGGAATTCGCCATATGAAGTGCTGGCAGGCGTTGCGATCGAGGACCGAAAGATATGGCCCCTCATCCGGCAACTTTCCGACGCTCAGCAGCATATCTTCGGGATGCGTCTTTATCAGGCTTACGGCCAGGAGGCGAAAGCCAAGGAGCTGCTCAAGCCAAAAACTTTCAGACACGCTGCACAATTGCCAGCCTTCGAGCAGAACACCCGCAGTCGCCTTGCGCGGGAAATCCTTCTTGATGGGACAGCAGTGACGCGCGATCGGTTGACTGCGCTCGGCCAGGCGAAGATCGCCTATTGCGAGTTTGCGCTCAACCTTGCTCGTAGCCACGGAGCACAGGTCTTCGCAACTATGGTCCCGCAATCAGCCCCGCGACCACCAAGCGATGAAGCGATGCGAAAGGACTACGCCTTCCTGTTCGAGCGCTTCTATTACTTTTTGAATGGAATGCCAGACGATCCGATGGGATATCTCGTGTTCGACGAGCTAGATAAGGCACAGAGCCATGTCTTGCTTGGGCAGGTATCGAACTATTTCATAAGGACACGAAACGGCAGGGTGCGCGCCCGACTCATTATCCCGGAGCCCTTCTTCGTTCACAGCGATCTAACGACGCTGATTCAGCTGACGGACATCGTCGCGTATGTGATCAGTTGGGGTTTGCGATTGAACGGCATGACGCTGCCGGCCAGACCCGAATTGGCGGGACTAGCTGATCGCGTAAAGCGAATCCGATTCAGTCGCGAGACCGAAGGAGGTGAAAAAATCTGGGGAATTAAGCATATTCGGGATCTGAGGCCTATCGCTCTCAACCCGGCATAAAAAAAGGCAATGCCCACGTTTCCGCGCACAAAGCCTCCGAGAGGACATCTATGTCATGGGGGGGCGAATGTCAACTTTATAGCAGATCGCGCAGAGTACCGGCGGCGAGACGACATACCGTCGGCGACAGTACGAGAGGTCAAATCACGCCTCAATTGTACGCGCAACCACAAAGGCCGCAATATGATCGTTTTCAACGACCTCAAACATGATTTGCTCGAACCGAGCGGAGGCATCCTGATGGCGCCCACGACGTTCGCGGCGACCTTGGAAGCTCATGGTCTCTATAGCACCAAACAATTCGTGCTGCGCTTGAGCCCGCGTGTTCATGAGTTGGTCGACGCCCTCGCCTCAGGCGACTTTGGGAGTCACGACCCTGCAGACCTCATCCAAGCCTACTCGACCTACATCCACGAGACTATCCACTGGTGGCAGCATGTAGGCTCGACCGCTGGCCTTATTTTCAGCCTCTGCTACCCAGCACAATTTTCAAGCAGTCTCGAAAACCTTCAAAAGGCGATCGCGGAAATTGGGCCGAAGAAATCATTAAAGCGATGGGCTGATGATGCGCTACGCCATGGCACGGCGCCCTCGCCCGAGGCGCTCGCGGAAGCGAACATTGCCGTCAACAATGCGCTGGACATCGAGTTCTACAAATTCTTTGCGCACAGCCCAAATCGATCATCCGAGCTTAGGCAGAACCAGCATTTTGAGAACGTCGGTCATTCGTACCGTATCGCCCATGGCAACACGCTGATGGCGCTGCTTCCGCTGCACAACATCTACGCCGACTATCGCAACCATCCGACGTTCTTCCGGAAAATGGAGCGATTCACCAAGGCAGTGCTGGACTACCGGGTCCGTTTTGATCAGCCACGCCTATGGTCGACGAAAGGCCAGACGTTGCGCGCATTTTTGGGCATAGTCGGAAAGTCTGAACAGCATCTGACGAATACCCATTCTTGCTGGCAAACGCGCCGGATCGTCAATGTTGGCGGCAGGAAGCAGTGTGGCCTGTGCGCTGCCTGCTTGCTGAGGCGCCTCAGCCTGCATGCCGCTGGCGTCAACGAAGCGTCTGGTACCTACGTCGTGTCCAACCTTGCCGCTTCTCATGCGTCCAACGCTTTGTCGGTCATACCCCAAAAGGCTGATCGGGACATCATGGTGGAGTACGGAAGCGTCGGCGCGCGGCACCTGCAGCACCTTGCGGAAATGGCCGATCTGCCGGACGACGCCCTTCGCGTTCACGCCTCGCAAATCGCGGCCGCGACGGAGGCAACCTACGAGGAAACTCTGACGAAACTAAGGACGATGTTGGTGACGCATGCCGCGGAATGGCGGGTATTTCTATCCGCACAAGGAGATCAAGGGTTTTTGAAGAGCTGGATGGATGGAGGGCGCTATGGCCGATCTGAATGAGCTGAGCGCACAGGAGATAGGACGCCGCCTGCGGATAGCACGGAAGAACGCAGACATCCGCCAGGATGACGCCGCCGAGGTCATCGGCATGTCCCGCCCCACCCTCGTATCCATTGAGAAGGGTGTGCGCCGTGTGCGTATCCAGGAAATCCAGATGCTCGCCCGCCGTTACGGCGTGTCGGTTAATGCCCTTCTCCGCCGCGAGGCAGTGCATACCGATTTGATGCCGCGCTTCCGCAAGCTGCGCGAGACCGAGGACGCGCACACGGTTGAGGCCGTTAAGTTATTCAACGACCTGATCAAGGCCGATGTTGAAATGGAGAACATCCTCGGAATCCAGCGGCGGCGAAATTACCCCCCAGAGCGCGGAATCAACGAGGGCGAAGTTGTGGCTATCGCCGAAAAGCATGCCAAGGAATTGCGTGACTGGCTGGGCCTTGGCCCGGGACCGATTGCCGACATCTTCTCGGTCATTGAACTGGGTCTCGGCATCCGGTTGTATCAGCGCCGTCTCTCCTCCAGTTCAAAGGTTGCCGGCATCTTTAGCCACGATGAGAGCGTCGGCGCCTGCATTCTTCTCAACGCCAATCATCCATTGCCGAGGCGCATCCAGTCGGCGGCGCATGAGGTCGGCCACTTCTATGGTACCCGCCAAACTCCCGAAGTGCTGGAAGACGACGAGAAATTCCTCTCGCGCGATGAACGCTACGCCAACGCCTTTGGCCGTGCATTCCTGACGCCAGCCGAGAGCTTCTCAGAAAGCTTCCGCCAACTGAAGGAGATCACCGGCAAAACTACCCGGCGCCTGATCATTCTCCTCGCCCAGCAATATAATATCTCGCGCCAAGCATGCGGGCTTCGGCTCGAGGAACTAGGCCTGGCCAAGAAGGGTACCTGGGCATGGTTCGAAAACAACGGAGGCATCACCGATGACCATGTCAGAGAAGTTATGGGCGAAATGGCCGATCGGCGCGATTCGGCGAAGAGCGACGCGGACCGAACCATTTCCCACCGCCTGAGCCTGATGGCGCATGCCGCCTGGAAACGTGAGCTGATGTCAGAAGGACAATTGGCGGAGCTTCTGAAGGTGGGCAGAGTGGAGCTTCGCGGTATTATCGACCAGATCGAGCTTGAGGAAAGAGGCACGGATGAGTTGCTCAAGCTCCCTGATTAATATCGCGGATCCGCTGGTTCTCGACACGAGTGTTCTGATCAACCTTCACGCTTGCAAATGTGGCGAGCGCATCCTCTCGGCCATTCCTAACGATGTCGTCGTGCCGGAGATCGTAGCTGGAGAACTGGAGCACGAGACGAGCCGCCGGAACGGGGAGCATCTCTTTCTGCATGGCCTCGTGACAGGTGGAATCGTGACGCTCGCCACTATGACCGACGCGGAGTATGAAATTTTTCATGAGCTCACGTCCACCTCGCCCTCCCTCGACGACGGCGAAGCCGCGACGATCGCCATCGCTGAGGCTAGAAATTTTTTGCCCGTTATCGACGAACGGAGGGGGCGACGGCGCGCCAGCGCCCTTATGAACACGCGAACTGTTGGCTGGTCGTTAGACCTTTTCCATCATCCGACGGCAATTGCCGTCCTCGGCGATCAACTTGTCATCGAAGCGCTCTACCTCGCCCTTCGCGAGGGACGCATGCGAGTCCCATCGGAAAGTGTGGACAATATCATCGCACTTATTGGCATGGAACGTTCGTACGATTGCACCTGCCTTCCTGGGTATAGAGACCGCTTTGTCCGTGTGAACAATCGATCCAGCGATGTGCGATCTATCGCCATCGCAAATTTACAGAACAATGAATGATCGATTGATCTTCCGCCTACCCAGTCGATCATAGGACGCGCCAGTGAGGCCCGTGAACCTGGCATCCAGCTTGAGGCAAAAGTCCAGCGCTGGCGCCGCATCTCGCCCTTGAATAACTGAAATCGAATGAAGGGGGATTTCCAGCAGCGCACTCAAATCGCTCACTAGTTCCCAGTGATGTCATAGCGAGGCGTCATGCGCACGCGCCCTCCCCGCTCTCTGTTCGACTCAATTGACCCCGCTCGGATGTGCTACCGTACGGGGTCACTTTCGTATCAGGGCGAAGCGATCACCGATCTGACCCCGATCGGGACGCTCCTTTAGGCTATCTTTTGCCCACCGCGACGCGCAGCCGCTGCTTAGACACGTCATCGAATGAATTGCCCGGCAACGTTGTCACGGTTCGCTGTCGCATTACGCCATTGGAGCTCATCCAGCCATTTGGCAGTCGCGAACCGGTTGACCACGAACTGGTGGCTGATCCAAAGCCCGCCCCACTCTGGCAACAGGTTCGTATTGATCACCGACGTGACCGGCGAATGCCCCAGCGCGAGAGCGGCTGGACGCTCGCCCTTTTCCTGGTTTATTTCTTCCAACCACTCTCGATGTTTCTCCGTTGCGAGCTTCGAGACAATGAACTCGCCACCCTGCATCAGGCCAACGACCTCGAAAATGCCCTTGCCGAAATGTCGGTACATCGGGATATCATCATCTGGCCCGGAGCGGCCTATGACCAAGCCCCCCTAGCGTGCATCGAGCATGCGTCCCTGCTCGAGTTCGATGAAGAACTCCTCGAAGGTTACCCGATGAGGAGCGTCTGTTGAACAGCCCGGACACGCAGCCGAACTGAGCGGGATAGCGGCGCCACATGTCTGGCAATCCGTCTCCGATCCGATTTCGAGCCGAAACTCAGCCATCTCACCCAGCTACTTTGACCATACATCCTCTCATTGCTGCGTCGGATCCGATCACCGACCCGATTTGAAGCCGGCGGCAATGGGACTGGGAGGAGCGACAAAGTGCGCAGGATCGTCGATCCAGAGCTGGGCAACCTGCACAAGCTGCTCTGTTTCGGTGCCCGAGAACTGGAACTTCTTTACTATATCGCCCATGAAGCGCTTGCTCGATGGGTGCCGCCCATCCCCGGCCTCAATGGGATCGATGTCGACATAGAGCCGCTCCGGTCCCTTCTTGCCCTTAAGCATCTGGGCATGGTTGGTATCGTCGTCGATCCATGTGTGAATCCTGTAGCCCTTGTAATCGATTCTCATGCAAAACCTCGTGGGGTGGGTTAACCGGTCGTGGTTGATGTCACTCAGCTGAATTCGTCGTCGGCTCTCATTTCGGTTTCGACTGCCGGCAAGATGTCGCCCGCCAGCAACTTCTCTTTTGACAGCAGGCCAGCATCCTCAAGCGCCTCGAAATCCGGCAGCTCGCGCAGCGTATCGAGGCCGAACTCCAGCAGGAACTCTTTGGTCGTGACATAGGTGTAAGGCGCGCCCGGTGTTGGGCTGCGCGGGCCCGAAGCGATCAGCTTCGCGCCGCGCAGATGGCCGATCAGATCGCGCGTAACTTCCTTGCCAAAAAACGACGACAGCTCTCCACGCGTAATCGGCTGGAAATAGGCGATGCACATCAGCACGAGCACGTCTGACTGCGTGAGGTCTGCCGCGCGCTCGTTACCGCCGACCGCACTGCGGATGGCGTCTGCGTAAGCCGGCCGGGTCAGGTGCTTCCAGCCACCGGCGACGGCGACCAGATCATAGGGCCGGCCGCGCAATTCCTCGCGGATGTCATCGATCAGCAGATCGACGCTGCAGCTTTTGCCGACGATCCGTGCCAGCGTCTCGCGGCCGACCGGTTCGCTGGCGGCGAAGATCGTTGCCTCGATTCGATGCATCCACTCGCGCCAACGCGCATCCGGCGGCAGGTGATCCAGCTCTCGATCAAACAGATGGTCATTTGGCCGGCCGTCGCCTCCTTGCGCTCCTCCCTTTCTCCTGCGTGCACTCTCCACCATCGTCTTCACAGCCCGTAGATGCGGAAGGTAGCGCGGCCGGACAATTCTCGCACGGCACCGAGTTCGACCAGCCGGTCGAACAGGCGGCGCAGGCCGCGATCGCTCATGCCGGCAATCTTTTCGGATGCCACGATCGCGTCGTCGGACAAGAGCCTTTCGACGACCATGTCCGCCGCCTTGGCCCGGAGTTTCGGCGCGACCGCAAGCAGCCGGTCCGCGCGGCGCTCGAGCTCGACGGATAAATCAATGGCGCGCAGCGCGGCGCGCGCCTGCGCGGCCAGCAGGCCTTTCGCACGCTCATTAGGATCTGTCTCAATGCCTGTCGCCACGGAGCTGGCTGCCAGTCGAGGCGTGCGGGCGCCTGTCCCCAAGGCTGCCTCGGCACCCAGCAGCGGCATGGCGTATGCCCAACCCAGCCGCTGCGCCCGCAGGGCGTCGGCGAGCCAAGCTCCAACGGTGCGTGCGAAGCCACGGCGTTCGGCGGCCGTGAACGCACCGGTCAGCATGCCGACCATTCCGATGCCTGCGGAAAGCTGTCGAAGATCATCCGCCAGATCGCTGACCGCCTCATCATCCGGCGCGTAGCCAAACTCCTCCAACACCGCCGCGAGATTTTTCTCCGTCAGTAGATCCTCCGCTGGCCGAGATGCCAGCCGACGCCAGGCGAGGAGAAAACGGCCGGCGGGGCCGACATTGTCGCCGGGCCGGGTGAGCAACACGGCGTCGCGCAGCGCGCTTTCATCCTCGACGCGGCCAGCCTGCTTTGCCGTTGCCACGGCAGCCGAAAGCGCCAGGCGCTGCCGCCAGGCGCCAGCCCACCGCTCCTGACGGCGGACGACAGCATCGAGCGCGCCGATGGCAGCGCCCGCGGCGAGCGAGACGTCCTCGAACTCGTTTCCCGCATGACTGTGCGCATCCGAGATGGCCCGGCGCAGCCAGGCCGGCACCGCTGCCATTGGCACGGTCGGAGGGGTTCCGGCAGGCGTGGCGTGGTGACGTTCAGAAGGTCTGGGACGGAGAATCATAGAGAGCACGATGAATCATGGCGGCGCTTTTAGCAACACATATGGACGAAAAGCGCTGTGCTTGTCGTGCATCAACAACGAATGATAAGATTGCATTATCGTTTGTTGTATGGCCTAGTGCGGAAATGGTCTCTCTCGTCGATCAAAACGCCGAAAAGCGTGCTCGGCATCGCTCCGCTCGACCACAGGAAACGTGCGCGAACGGCATGACAAGCGTGCGCTCCTCATGACCAACCCGGGACCACGCTCGTCCGACACCGCCGAGCACGGCAGCGAGGACATGCCAGACATCGTCGATCTCGTCATGGAGATGGGCCGCGCCGGCAGCGAAGCGTCGGACGAGCCGCCCTCCCCTGCCCCGCCGGTCGGCAGAATGCAGCCGCTATCCCATTTGCCAGCCCACCTGGCAGGGCTCGCGGATCGCGCGCGCGACTATGTCGAAGCAGCGAGTTCCACCAACACGCGTCGTGCCTACGCCTCGGACTGGAAGCATTTTTGCGCCTGGGCGCGCCGCCAAGGTCTGGAGGTGTTGCCGCCAGAACCGCAGACGGTCGGCCTCTACATCACGGCTTGCGCGTCTGGTAAGGCAACCGGAGACAAAAAACCGAACGCCGTGTCGACGATCGAGCGACGTCTCTCGTCGCTGACCTGGAATTTTGCCCAGCGCGGCCAGCCGCTGGACAGGAAGGACCGCCACATCGCCACCGTTATGGCCGGCATACGCAACAAGCACGCCGCCCCGCCTCGGCAGAAGGAGGCGGTGTTGCCCGAGGATCTGATTGCCATGCTGGAAACGCTCGACCGCGGCACGCTGCGTGGCCTACGTGACCGCGCCATGCTGCTCCTGGGTTTCGCCGGCGGCCTGCGCCGCTCCGAAATCGTCGGTCTCGACGTCGGCCGCGACCAGACCGAGGATTCTTCGGGCTGGATCGAGATCTTTCCCGACAAAGGGATTTTGGTGACCTTGCGCGGAAAGACCGGCTGGCGCGAGGTCGAAATCGGCCGCGGCTCGTCCGATGCCACCTGCCCGGTTGTCGCCCTGCAGACCTGGCTCAAATTTTCCAGGATCGGCCATGGCCCCGTCTTTCGCAGGGTGGCAGGGCAAGGCAAACAAGTGGGCGCCGAGCGGCTCAACGACCAGGAAGTGGCGCGGCTGGTCAAGCGCACCGCTCTCGCCGCCGGTGTCGGCGGCGACCTGTCCGAAGGCGATCGTGCGACAAAATTCTCGGGCCATTCGTTGCGCGCAGGTCTTGCCTCCTCCGCCGAGGTTGACGAGCGCTATGTGCAAAAACAACTCGGACATGCCTCCGCTGAAATGACCCGCCGCTATCAGCGGCGCAGAGACCGGTTTCGCGTCAATCTCACTAAAGCATCAGGCCTGTAGAGGCGAAAAGACCCCTCCCCTGCCCAAATTTCAGTGAGGTGCAGCGACGGTGTGATTTTCATCGGCAGATTTATCGGTCGACAGAGCCCGCAACACCGCTTCGGGCTCTTTCTCCATGATCCGAAGCAAGGTTCGCGCAGCGCCACTGGGTTGCCGCTTTCCTTGCTCCCATTTCTTGTAGCCGGAAGGACTAGTGCCGAGCACAGTCGCCATTTCGTCCTGGGTGAGGTCAAGCTTCTTGCGGATCGCCTTCGCATCGACTGTACCGACATCCACAGCACTCACCCGAATGCCGGAAATGTCCTTACCTTGCGCATGTGCCAAGGCCTCAGACATGGCCTGGATCAGATCCGCACCAAATTTCGTCATCTCGCTCATGTCCTGCTCCTGTTCGTGGCCTTTATCGCCTTCGTAAACGCTGCGACTGCCTTGGCCTCCTCAGGCTTTAAATCCGTCTTTTCGTTCTTGCCGTAAGCCAAAAGCGCATAAATCGGGGCATCGTCACTGTACCAATAATAGATCACCCTCGCTCCGCCTCGTTTGCCTCTGCCCTTCGCGCCAAACCGAACCTTGCGAACGCCGCCTGTCCCCGGAATTTCATCGCCGACCAACGGATTGGTGGCTAGAAAATCGATCAGCTCCTTCCGCTCCTCCTCGGTGAAAAGCTCCGAAGCTTGCTTGATGAATAATGGTGTCTCGGCGACTGTTCTGCATGCCATCCCGATAACCCAATGGGTTACGATATGGTTTGGTTTAACTCGAATGTCAACGACTGTTTGGATAAGGCAAGCTGGCCTTACCTCGTCGTCCGAGGTCGACGAACGCTATGTGCAAGCAACTCGGCCACTCGAGTGCCGAGATGACCCGCAAGTACCAGCGCCGCCGCGATCGCTTCCGGGTCGATCTCACCAAGGCGAGCGGTCTGTAGGGAGCAAAAGCCCTCCCTGCCCTACTAGTCTAGGTTCAAGATTGGTGGTCGCGGTGCTCTCGCTGGGTGTTTCTTCTCTTTCTCCAGTCGTCCCAATCGACCGGCTCCGTGCTGACGACAATAAGATCCGCCGGTGTGAAGTGCTCGGTAAAGAGAACGAGGTTCTGACACGGCCATCGCGCGCTTGGCGCCAAAATGCCATCGAATCCGAGGAAGGCGGCCGCATCCCCAATTTCCTGCGTGCGCTGATAGGAGAGCGACCCATAGGTTTCCGGCGTTATCCCAAGTGCCTTCAACTCCGCCAGGTTGGCAATTCGAAGCGTCCGTTGGGTGCGGACCGAAATCTGATGCAAGACCGATCGAATTTTGGACGGAAAGACCGGTTGACGGCTTAGATGAAAGTGAATCTCCTCGAGTGAGCCCTCCCGCTCCAGCGAGGTGTAGAGCACGTCGAACGAGCCCGGATCCCAACGAGCCCCAGCCGGATAGCCCAGCAGGGGCTCGCGTTCCTCGCGGACAATGCGCCAGACATTCCCCTCGAATGACACGCCCTTGTGCGTGTCAAGCAGGTCAAGCAGTTCAAGATCTCGCGCCCTTCGCTCCACGCGTCGCCTCAAATGTAAGCGCCGGCGTCGAGGCGTTCGATCACCGCCAGGACTTCCTGGGTACGATCGGCATTGATGAGATCAATCGCGCGCTCGTTGTTGAGAAGAGGATGGCGCGAATGCAGCCAAAGCCGAGTTTCATCGGCCGTATAAAAGTCAGAGAGGCGATCAACAACGTACCGCAGATCGGCAATGACCGTCTGGGTTCGAAGATTTGGAGAGCCGTTGCCGTGCGACCACCGCGACACAGTCGCGGTCGATACATCGACAATGTTGGCGATGTCCTTGCCCTGCAGGCCTCCCCGAGACCGAAGATCGTCCAGAATTCGTGCTACAGCTGTGCTCATGTTTTACCTGCGGTGCGAGGCCACGCTCGCACCCCTCCCCTGCCGCCGCGGTGGAACAGGAGCCCTTGGCTGGCCGGCAATCGTGCCGTTCAAGGACTCCAGAACCGCATGCATCTTTTCTAGCCGGTCGCTACTGCGCTGTAGCACCTCAGATAAGCCTTCGTCCGATACCTTGAGCTTTGCGGCCGACCGCGCGATCCGTTCCGCCGCAGCCAGCTCCTTTTCAAGAAAATGCTGCGGACGTCGCGCGTCGGGTACCGCCGACAGTTCTCGGATCTGGCGAGCACGCTGGCGCAGATAGTGCGCCTTCGGATCCTTCAACGTATCGCTCAGTCCATTCGGACAGCATGATCGATCGTGGCAACTCAGCAGAGGTTTGGCTCCCTGCGCAGCCATCAGCGCGTCGACCTGCTTCATGCTGAGAAGGCGATCCAGGCCGCCGATCAGAACTCGCTTTTCGCGTCCTCCGCCACCAGTCTGAGGCGGCTTCGCCCAGTCGCTAGCATCGAAGCGTTCCTTTTCGGCAACGCCATGACAAATTCCGCCGGCGGCACCGAAAGCCGCAATGGCGACGCCCGCAAGACCACCGACTCCATCGGCCACGATAGGAACTTCCAGTCTGTGAAAGTCCATCATGGCTGCTATGTACCGACGCAATCCCATCGGTGTGGCGTCCGCGCCGAAACCCGAGACACGGAACCACAGATTGTCAAACGGCACGTTCTTCAACGCGGCTATCAAGGCCCGTCGCTGAGCAGGATCGCGAAGGGATGAATTCTTGATCATCAGCGGGTAGTCGATGCCGATGTGTTTGCCTCCTTCCGCATCGAGCGCACGGCGCAGAGCGGCGGTGGCCTCGCAGTCGAGGGCAAAAAGCTGGTCTGTCGAGCCCTCAAGGACATGCGCAGGTGCCTGTACGGCGTGAAAGCCCTGTTTCACCGCAAAGCGGGATATCTGGCCGATGACGTCCCGGTTCGCGTTTGGTCGCAGATCGTCGGGCGTCAGAACGCTATCAGGATTTGCCCAAGGCGCAGACTTGGCCGCTCCACCAAATCGGCCGATCGACGAAAGCTCGGCGACATTGGTGTCCAGGATCAGCTCTCCGCCGACCTCGGTGAGGGCCGTCAGGAGATCATGTTGCCTCAGAGCCGCCGAGGCCTCCACCACCACCCGATCAACCATCATCTTTCCGGAGCCCAACAGTGTCTCAAGCTGTCGGTGACCGCTAGTTCCAACGCGCAAAAAGTGGCCGACCGGTTTCGGCTGGCCATGCAGGTAGACGACGTTCTCGCTCATCTTGTGCTCCTGCTACTACTTACGTTTTGATTTCATATTTGTCAAGTTGTGAAATCATTATGCAACTGAGGCCGGTCATGCTCCTCAAATGTGTGCCGCAACAGATCGATTGTCCTTATCGAGTTGCTTCCAAACACTCTCCTAGGCGCTTCGGATGGCTGCTGACACGCAAAATCACGCTTCCACAGGTCGACAAATCGGCTATGCGCGCGTCTCTACCGGTGAGCAGGTGACCCCGCTCAGGAATGGAGTTGCGGACCGCCGGCTGCGACGTCGAGGAGAAGGATTTGTCGCCTCTCGCACCCGGCCTGCCCTGTCAAAACCCCTGTATCGGAGCCACGCTCGTGGCCTCGCGCGATCCATCAGCCATCTCCTTGAGGTGGTCGATGATATCGGCGCCAAGGGTGCGAATTTTCGCTCGCTGCGGATTCCGATCGACACAAGGACGCCGCAGGGCACGCTCTCGCTGCAGGCGTCGGCGCCGTGGCGGAACTCAAGCGCGAGGCCGAGATCGGCCGCGGTATGCCACATGCCCGGTGTCGCCCTGCAGAACCTGGTTGAAGTTTGCTCGCATCGCGCATCGCCCATGGTCCCGCAGCGGGGACACAAGTTTTCTGGCCATTCGCCGCCCGTCGCCCTCGCCTCGTCAGCCGAGGTCGACGACGCGCTGTGTGCAAAAGCAACTCGGCCACGCCTCCGCCTAGATGACCCGCAAATATCAGCGCCTACGCGGTCGTTTCCGAGTCAATCTAACTAAGGGGTCAGGATTACAGCGATACGCCCCCAGCCAAGGTGACTCTGGCTGCGCCAATCCACCAGAGAACCACAATCCCAACCCATCAGTTGATATGGGTCCGGGGTTGTTGGTGCCGTGCAGCCTCCAACTCGAGAGTTGTTCCCAGCTGGGAACTCAAGGTTCGGATGGTGCCTCCGCTCGATTAAGAGTCATGCGAGGAGTTTGCTTCTCGATGGTTCTTCCAGGTTCCGACGCCAACACGGAGCCACTTGCTTGCGGCATCCTCGACGCACTGGAAGAATGTCGCATGACAGGACGCCCACGTGCCAAACGATGAGTGCTGTCAAAGACGAGTGGGACGCCTGGCGACAATCCTAACTCTTGAGCTGCCATTCGCGAGAATGGCTCGGCCCGGTATGGCTTGATGCCGGGAAGGGCCCGTGGGCCGGTAAGGGTGATCACCGAAGTGACATCGGAAGCGGCGTGGCATGACAGCATCGCAAACACAACCGATAGTCTCCGATGCAAAGGAGGGTAACTCCCCAGGGATTGCGCGAGCTCTGTGCCTGCCGTGGCAATGGGATTGTCGCTGCCGCTCCAACGTGGGGTATCTCTCCAGGGGCCGAAGGCTGCCACCGTTTGTAGGGCGCTCGCCGCCGCACGCCGACGCTGGCAGGCCAATCGGTACACCAACGTCGACTACCTACGAGAACAAGACGTACACCGACGATGCGCGACCGGAAGCGAGCGAGAAAGAAAAGTTCCCAGCTGGGAACTGCCTTATGTTCATTTGCCCGAATTCTCCGAATCGGGCATAAGCCCAGTAACGGGAAAACCGCGTAATTCGAAAAGTTGGCGTAGTTGGCGTGGCGTTAACAGCTTGTTAACCACAGTCGCTATCAATAGGCGCTGGGTGCAAGAGGAGAATCTGGGTGACGCGGCATCTAAGTAGCCTTCAATTCATGAATACCTTTTCGACGAAACTCGAGAAGGCACTCAACAATCTTTCGCTGGCTCAGTATCCTCCTGACGCAGTTCGTACGATGCGAAAGTTCACCTCGACGGAAGTGGCGGCATTGCTGGGAGTGACCGAAGCCTACATACGGCAGGTTTCCTTGAAAGGGCAGGGACCCGAGCCAGAGACAACGACCACCGGAAAGCGCCTATATTCTGTGGAGCAGGTGCTGGACCTTCGGATGCACCTGGCGGAAAAAGCTCGGAAGAAATGGATTAATCCCCGTCGCGTTAAAGGCGAGGATTGCCAGATCATCGCGATCACGAACTTCAAAGGTGGATCGTCCAAGACAGCGACCACCATTCATTTAGGTCATTGGTTGGCACTACGGGGATATCGCGTTCTCGCAGTCGACATGGATCCCCAGGCGTCGTTAACAAGTCTGCAGGGAGCGTTACCCGGATTTGACTACCGAGAAGGTGACACCCTCTACTCGGCGATTCGGTTTGATGATCCAGTGCCAACAGAAAAGATTATTCATCAGACTCATATCATCGGATTCGACGTCATCTGCGCGGGTCTTGAGCTGACAGAATTCGAAACGGCCGTTACCCTTGAGATGCGCAAGAGTGGAGGAACCAGTTTCCTGCTTCGAGTGTCACAGGCCCTCGAACAGATTGTCGATAGCTACGATATCGTTCTTCTCGACTGTGCGCCGTCACTCAATTTCCTGACGCTTTCGTCGCTCACTGCCGCTACCGGAGTCCTAATCCCAGTTCCAGCGCACATGCTCGATGTCGACTCCACAGGGAAGTTTTTGGAGCTCGCCGCATCTTATATGCAAATCCTGGATCAGGCTGGCGCAGGCGCGCGTTGGGATTTCGCCAAATTCCTCATCACAAAGTTTGAGGCTAACGACCACCCGCAAGCCAACATGCAGGCCCTAATGCGCCAAGTGTTTGGCGAGGATTTACTTCTCAATTCGGTCTCCAAATCCACTGCCGTTGCGGACGCTCTTACTTGGAAGCAAAGCCTCTATGAAGTGCAACGATCGAGGTTCTCGGCACCTAAAACTTATGATCGTGCAATCGAATCGATCAACGCCGCGAACGCAGAAATAGAAAGCCTCATCACAATGGCATGGAGGCGTGAACAGTGAGCCGTAAAGATTCTAAAGGCATGTTTGCTGCTGTTTTGGGGCAACTCGGGGAGGAGAATCCGGAGGAGGGCGTTAGCCGCCGCACGTCATCGCCGCACCTGATGAAGGTGGCGGCTGGTGTTCGCCAGATGCAAGAGCGTAGCGATATCGCCGACAAGTTACTGAGGTCAGGCGAACAGATCATTGAACTCGATCCCGACAAAATACGGCCGTCATCTATCACCGACCGATATGATGACGCCTACGAAATTTCAGCCATTGCTGAGATCACAGAATCCATGCGGGAGCGCGGTCAAATTGTGCCTGGATTGGTTAGGCCAGTACAAGGCAAGGATGGCGAGTTTCAAATCGTCTATGGCCGCAGAAGGCTAGCGGCAGCTAAGCAGCTCGGGATCGGATTCAAAGCGGCCGTCCGCGAGTTAACTGATGAACAAGCAGTCATTTTCCAAGGCGAAGAAAACACCGCTCGAGAGGATCTTTCATACATTGAAAAGTGCGCTTTTGCGCTTGCGCAGCAGGAAGCGGGATACAAACGGGACACCATCTGCGCTTCTTTGTCGACAGGAAAATCGCATGTCTCCGAGATGATCAAAATCGCGTCCTCGGTCGACAAGGAGATACTGCAATCGATCGGTAAAGCTCCCGGTATTGGTCGAGGACGTTGGCAGGAATTCTCGAACCGCTATTCCGTCGACGGCTCACTCGCAAAAGCCTCCGATCTTATTCGCAAAAACAAGTTCCGCGAGGCAACGTCCGACGACAGATTCATTATGCTGCTTGAGACGCTGCCACTGGATCAAAACGCGATCAAAGTACCCGCGGGACCGGCTAAGCCATCAAAGCCCAAGATTGCTATGAGATCCTGGGCCGCTCCAGACAAAACAGTCAGCGTCAGCCTCAAAGACAACGGAAAAACTACCATGATTGCGGTGGGAGAGGCCGAAGGATCGCGTTTCGCAGCGTTTATCGCCGGACAACTGGACGACCTGTTTGAGGCCTTTCGGAAGTCCACAATGAAACAAGGAGTCTGAAACCGCAAAAGAAAAAGGCCCCCGAACGGCAAGCCGTGGAAGCCTCTCTCTGAACTAAGCACTCTGAGAATCGCATCTCCACGAATCACTGTCAAGAGTCATTGGCGTCGTTTTGGCGAGCAGATTTCTTTTGCCTGATAGAGGGTGAAAGAAAATGGAGACGGGTATTGCAACGACGCCCTTTGGGCGGCGGCCGATGTCGCTTGCCATGCTGGCAGCTCAAAACGATTCACGTGAAATCCCCAAGGGCAGGGTCGCCGACAAGTGGCAGATCTACCGCAACCTCTGCGAAGGCAAGAGCATAATCGGGATCGGCGATCGTGCTCTGGCCGTCCTGAATGCGTTGCTATCATTCTATCCTGACAGCGAATTGAGTGAGGAAAACGACCTCATCGTCTTTCCCTCGAACGCACAGCTGTCGCTTAGGGCGCACGGAATGCCGGAGCCCACGGTCAGGCGGCACCTGGCGGCTCTTGTTGACTGCGGGCTGATCGTCCGTCGGGATAGCCCGAACGGCAAGCGTTACGCCCGCAAGGGCCGGGGAGGGGCGATCGAGGAAGCATTTGGCTTCTCCCTGGCTCCGCTGCTGGCCCGTGCTAGCGAGTTCGAGGCCGCGGCAGAATGTGTTCGTGCCGGCAACCGGGCGCTGAGGCTTATGCGCGAGCGGATCACCTTGCACCGCCGTGACATCCACAAGCTGATCGAGGCGGCCGTTGACGAAGATGTCCCGGGCGACTGGGGAGGCCTGTGGAGACGCTTTCGCAGCGTTGTAGAGGCAATCCCGCGCCGAGGCTGCATTGCCGAGCTGGAGCCTATCGTAGCTGAGCTTGCCGCATTGCATGACGAAGTGGATAAGCTGCTGGAAATTCATATGAAATCCACGAATCCGAGCGGCAATGACTCTCAAAATGAGCGGCAGCAATCTGATTCAAATACCGACTCTATTTTTGAATTTGAACCTGCTTTAGAGAAAAGCGGGGCGACGGCCGAGCCCAGGACGAGGACCGCGGAGGCGCCGAAAACATACCCGCTAGGGATGGTGCTGAAGGCCTGCCCCGAAATTACGGATTATGCCGTCGACGGGATCGGCAATTGGCGCGATCTCATGATTACTGCCGCCCAGGTGCGGGGATATCTGGGCGTTTCGCCGTCAGCGTATGAGGAGGCTTGCCATGTGATGGGCCAGGAGATCGCGGCGATCGTGATTGCCTGCATTCTGCAAAGGGCGCAGCATATCAACTCGGCCGGCGGCTATTTGCGGGTACTGACCGAAAAGGCGACGGCGGGGCAGTTCTCTGTCGGGCCGATGCTGATGGCGGCGCTCAAGGCGAACGGCGCGACGGCGAGGATGACCGGATGACGGTCGCCAATCCCGCAGCTTGTCGCTTTGCGCCTGGCTCAAAGCCAATGTGGCCTTATGGATCTTTGGTTTCGCCGACCGGCAAGGGGACTTGGTGGCTATCCGGACAGTCTGACAACGAGGCGCAAGGGCAGGGCAGGTGTTCCGCGTGTCCTATTCATACGATGCTAGCATTGGTCACTTATCGAGGTGGCGTCGGCGGTTAGCGGACCGCCGCTTGGTGCCAACGGCCCTAAAACAGGCTACAGACTTGCCATGACGGCCATTTGCTGCATCTATCTGGAACGGCAGCGGCCGGTGCGGTCAGCCGAGAAGACATGCAGACACCTACGGCGAGGAAATACCTATATGGCGACTGGAACGGTAAAGTGGTTCAACGCGACCAAGGGCTTTGGCTTCATCCAGCCCGACGGTGGTGGACAGGACGTGTTTGTCCATATTTCTGCTGTCGAGCGCGCTGGCCTGTCGACGCTCGTTGACGGCCAGAAGATCAACTATGAGATGGAGCAGGATCGGCGGACCGGCAAATCGTCGGCCGGCAACCTGAGCAAGGCTGGCTGAACCAGCCATATCGTTTCAGCAATCGCATTACGCATGCAAGCTTCGGTGCACCAAGAGATCAAGTCTGGTGGCCTACGTCATGTCGTTGAAGTGTCACCTTTCTGACCCATATGCGCGATGCGCCGGATGTTCCTCCCATTCGTCTGGCGCGTTCCCCTCTGGAGGTTTTTGACCTTCACACCTGGCCGGGCCCCTAGTCCGGCCTTTTTCTTGCGCGCGAGAAACAGTTAAACTGGGGTGACGACGTCCGGCCATCCTCTCCGATCATGCAGGCTTGTCGAAGACCATGGGCAATCCACGATTAGACGCCATCTCGACGACCAGTTTTTCGATTTCCTGATCGGATAGGCGGGTCCGCAGTGTCGTACGAATCCGCTTGACCAGATCGTGCACCGGCAACGGCGGGAGATCCTCGGCATCATCGAGAAGCCGACCGACTTCAATCACAACGTCAGCATCGATGCCGCTCGGCAAATCTCGCATATCCCATCTCCGATCGAGGTAGATATTGCCGCCATCCTGACCGTTGTCGAGTCAAGCAGATGGATGTCGGGTTGTTTCCCACGACGGCAGGACTGGATCCTCTACTGCCGGCTCTAGAAATCCGGGTCACCGCCGCGCCGTTGTGAAGCTCTATTTTTCCCGACCGCTTTGGAAGCCATCGAGGCCACTATCAACTTGGACCTCAGTCGCTGCGTAGGATTTTGGCTTCCAACGCTGCTGCAACGAAGGCCCGTCTCGCAACGGGCGTCTGAGCTTGACCGCGTAGAACCTGAAGGCATGCATCCATTGCCAGTTTTCGCTTCGTCGTCTGATGAGGAAAACTCCGCAGCAGGATCGCGGCTGCATCGTTCACGTCGAATATGACGCGCTCACGCTCCTGCCGGCCAACTTGCACCACCACGGGCCGGACGAACCTGCTCGACATGCCATTAGACTTTCAATTCCGACCATGACGCGGCCTTCGCGTATCATGACGTTGGGTCAATTCATACATTTCTGGCTAGGGCCAGAACAGAACTGGCAGTTGCCCAATCTCAAGGCCAGTTGCCTCTCCAATTTCCGCAGGCTGCTATCTGCATTCGGAGCGGCCTCGGTCTTGTTGCGCAAGAAGGCCCAGCGGAATTCTGTCGCGTCCGGAAGGTGAGGCGGCGCTGGGTCCAGGCTCTGGCTTTCCCGGAGGACAAGCATTCCTTCCTGGTTGCAGGCCTTAAAGAGGCCGCTGCCGCGATGCGACGCTTCTCGGAGGCGGATGCCGGGAGAGGAAGAGGGCGGGCGGGTTGCGGTGGCGGGTAAAGGTCCGGGAGAGAGTCTTCCGGCGCCCGCCGAGGAGCGACACCCATGACCCAGATGGAAATTCACACGCCCAAGCGCAACGAGCGTGCCGGTTACAAGGTCGACGTCAGCCGCGGCCAGCGCATCGGCCGCGTGTCGTCAGAATGGTTCAACCGGCCAGCGGACGAGCGATACCTATCGCTCACCGACCTTCAGAATTCGGTGAAGAGCCGATCGGAACGCAGCAAGACCCGCGTCGTCGAAAGTGAGCTGATCCGCGTCGAGGCCAGCCGCGATGACCCGGAGCGCCTGAGGCTAATGCTACCCGATGCGCCGGCCCCAGTTGCCCCCACGCATTGGAGTTTTGGCCAACTCGCCAGCCTGGTCGGCGCGCCGGCCACCTATCTTCGCCTGCTTCCTGCTCCGCTCGCGGCGATTAATCTCCAGCACGGTCTCCTCAATCATCGTGCCGAGCAGGTGAAGACGCTTGAAATCGAGAACGGACGACTTGAGTTGCGGGCGGTAACAGGCCCTGATTACGGCAGAATATTTGACTCAGAGTTGGTGGACGCCGTTCAAAAGATCGCCGGCAACGGTACCGGCGACACGCGCTGGAAAGTGCCCGGCGTGCTCGACTGGTCAACGGGAATCTATAATCCGCACGTCGACATCTCCAGCGACACCACGACGCTCTACGCGTCTGATCGCGATATCTTTGTCTTCCTCGTCGACGATCTGAACCCGATCGAGGCCGGGCGGCTGCCGAATGGGGAACCGGACCTCTATTTCCGCGGCTTCTACTGCTGGAATTCCGAAGTTGGAGCCCGCACCCTCGGGATCGCCAGCTTCTATCTGCGCGCAGTGTGCCAGAATCGCAATCTGTGGGGCGTGGAAGATTTCGAGGAAATCACCATCCGCCATTCAAAATACGCAGCCTCCCGTTTCGCCCTGGAGGCCGAGCCGGCCCTGATCCAGTTTGCCGATTCCTCGCCCATGCCGTTCGTCAACGGCATCAAGACAGCGCGGCAACGGGTCGTCGCTCGGGACGACGACGATCGCCAGAGCTTCCTGCGCAAGCGCGGCTTCTCCAAGTCTGAGACTGCAAAGATCATCGATACTGTTCTCATGGAGGAAGGCAGACCACCGGAATCGATCTTTGATTTCGTGCAGGGCATCACGCGGATCGCGCGCGACAAGCCGCATCAGGATGTTCGCCTGGAAATGGAGGGCAAGGCCAAGAAGCTTCTCGATTTTGCCGCCTGATCCTGCGGAGGCCGGTAGCGAAAACTCTCATAGTCGGCCTCGCCTCCGGGCCGTCTCCATCAAGTCCAGCGCGGTCCTCCGACGCAAGAGGACGGCGCTTTTTACCGTGGGAGAATCCGATGTCGCGGAAGCCGCGCCCGGGTCGGCGTGAGACCTGGAGGCAGAGGGGGGAGGGGAGGGTTCTGACGGGCTTGGAGGTTCGGGGAGAGGCCCCGGGCCGCCCGTCATGGAGAACCTGACCATGGCAAAGAACGCCATTGAGAAGATCGCGATGAACGCCGCGGAGAATATTCCCTACGACAAGCTGATGCTGTCGCAGAAGAATGTTCGGCGCATCAAGGACGGCGTGTCGATCGAGCAGCTGGCCGAAGACATCGGACGGCGAAAGCTGATCCAGAGCCTGAATGTCCGTCCCGTGCTCGACGGTGAAGGCGAAGAGACCGGCACGTTCGAGGTGCCCGCCGGCGGCCGGCGCTATCTCGCGCTCGGCATCCTCATCAATCAAAAGCGCCTGGCCAAGAACGAGCCGATCCCCTGCATCGTCAACCGCGGGCAGGAGACGTCGGCCGAGGAGGATTCGCTTGCCGAAAACCTGCGGCGCGCCGACCTGCACCCGCTCGACCAATTTCGGGCCTTCAAGACGCTCAGCGAGCAGGGCCTTGACCCCGACGAGATCGGCGCCCGCTTCTTCGTATCGCCAGCGACGGTGAGGCAGCGCCTGCGGTTGGCCTCGGTGTCACCGAAACTTCTCGATCTCTACGAGAAGGACGAAATCCGGCTCGAACAGATCATGGCATTCTCGATCTCGGACGATCACGCGCGTCAGGAGCAGGTCTGGGAGCGGATTTCCAGCGCGCACATGCAGGAACCCTACTACATCAGGCGCCTGCTGACGGAGACGACCGTGCGGGCCGATGATCGTCGGGCCGTCTATGTCGGCGCCGAGGCCTATGAAGCAGCTGGCGGCATCATCCTTCGCGACCTTTTCGAACAGGATTCCGGCGGCTGGTTCCAGGATGCCGCACTTCTCGAGCAGCTTGTCTTCGACAGGCTGAAGGTGGATGCCGAGGCGATACGCGCCGAAGGCTGGAAATGGGTCGAGGCGGCGATCAGCTTTCCTTACGGCCACACCGCTGGAATGCGGCGCATCTACGCCGAGGCGCAGGAACTCAGCGCCGAGGAGATCGAACGCTACGACGCGCTGAAGGCCGAATATGACAAGCTGGATGCGGATTATGCCAAGGCCGAGGATGCCGACGAAGCAATCGAGGCGAAGCTCGACCAGCTGGGAGCCGAGCTCGATGCGATCGATGATCGTCCTCAAAGTTACGATCCCGCCCAGAAGACCATCGCCGGTGTGTTCGTTACGCTTGCCGCGAATGGCAAGCTCCAGGTCGACGCGGGTTTCGTGCGGTCAGAGGACGAACCGCGGACCGAACCCGGCGATGTCGATGAGGGCGAGGAAGGGGGCGCCGACGGCGCAAACCGATCCAATGGCGACGACGATGGCGATGGTGTTGTCGTCAACGGCAAGCCGGTGAACGACGCCTCTGGCGATGATGGCGAGGACGATGGCATCAAGCCACTGCCCGATCGGCTCGTCTTCGACCTGACCGCGCAGCGGACATTGGCACTACGCAACGCGCTCGCCGGTGACGTCGACATCGCCTTCGTCGCCGCACTTCATGCCTTCGTCCTGCAGGTTTTCTATCGCTTCGCGCCGGACACGTGCCTGGAGATCAGCCTGAAGAGCGGCAGCTTCAGCCAGGTCGACGGTCTTGCCGAGACATCCTGGGCCAAGGAGATCTCCGAGCGGCACGAAGCCTGGGACCGCGAGTTGCCCGATGAAGCGGAAGGCCTGTGGGACTTCCTTCTCGGCCTCGACGAAGCAAGCCGCAAGGCGCTGTTCGCGCACTGTGTCTCGCTGACCCTCAATGCGGTGGTCGAACCCTGGAACAGGCGAGCGAAGGCGCTTGAGCATGCAGACGTGCTTGGCCGCTCTCTCCAGTTCGATATGGTCGACGCCGGATGGACGCCCACGGTCGAGTTCCTCGGGCGGCTCACCAAGGCGCGGATTCTACAGGCTGTCCGTGAAGCGCGTGGCGCAGACTCCGCGCAGCTGATCGACCACATGAAGAAGGACATCATGGCCTGTGAAGCCGCCCGTCTTCTTGAAGGATCGAACTGGCTGCCTGAGCCGCTGCGCCTTGAGGCCGATGGAGTGGATGCTGGTGACGCGGTCGCCGACGACAATTCGGACGAGGCGGCTCTTGACGGTGATGCAGCCGAGCTGCCGGCCTTCCTCGCCGACGATTTGGATCCGCCCTCCGATAAGCTGGTGACCATCGACAGCGACGAAACGGACCAGCTGCAGGCTGCCGAATAATCAGCCTCCTGCTCCGAACGGGTCCGGCACCTCCGCCGGACCCATTTCAGTTCCAACTCACTCTCAAGCCCGGGATCGCCACAGCGCGCCCGGGCGCTTTCGTATCATGGAGATTCACATGTTCGATTGGAAAAGAAGCTGCTCCTATGACCAGCAGCAGAAGAGACGTTTCTCCCTGGGCTGGATGGCCAAAGCGGTGTGATGTGGAGCGGTCACCGGCCCGCGACTCCCGACACGTTGCCCGTTATCAGTCGCTCCGTGACCCATGCCCACATTCTGTATGCATTCGGGCACGGTCACCTCGGCCTCACACAAGGCCCAACCACCGGCAAGCTCATTGGCGATCTATTGTTCGGACGTGAGACCAATGATCCCCGCACCCACTACGATTACAGTTCGACCCGACATTTCAGGCATGATGGAACCGATGTGAGCTAAACTGCGACAGATCGCGGTCGGTAGCGCCCTTGATGATCAGATCGGAAATTGACCGGCCGACAGCTGGTGCAAGGCCGAAGCCGCGGTGACCGAAGCCTGCAGCGACGAACAGACCCCTAGGCTCGGCCACAGCTTCGATGATTGGCAGACCGTCAGGAGTGTAATCCATGTAGCCAGCCCACGATCGCTCGTATTGAATTGAGCCAATGACGGGATGCTCCGCACGGAAGGCTGCCGCAGCACGCTTCAAACCTGTCAAATCGGGGACCGGATCGAGTGTCCGGTGAGTAGTAAAATCATTGAAATCGCCCAGGAGGCTGCGGACCATCGGTTTGCCTAACTCAAGCTTGATTTTCTTCTGTCTGAGCTGGTGAAACCTCAGGAGCTTGAGGCGGCTGTGGGTCATCAGGTCGTGTACCGGCGCGCCGACAGCGGCGAGGTTGAGGCGCCCGTCTGCTTCTTGCAGATAGGCGTACTCCTCACAGGAGACGGCAAGCTTCATGTCGTAAGGCACCACCGAAGACCGGCCGACAGAGCCTCGAATCCAGAGGCTCGGATGGTCAATGCCAAGCGGCTTTAACAAGAGGCTGGTCCAGCATCCCGCGGCAACGACGATGTTCTGACATCCTAAACGGCCGCGCTCGGTGTCAGCGCCACAGACAACCTCTCCCCAGACGTCGATGGAACGTGCGGCAGTATTTTCCCAGATCACGGCGCCGTGGCGCGCCGCTGCTCGCGCAAAGGCCGTGGCTGCCAACTCCTGGTCAGCACTTCCGTCAGCGGGGGTATACAACGCGCCAAGGCGACCTTCAGGCTGAGCGTAGGAGTGAGGACACTCGGGCCATATCATCATTGATCACCAGTATCTCAAGCTCATCGAACAGTGGCTGCTCTGGCCTGAAATAGTTCGGATTCCTCTTGAAGTTGTAGCGGACGCCGGGTTGCGCCGAGGCAAGGATAAACGGTCCCGTTCCAATCCCTTTGGCTGGGTCCTCTCCCTCGGGCTGCGCAATGAGCGCCGCATTGGTCATCAGGTAAGGAAAATTGACGTCCGGAGCAGCCAGGGTCACCGTCAATTGATGAGGGTCGTTTACCTTGATATCCGTGATCGCTTTCATCAGGGCGGCAGCGCCGGATTTCGTATCGGGGCCGCGGTGACGGTTCAGCGAGTACACCATGTCCTTGGCGGTGAATTCTTTACCGTTGTGAAAGGTGACGTCCTTTCTCAGGGTAAATTTCCAGGTCTTTCCGCCGTCGCTCGGCTCCCACGTCTCAGCCAACTCGCTGGCCAATTTTCCATCCGTCGTGCGTTCCAGTAGCCGATTTCCAAGCTGATAGGAGACAAACAGCGGGACCGAGGAAGGCATATTGGTAGGGTCAACCGTATCTGTCGTCGATCCGCCTTTGACCCCAGCGATAAATTTGCCCCCGCGTCGTGGCGCTTGGGCTCTTGCAACGGAAGGAGCAAGTGAGAGAGCCAAAGCAGCTCCTACCCCCACCGCAGCGGTAGAGAGTAACTTACGGCGGTCAATCACAAAATTCGCAGTTTTGGTGTCGTCTGTCATGGTATTCCCCTTTTTTGATCCAGTGTTTGATCATCGTTTCGGACCACCCTGGACGTCACAGTCTCTTAGCGAAGCGGCAACACCGGCCTTCTCAGCGGTTTACCGCAGACTAATTTCATTCTGAACCTTGCGCGCTGAACTGAGGTCAGCGCCGAGCGCCCGCTCAGGGGATCCTCACCCTGGACGTGGAAATCGACTATTGTGCCGGCTCAGTTCATTTCGCGACCGACGCGCTGTGCGGTGATCGCCCAAGCGCCGCCTTCAAACCCGATCTGTCAGAGCGAACGTGTTAAGGTTGGGTCTTTCGAAAAGGCTAGTTGTTCAACCGTGGTTGATCAACGCGGGTTTCCAGCTTAATTGATGCTAATCCTGCAATAGTTCCGCCAGATTCTGCCCGAAAATCTGCCAGCCTCACAGCTTTCAGGCAGCGCGGCGGCACCTGCAACCTGCGGCCTGCCCGGCACTTGTGCCTTCCCTCTCAGCGGAATAACACTCCCATTTCATCCGGAAGCAGCCGTCGGGTCGCGCATGGACGGGGGATTGACGGCGTGGAGTCACAGAGCAAGCAAATTGAGGCTTTTGTCGCCGTGGCGGAAGAGTTGCACTTTCGCCGGGCAGCTGAGCGGTTGAACGTCACGCAACCCGCGTTGACTAGGCTCGTCAAAGGACTTGAGCAGGCTGTGGGCGTTCAATTATTTACGAGAAATACGCGCAACGTTGACCTTACGGACGCTGGCCGTCTCTTTTTGAGAGAAGCTCAAATTGGCCTGAAGCATCTTAATAGGGCTGAGCAACTCGCTAGACGAACAAAGTCTGGAGAGAGTGGCTTTCTAGCGATCGGGGTGCAGGATTTCATATTGCTAAGCGCGTTCCCCGAAATAATGCGGAAATTTACGCTATTATGCCCAGACGTTCATTGTCATTTACTGGATTTGTCCTCCTACCAGCAAATCGAGGCGCTCCAAGAAGGTCAGATTGATGTTGGCTTCCCCCTCACAAGGAGTGTCGACAGGTCGATCAATTCGCGTATTGCTGCTCGCCATCAGCTTGCAGCCATTGTTCCGTCCACGTCGAGCATAGCGCTCGCAAGCCAAATTTCCCTTTCTGACCTCGCAAGTTTGCCATTGATCATGTGGCATGGGTCGGGTGCGCGGGCTCTCCAGGAGGATTTGGAAACGCAGTTTGTGGCTCAGGGTTTAAAGCCGAATATCGCACACTGGTCATACAACACGGTTCATCAACTTAGCATGGTGGCTGCAGGCATGGGCGTCGGAATTGGGGTTCTTGTTGACGGCGTTTCCCAGATCGGTTGGAATAAAGTTACGTTTGTGCCTATCGTTGATCCCGAAATTACAATTTATACTTCGATCATATGGCGAAAAGGGCCTCTATCACCCGCCTTGCGTAACCTACTGGATATCGTGAAACATTAGAGAGGCCTGAACACCCGTCTCTTTGGCGAGATAGATTCCCACGGCTGACCATGCCGCGCAGCCCCTCGTGCACATCATAGCATCTGGGCGTTTCGACCTCCATAAGCTCGGGCGCCTCGTACTTCACCCCAATTGGGTCTGTTTCGGTCGCGCTTGCGTATCTTGACGGTGCATCGGCGTCTGCAGGCACGTTTCGACAAGGAGCTGTCGTTGTGAGGAGCGGATTCCAGCTCACATCTGATAGTGATCGCGACCTTTGGACTGAACCAGGCCGGGCTCGCCATTGTCGAAGAGATCGCGTTGATGGTGGTGTCCGAGAACTGGATTCCTTACGAGACGGTCCCGGAAAAGCGGCTCGTTGACGCGCTCGGCCGCCTTCGCGAGATGAGCGTGAAAGGATTGCGCTACGACCTGCAAACCGAGCCAACGCTCTGCTTCAGAACAGGCAAGAGCCGCTCGCCCTCTTTGTCGTCCCGGCCGGTGCGGACGAAGCGTTCAACGCTTCGCTGCAGGATATGATCGCCGCGCGTCCGGAGATCGGCTCCTGGGTGTGGCGGGTCGGAGAAGGCGATATGCCGCCGCTGCCGCTCTCAGCGTCGGAGTTCCAACGAGGCTCAGTATGTCTTACGCAAGGCCCAGCTTCTTCTTGAGCTCGGCATTTTCCTTGCGCAGACGGTCAGCCAGCAGGTTCTTAAGGCGCTTGTTTTCTTCTTCGAGCGCGACAAGATCACGGAGATCGCCGCTGTCTGTAGAAGGCGCCACAGCCCTCTTCCAATAATAGTAGGTCTGCTCCGATATGCCGGCCTGACCGACAGCACTCTTGCTGGTCGCACCGCCAGCGATCGACTTCTCGATCTGGGCGAGCTTCTGGGCGCGTTCTTTCTCAGAGTAGGTCGTCCGGGCAGCCTTCACTGCCACTGCGGGTTCGGCCGCTTGGGGCACTGGTCTTGCCCCGCTCTTGCGGGTCGGCTTGGCGAGCTCTGCCTTCGCTTTCTTAGCTCGCGGAACTTTCTTCTTCGATTCAGGGGCTTCCACCTTGGCTGGCGCTACTGTCGTCTGAACAGTTTGCGCTTCGTGGAAATCGGCCATGATATGCTCCGCTTGTGGTTTGTACCCTTCTTCAGCATCAATGGGTCTTATACTGAAGTCAATAACTTCCGAATTTGGCAACTGAGCACCGTCAGCCGACTGCGTCATCTCCGTGGCAATTTTGGACAGGTCCACACCGCCCCAGATCGAACGGCTAGGCCTTTGCTTGCCGCGCTTCTGTTTCATTTCCACGATGAATGGCCGGATCTGGCGCTTCATAGTCTGTTCCTTGATGTGAGGACGACTTGCAAGCCAAGTCACTGTTTAGCGTCAGCGAGTATCCTGCGCCTGGGCATGTTATCGCTGTTGCCGAGCTTTATTGGAGAAGGCCAGCGACGAGCAAGCGAGATTTCACTGATTTCGGGGATGGCTCGATCACCGGGAGGAAAACAGTCTATTGCGAGCCGAGGTCTCATGTGACGCGACCTTCAGAGCGCATCCATGCCGCCATCCATAGGCGCGCGCCACTTCACCCGATCCACCGGCGCTGACAAATTTCGACATGCTGACGAGGCTCGCATGCTTCAGTTTCGGTAAAGAACCCCTCCCTGCATCGAGCGCCGCCTAGGCATCATTCCTTGCCGCCGGCCAAACGTACAAGGGACTAACAGCCGTCCGCATCCAATGACTGTGCACAACCGACTGCATCGATTGCAATCCTGATTTTCTTGGCAGCAAATCTTCTCATGGCGGCGGATGAGCTGGACGCGATTGTTTTCGGGATGGCGGTCGAAAGCGTTCGTGCGCTTCCTCTTGGATTCGCGGAAAAAGTCGCCGAAATTGCCAACAGTAGCCATGGCGCCCTGCTTTTTGATTTACGCATCGATGGCGACGTGGAAATGCAGCGGATCGCCGCGGTCCGATATCCAAGCAGCCAGACAGGCATTCTGGCGCTGGACAAGCAGGGCTCGGCGATCAGCCATTGGATGGTCAATGGCACTTTCTCCAGTTTTATCGCTCCCTTGGAGGACTGGAACACTCTGCCGCTGCCGATGCAGGCCAGGACGAGTATCGCCGGTCCGGCCAGCCTCTTCATCGGCGCCTTACGCAATGCCGGATACATTCCGCGCGGTAGGTCCTGATCCGACGTATTGTTCGGCGATCATATGGTCGAGCCAGTCCGACGTGCCCATTTTCAGCGGAGAAGATGGACCATGCTGCAGGGACGTTTCGCTTCCGAGCGGCGCTCTCAGGGACAACCTCTATGCCTCCCTTCGACAGGAGTTATGTTCCAGATTGCCTCAAGCTTTTTCTCGCGAGTCATGTTGTGCTCGCGCCGGTCTCGTGGGCGATAATGGCGGCTCGCATCTTGTCTGGGGACTGCCGATCCGTGAGGTCGCAAAAGCCGTGAAACCAGCATTCGCGGCCTCGGATCAGGATAGCGAAGAATACGCTGGTCACGTTGCCGGCCTTGAACTCCGACATGCCGAACATGCCGGTGCGCATGAAGAGCGGCGGCAGCAAATCGAGCATGAAGTGATATTCTGACGCGGTGATCTCGAACCACTCGCCTGAATAGGGTGTGCCGGAAAGCGGATCGATGCCGGGCGTGTCTTTGTGGCGGCTGAACAGTTGGAACATCTGCTCGCGGGTGGCGACGCCGTCGAGCACCTTCCTGAACGGTGGATGTGCGGTCATGGGGTTCTCCTGAACGAAGGTCGGCCACGCGCGGCATGAGCCGCATCGTGGCAAATGCCTTGCGGTGTTGTGGCTGACGACTGGCCGAGCCTGTGGCCGGCGCGTGCACCGGCGATGATGGGGTTTGCAGGAGTTCAGGCGGCGCGTCGTTCGGAGGAACGCGAAGTGTCTCTACCAACCCCGGTGATGGCACGGACGGCGGCGGCGAGCGCCGGGATGTCGTCGAGCATACCGAGCGCAACGAAGTGGTTGGCCCCGCCGGTGTGGTCTTTGCGGCCCTTGCAGGTGCGGATCAGGATGCCGTGATCTGAGGACAAGCCGAACTGGCCGACCTGGATGTAGGCGCGGTCATGGTGCAGGGTAATTTCACCGGAAACGGCGATGCCCGCCCTGTTTGAGCGCAGATCAAAGCTGCCTGGTAGCAGGGCAAGTTCGGCGGCGAGTTTCTTCAGTCGTGAACGGGCTGTCGTGTGGATACGCCTTTGCAAGCTCGACCAAGGCTTTCGAGCGAGCAAAGTTCGGCGCGGATCGCAATCCTCCGAATTCGGCCGCACCACCGATCCTTAGACCAATGCTAAGCGGTGTTGCCACGAACTTACGCTCAGCAAAGATCATGGTTCGGTTTAGCGCGATCTGGGGCGTGGCGATTGTGGTGTTATAGCCGCGCTCGCTTTCGAGCAGCGCATAATCACCCACCTGGCGTGAAAGCTCGCCCGACCAAGCTCCCGCTGCAACGACAATTTTGGAAGCGCTTAGGCGCGAGCCGTCGGCCAAGATAATCGTGCCACCCTGGGGGCATCCTGCAAGATGAGAGACTTGGCCTGCAATCAAACTCGCACCGTTGGCCGTCAACCAGGAGCGCAATCTGTCCACTACTCCCTTCGGGTCGGAAACGTGCGACCACTGAGGTGTCAGAACCGCGCGTTTAACCAGTGGTCCTAGCGCCGGCTCCAGTTCCCGCGCCTGGTCGCCCGAGAGTTCGCGAGTGTCGATGCCAAGTCGCTGCTTTGCTTCCCACTCAAGCGCGTCGGCTCGCCATCCCTTCCCGCTTTCGTAAACAGTGAGAGCGCCTTTGCGGTGGAGTTCTCCACTCAATCCGATATCTGCAAATAGAGGGACAAGATCGGCGTAGACACGACGGTTGAGCGCTGCCAGGGCCCCGGAAATCCGCTCCACTTCTGACGGCGTTCCGGCCTGAGCGAAGCTGCACAGCCATGGAAGCAGCCGCGGAGCATGCATCATCCTTAATGACAGAGGGCCAAGGGGGTCGAGTATCCACTTGGGCACTTTTTTCCATAGACCAGGCACCGAGGCTGGGAGGACCTCGGTGACCGCGATGCTTCCAGCATTTCCAAAAGACGCTTTATCGCCTGCCGGGTCTCGATCCACGACCGTCACGGTCGCCCCGCCTTTCGTGGCATGGTAGGCGACGCAGATCCGCCCATACCACTTGGACCCTACTCGATTGCACGCTTCAGTGATGCCAAGCGGATTGGTTCGGGAGCCGGCAACGGCGGTATTCGCATGATGACCCCCACAGATGAAGCAGTGAAAGGACGCAAGATATGAGAGTTGGTTTTGTTGGTTTGGGGACGATGGGGCGCAACGCGGCCGCCAACGTTCAGCGCAAGGGCTTCAATTTGGTTGTGTACGACATCCGGTCAGAGGCCATGCAGCCCTTCGTCGACCAGGGTGCGCGGCCAGCCACAAGCCCGGCCGATGTTCTCAACCATGCGGACGTCGTAGTCACCATGGTATTCGGTCCAAAAGAAATCGAATCTGTAGCGTGTGGCGAAAACGGCCTGTTTTCGGCCGACTGTGAGGGCAAGTACTGGATTGACCTAACCACCAGCAGCCCCCAGCTGATGCGAGCACTCGGCACGGAATTCGCTGACAAGGGAGGGCATCCCATCGATGCCCCGGTTACAGGGTCCGTCGATTCTGCAATTCGGGGTGACATGATCCTGTTTGTTGGGGGAAAGGATCATGATGTCGAACAGGTCCGTGACGTCCTTGAGGCCATGGGTGAAGTTCGCAAAGTAGGCCATCATGGCACCGGTTACGTCGCGAAACTGGTCAATAACCAGTTGTGGAAAATCCATGCGGCCGCGATCGGGGAGGCGATGGTCACTGCTAAGCTCGCAGGTTTGGAGCCCGAGATCTGGTGGAATGCCATGAAGGGCGGCGCTGCCGATAGTTTCGTCATGCAGCACGACGTGCCTTCCATCTTTGCAGGCCACTACGACCCGTCGTTTCCACTGGCCCTCTGCCTCAAGGATCTCGGTCTTATTGAACAACTTATGACAGAGACGGGGACGCGAAATGACCTTACCCGGGCGACTCACGAACGGTTCAAGGAGGCTGCCTCCCGCTATGGCATGGGCGCTGGTGAAATGACGGTATGCAAAGTGATTGAGGATGATGCTGGCATAGAGTTGCGCGTCCCAGGCGACTGGGTAGCTCCCTGGGAGGTTAAAGCGCCCGCCTCCTAGAGCTTGGGCATCGGCACCGGTCTGTCCGATCAACGCTATCCCCCGAGGAATTACAATGTCGCTCGTCCGACTCTCCGAGAACCTTTGGGCCTTTCAGGATACCTGCACTGTTTACATCCTGAAAAGTGGCGTGGAATGCCTCCTGATCGATGCAGGCTCGGGCTCCGTCCTGCAGCACCTGCCCACCATTGGCATTGAGCGGGTTGCTTGGGTGCTACATACCCATCACCACCGAGATCAGTGTTGGGGAACGTCTGCCATCCAAAAGGCCGGTGCAAAAATCGCAGTACCGGAATACGAGCGGCACCTCTTCGACAATGTCGAAGCTCACTGGCAAGCTCGCCGTATCTACGACAACTACAACGACAGCAATGTGTTCTTCTCCCTTGGTGAAAATCTCGCCGTCGATGCCGTTCTGGAAGACTATCAATCATTCGTCTGGAAAGAGTACGACCTTAGGGTGCTGCCGGCGAAGGGGCATACATATGGCATGGTCAGCCTGATCACACATGTGGACGGGCGAAAAGTTGCGTTTACAGGCGATCTGATGACAAGCGGGGGAAAGCTCTACCAACTACACGCCATGGAATACGGCTACGGCGATCTCCTTGGCATCGAGTTTACAATGCAATCGATCCTTGCCCTAAAGAAGCAAAATGTCGAAAGCGCGTATCCGTCACACGGGAATCCGATTCTCAACGTCACGGCGGATATTGAAAAGCTGGAATCGCGCCTTGTTGGGCTTGCTAATACAGGGCGGCTATTGACTTCCGGTCGGGAGAGCCGGGACAACAATTTCCCAGATAGCCAGGCCATACGAGAGAGCAAGTTGGAGCGGATTTCCGAGCACCTGCTCTGGGCAGGGCCGTATACCTGCTCCAACTTTTACATCGTCTTAAGCGGAAGTGGCCACGCGATGCTGCTTGATTTTGGCTTGGCCTCGTACGGACACCTTCATTGGGGCGCAGATTCTGACGGCATGCAAGCACTGCGCTTTGTTGAGCACCATATCAACCAACTTCAGGAGGATTATGGGGTCCGTCATATAGAACTCGTGGTGCCGACGCACATCCACGACGATCATGTTTGCGGAATACCCTTCCTCCAGCAACATTTTGGGACCGAATGTTGGGCTCTCGATCGCGTCGCCGACATCCTTGTCGATCCCGCGGCGTGGGCCAGCACGCCGTGCTGTTTCCACAAACCTATCGCGGTGGAACGCGTCCTGCGCGATGGCGAGGCCTTCCAATGGAGAGGGTTCGAATTCGAGATGTACTACGCCCCAGGTCAAACTGAATTCCACGCATTGATTTTGGGCACTATCGACGGGAAGCGGATCGCCTTTGGCGGCGATAATCTGTTCCTCTTCGATTTCGAGGAAGACGGGATCAAACGCGCGATTGCTTTTCAGACCACGGTCATGCGGAATAGCTTCCAGTTGGCCATGCACCGCCTTTGCGCGGAAGTTTTTTCGAAAACGAAACCTGATCTGTTGTGCCCTGGCCATGGGGAGCTGATCCCATTGAACAACGCCATGATGGCCGACTACAAAGACTACATCGAACGCAAGGAAAAAGCCTTTCGCGACGTGCTGGATGAACCAGCAAACCATTTCATCGATCTGTTCTGGGCACGGCTGCTTCCTTATCTTTCGATAGTCCGGGCAAACAGCACAATCCACTTTACGGTTAAGGTGCGCAACAATCTGGAGCGGGCGGCTGTATACTGCGCCCGTCTGCTAATGCCCCATGGTTGGACCACGGATGGCCACACCGAAAGCATCTCGTTACAGCCTGGGGGATTAGGCGAGATAGCGCTCGTCGCAAGTTCCCCGTCTCAGGCCGATGCCCGTCGTAGGCTTGTTACCGCCGAAGTTCTGATCGACGGAATATCGCAAGGCCCGATCTGTGAAGCACTGGTGTCCGTAGTTGGGTAGATGCAATCAAGGCGCACCGACACTTCCTAATCAAGTTGTTGATCCGCTAGTGGAATGACGGAATAGGCAGCGCCCTGAATGGGTTCACTGGACCAAGCTATTCGAAGGCCATCCCGTTTGTTGGGCGAAAGGCAATGATTGTCTACATTCCGGACTTTACTGGGCTTCCTGGAGGCTTTTCGAACTTTCTGCCGCGCGCACCAGAATTGGGGACACTTGTGAAGCAGGTCGAACAGATCAATCTGCCATGAGACAAGCCGCATGAGTTCTCGCTCATCAGAGGCGTCTTCACCATCACGGGCGCTACAAGTTGGCACTTCTGGGGATCGCGCAAAGCTGACCTGGCAGCGCTGGCAGTCGGGCTCCGGAATCGACGTTGACGGATCTCGAAGGCTGGCGACGCCGGTGTGCGGCGCGCGCTCTACGAGGCGGCGCCGACTGATGATGCGCTTCAAGGGTTGACGGAAGTCTGAAATATCGCTCCCAGCCTATGGAAGGGCCGGCATCTCCCCGTCCCCGACCCGCCAGGTCCACGCGCCCATCTCCGGCCGGTTCGCGATCATCTCTTGCAACGAAGCCTCAAACGCTTCGTCCGCACCGACCGGAACTACAAAGAGCGCGATCGGCTCTTGCCTGTTCTGAAGCAAAGCGTTGGCGATCGGTTGGTCGGTGTGAAGGTCGTAGCGCAATCCCTTCACGCTTTTCTCGCGAAGGCGGGCGAGCGCATCGACAAGCCGCTTTTCCGGGACCGTCTCGTAAGGAATCCAGTTCTCGGACACGACCATCAACGCGATCTCTTCGACAATGGCGAGCCCGGCCGGGTTCAGCCCGAAGGTCGCGATCACTATCAGATGTGAGCTGGAATCCGCTCCCCACAAGGACAGCTCTTTCTCGAACCGCCCCTGCAAACGCCGATGCAATGCATCGTCGATCATGAAGGGAAAACCGGGCAAATGCCTGATGACGAGTTTCTGACCGGAGCGGGCGGGCACGAGCTCCTTCACCTCGCCGACCAGGACGAGCAACTTTCGGGGACCGGATTTCGGCGAGAGCGCAGGTGCAAGCGCCGCGTTGCGACGCTGCTCGATCGCTTCCTTGTTCTCGGCGCGAAATGGCTCGGGCACGAACAGGATATCCGCGAGCGATCCGCCCCTCACTGTCATTTGCCCGGCAGCCTCGAGCAGATGCCAGCGGACATTCCACCAATGTCGTTTGCCAGCCCACCTCGATGTCCAGACCGTCAATTCGGCTTCGTGCCAGAGATAATGAAGGAGGCCACGCAGTGACATCCTCCGGGGATCGCTGGTTACGCTGGCGGAGCTCTGGCCAGCAGACACGGAGGCTGCCCGGCTCCCTGTCTTCGACAGGCTGAAGTCCAACTTCAGGGCCGCCATGCCGCTTTGCGGATCGAGCTGTATCGCGCTGCCCATCAAGGCGCCCAGGCCGGACAGTTCGTAAGGCGATTCATACGAATCGCAGGATGGATCATGCCCGCCACCGCTCAGCGGCATGCGCTTGATCAGATGAAGGTCGCCGATGCGGGCGATATACATCGGGCAGCCCGGCTCGCGGCACAGGCATAGTGGACGCTCGGTGCGGGCATAGGCGTTCGCCAGCGCCGCCTGCAGGTCAGGCGCTCCCTCCTCGTAGACCTTACTGCCAATTTTGAACCGTCGCATCCCTCCACAGCTCCAGGTCGCCGCCGCATCCCTGTACGCGCATTCAAGTCTGGCTTTGCGCAGAGCGCAACCCCTTTGGTGCATCGACGCCGGAGGCAGAGGGGAGCCGGGAGGTGTGTGGCCCGGCTGGCGCGGAGAGAGTGCCGGCGTGAGGGCCTTCTCCCTCTCGCGAAGGACATCTCCATGAACATCGTTTCGACCCCATCGACCATTGCCCGGACGGCCGCATCGCTGGCCGCGCCGGCACAATACGCCGTTAACAACGCCCAGGCGATTTATCGGGCGGCACCGCGGCTTCTGCCTTTTCTCGAGCAGGGCGAGCCTGTCACCACCGCCACACTGCGCACTGCCATGACGACCAGTTTTGGCGGCAGCGATGCGCAAGGGTTCTGGGTCTGGAAAGACGCCTATGAGGCGCTCGAAGTCGCCCAGGTGCTGTTTCTGCGCCGGTTTGGGCCGGCGATCCTGTCCCGGTCGAGCACGCCCCAGGCAACGCTGGCGATGATGGAACGCATCGCCGAACTCGTTCCCACCCACACGCGGCGCTCCGACGAGAGCCAGGCCATGCAGCAGCTGTCCACACCCTTGCCTCTGGCTTTCGTCACGGCGCACGCCGCGGCGATCGCATCTTGCGACCTCGTTCTCGAACCCTCGGCCGGCACCGGTCTGCTCGCCGTCCATGCCGAGATGGCGCGCGCCTCGATCGCCCTCAACGAGCTCGCCGCGACGCGGGCCGATCTCCTCGGCCTGCTGTTTCCCCGGGTCCCCGTCTCGCGGCACGACGCCGCCCATATCGACGATCATCTCGACGCGGCCATCGAGCCGTCCATCGTGTTGATGAATCCACCGTTCAGCGTCGGCGCCCATGTCGACGGCCATGTCAATGACGCGGCATGGCGGCATCTCTCCTCCACATTCGCACGCCTGCGCGCCGGCGGGCGCCTGGTCGCCATCACCGGAACCGGGCTGTCTCCGGAAAACCCCAGATGGCGGCCCGGCTTCGAACGCCTGCAGCAGCAAGGCACCGTCATCTTCACCGCGGCGATCGACGGCCGTGTCTACGCCCGCCATGGCACCACCACTGAGACCCGCCTGACAATTATCGACAAGGTACCGGCCGCCGAACCGAAAAACTTCGTCCGGTCGCCGGGCAAAGCCACCGATGTCGAAACGCTGCTCGCCTGGATCACGGCTCTGCCGCCCCGGCTACCGGGCGGCTTTCCGGATTCGATCGGCGCGCTGTCCAACGTCATCCCGCGCAATGCCGCCATCCACATGGCTGCCCGATCGGGGACAAGAGCCGCAACCCTAGCAGTCTCAACTTCTGCTCCGAAGGCCATCCAATCGGTCCGTACGAATGCGCGAGCGAACCCCGCCCGCCAGGTCAAGGCAAACAGCACGCCGGCCGTCCCCCTCGCCTATGAGCTACGCGACTGGATGCCGGAAGAGGGCGGCCGGCTCACCGACACGATCTACGAACCCTATGCGCTCCAGTCGATCGACATTCCCCGCGCAAAACCGCATCCAACGCCGCTCGTGCAGTCGGCCGCAATGGCCGCCGTCGCGCCGCCAAAACCTTCCTATCGCCCGCTTCTTCCTGATGCGATCATCGACGAAGGCCTGCTGTCGGATGCCCAGCTCGAAAGCGTCATCTATGCGGGCCAAGCCCATTCCGGTTATCTCACCGGCGCCTGGACGGTTGACGAGACCTGCGATGTCGTCTCGGCCGCGCCAGAAGGGGCTGCGAACGCGGTCCGCTTCCGCCGTGGATGGTTTTTGGGTGACGGAACCGGATGCGGCAAGGGCAGGCAGGTCGCCGGCATCATCCTCGACAATTGGCTGCAGGGGCGGCGCCGCGCGATCTGGATATCCAAGTCGGACAAGCTGCTGGAAGACGCCCAGCGCGATTGGGCGGCACTTGGCCAGGAAAGACTCCTCGTACAGCCGCTGTCGCGCTATCGGCAGGGCACGCCGATCCGCCTCGCCGAGGGCATCCTGTTCACCACCTACGCGACGCTCCGCTCGCAGGAACGGGAGGGCAAGAAGTCCCGGATTGCACAGATCCTCGATTGGGTTGGCCAAGAGGCGGGGAGGGACGAAGGCCCGAGAGGGACCCATAAGTCTTTCGATGGCGTCATCGTCTTCGACGAAGCCCATGCCATGGCAAACGCGGCGGGCGGCAAAGGCGAGCGCGGCGACGTCGCTCCCTCGCAGCAGGGCAGGGCGGGCCTGCGGCTGCAGCACGCCCTTCCCGACGCGCGCATCGTCTACGTCTCCGCGACCGGTGCGACCGCGGTCGAGAACCTGGCCTATGCGCAGCGTCTCGGCATCTGGGGCAGCGAGGATTTTCCATTCGCCAACCGCGCCGAGTTCGTCGCCGCGATTGAGGATGGCGGTGTCGCGGCGATGGAAGTGCTCGCCCGCGATCTCAAATCGCTAGGTCTCTATACGGCGCGTTCGCTCTCCTATGACGGCGTCGAATACGACTTGCTCGAGCACGCGCTGACCGCGGAGCAGATCCGCATCTACAACGCCTATGCCGATGCATTCCAGGTCATCCACAACAACCTGACCGCCGCACTCGAGGCGGCAAACATTACCAGCGAGGCCGGCACGCTGAACCGCAACGCCAAGTCGGCGGCGCGCTCAGCCTTCGAGAGCACCAAGCAGCGATTCTTCAGCCACCTCATCACCTCGATGATGACGCCGACCCTGATCGGCGCGATCGGGCAAGACCTCGCCGACGGTCATTCGGCGGTCGTGCAGATCGTCTCGACCGGCGAAGCGCTGATGGAACGGCGCCTTGCCGAGATCCCGACCGAGGAATGGTCGGATCTCCATTGCGACGTCACGCCGCGTGAGTATGTTGGCGGGTACTTGATGCACTCCTTCCCGACGCAGTTGTTCGAGGAGTATTCGGATACGGAAGGCAACCTCTATTCACGGCCGGTCCATGACGAAGACGGCAATCCCGTCCAGTGCCGGGAGGCCGTTCGCCGGCGCGACGAGATGCTCGAAAAACTCGCCTCGCTGCCGCCGGTAGGCAGCGCGCTCGACCAGATCCTCCACCATTTCGGAACGGATCTCGTCGCCGAGGTGACAGGCCGCTCGCGGCGGATCGTCAAGAAAACCGGCCGCGATGGTATCGACCGGCTGGCCGTCGAGAACCGCCCTGGCTCGGCCAATCTCGCCGAGACACAGAGTTTTATGGATGACGATAAGCGCGTCCTGATTTTTTCGGACGCCGGCGGCACCGGGCGCTCCTACCACGCCGATCTCGGGGCGCGAAACCAGAGGCTTCGCAAGCACTATCTGCTCGAAGCCGGCTGGCGCGCCGACAACGCCATCCAGGGTCTCGGACGGACCCACCGCACAAATCAGAAGCAACCGCCCTTGTTCCGGCCGATGGCCGCCAATGTGAAGGCCGGCAAGCGCTTCCTGTCGACGATCGCACGACGGCTCGACACGCTGGGCGCCATCACACGCGGCCAGCGCCAGACCGGCGGGGCAGGGCTGTTCCGTGCCGAGGACAATCTCGAAAGCCCCTACGCGCGGGCCGCGCTTCGCCAATTCTACATGATCCTGCATCAGGGCAAGATCGAAGGTTGTTCGCTGACGGCCTTCGAGACCGTCACGGGTCTGTCGCTGACCACCGACGAGGGCGGGTTGCGCGACGAGTTGCCGCCGATCACGACCTGGCTCAACCGCCTGCTGGCGCTGCGGATCGAAACCCAGAACCTGCTGTTCGAAGTGTTCGAGCAACTGATGACGGCGAAGGTGGAGGGCGCGATCGCTGCCGGCTCCTATGACAAAGGTCTGGAGACGATTGCGGCGGAGAGCATCGTCGTCACCGATCGTCGCACCGTCTACACGCATCCGGTCTCGGGCGCGCAGTCGCATGTGCTGACAGTCGCGCGCAAGGACCGCATCCGGCCGCTCGGCCTGGTCGACGCGCTGGCGATCGTGCGCGCGGAGCCGCAATCGGTCCTGCTGGTCAACACGCGGTCGAACCGCGCGGCGGTCCAGCTGCCGACGGCGAGCCTGATGCTGGACGACGGGACGATAGAGCACCGCGTACGCCTGCTGCGGCCGACCGACGAGCTGCGCTTCGGTCTCGACGCCCTTGCCGAAACCCACTGGCAGCCGGCCGACCGAAAACTTTTCTGCGACCTGTGGCAGACAGAAGTCGCCGCCGTCCCGGAGTTCGCCACCAGCACCTTTCATATCGTGACGGGTCTGCTGTTGCCGATCTGGCGGCGCTTGCCGGATCATGATTGTCAGGTTTACCGGATCCAGACCGATGCCGGCGAACGCATCATCGGGCGTCACATTGCGCCGACCCTTGTCGCGACCATGTTCCGCAATCTGGGGCTCGATAATGTACCGGCGCTCGCACTGGACGCGGCATGGAATGGGCTCGTGGAAGGCAGGATCGGACTTCAACTCGCCGATGGCCTGACCCTGCGCCGCAGTCGTGTCATGAACGACTACCGTGTCGAGCTGATCGGCTTCACCGACGCTTTTGTTCCCCGGCTGAAGGCCCTCGGCCTGGTCTCCGAAATCATCTCCTGGAAGCTCCGGCTGTTCATCCCGACGTCCGCGACGGGGTCCGCCATCCTCGCCTCCCTTCTCGAGCGCCATACGCTGGTCGGGGTCACCGACCGTACGGCAGCGGCTTGAGGGGAGGCGATCGTGACCGGTTCGGCCTCCGAGCTGGCACGGCGCCTTGGCGAACATGCCGAGGCGGTGTGCCGCGAATATCTCTCCAACGGCCATCGCTGCGGCAATTACTGGATGGTCGGCGATGTCCGCAACACGGGCGGCCGTTCCATGCACGTGCGGCTCAAGGCGGTTGGCGGCAAGGCAGCCGGAAAATGGGTCGACGAGTCGTCGGGGGAGTATGGCGACCTGCTCGACGTCATCGAGCAGAGCTGTGGTCTGGTCGACTTCCGCGAGGTCGCGGATGAAGCACGTCGCTTCCTCTCCATGCCGCTGCTGCCGCCCCAGCCCCCGCCCCTTGGCACGCAGCACCAACCTGCCGCGGCACGCGGCTCTCCCGATGCCGCGCGTCGCCTTTTCGGCATGTCGCAACCGATCGCCGGTACGCTGGCGGAACGCTATCTCAGTGGCCGTGGCATTCTCCTGACCTCGCGTGAGCGCGCCCTGCGCTTCCATCCAGGCTGCTACTACCGGGATCTCGTGACCGGCGAGACGCAGGTCCTGCCTGCGCTGATTGCCGCTGTCACCAACCTCGATGGGCAGATCACCGGGCTGCAACGCACCTGGCTTGATCCTTCGGGTCAGGGCAAGGCACAACTCACGGATCCACGCCGCTCGCTGGGCGACCTGCTTGGCAACGGCATCTGGCTTGGTCTTCAGTCCGGTGCGCCGGTCCCGGTCATGGCCGCCGGCGAAGGGTTCGAGACGATGGCGTCCCTCAGGACGGTGATGCCGACACTGCCTGTAGCCGCCGCCACCTCGGCCAATCACCTCGCCGGCCTGTCCTTCCCGGCGGGCTGCCGTCGCCTCTACATCGCGGCCGACGCCGACGCCGCCGGCCGGCACGGCATCGAGCGTCTCAGCCAGCGCGCAGGCGAGTCAGGGATCCTCGCCCTGGTGTTGCGGCCGCAGCTCGGCGACTTCAACGACGATCTGCGCCATCTCGGCCCCGCCCATCTCGCGGCATGGCTCAGCGACCAGCTCGTTCCGAAGGATGCCCGTCTTTTCCTGCCTCCGGGATGAACGGCCCGAGCCGGCAGGCGGCGGGGGTGGCGTCACACGAAGGCCTCCTTGCATGGCGGCAGTCCACCGGAGAGGCCGCGCCCGCGGCCTGTCCGAGAGGCGACCCCTGCCACGCCCCGGTCACGGCCGCAACGGCTGCGCCGTCCTCCGCTTTGCTACGGCCTTCGGTGCGGCCGCGCCCGGCGCGCGGCCGGGTTTCGCTGTCAGGCCGCGATGGGCGCGGCAACAACCGACGGAGACACGCCATGACCTACGAGCTTCCTTTCGACGACGCCTACGAGCCCTACCACGCCTCCTCGCCGACCGATCGCGTCATCCTCGAACTGCAGATGTACGGCCATCGTCCGCATCAGGACGAACCTGATGCTCGGCCACTTCCCGACGACGAAGTAATCCGGGCGGGGCTTGCCGGGATCGTCGAGACCTTCGCCGGCATGCTCGGCGACACCAGGCTCGAACCCGATCTCGACGACCTGCTCTGGTCCTTTGCAAACGTCTTCCACCGTGCCGCCGAGCGCGTCGCCCGCAGCCTCGACCGCAATGAGGAGGCCCAGCGTTCGAGCCAGCAGGAGCAGGACGGTTCCGAAGTGAAGTCGGTCGAGCTCGAACGGCTCACTGCCGAGGGCATCACCTATATCGAGCGCCGCAACGTGCTCGAAATCATGCGTGATGAGGCCGCCGACCTCTACGAGGCACAGACCGGATCGGCATGGCGGCCACGCACCGGCTCCAAGGTCAGCCACCAGGCTATGACGGCGGCGGTGATCGACTCCAGAGACTTCCTCGCCGCCCGCCGTCACGCCGAGACCGAGATGCTGGTCCCGGCCGGCACCAAGATTGCTTTTGCCGGCGGCCTCGACTGCAACGATCACGACCGGATCTGGGACGCGCTCGACAAGGCCCGCGAGAAGCATCCCGACATGGTGCTGCTCCACGGCGGCAGCCCGCGCGGCGCCGAACGCATCGCCGCCTGCTGGGCCGAGAACCGCAAGGTCACCCAGATCGCCTTCAAGCCGGATTGGAACCGTCACGCCAAGGCCGCTCCGTTCCGCCGCAACGACCTGCTTCTCTCGGTGGTGCCCTACGGCCTGATCGTCTTTCCCGGCTCCGGCATCACCGACAACCTTGCCGACAAGGCCCGTCGGCTCGGCATCCCCGTCTGGCGGTTCGCGGAGGGCGGCGCGTGAAGCGCCGTTTTCCTCGCAAGCGCACCATCGAACCCGACCGGGCGCGGTCGGGTTCGGCCCGCCGCGCGCGAAGCACGACCCCGCTTCGGTACAGCGTTCCGCCACGCGACTTGTATTGCGGTCCGCGTTACATAGACGTATATACGTCCGCAGCACAGGAGCGCGCCATGGCCACTACAGCCACGAGGAAGGAAATACCCGTTTCGATGCGGTTTCGCGACGATGATCTCACCATCATCGACCGCGGCGCGGAGCTCCTCGGCCTGTCGCGCACCGAGTTCGTGCGGCGCGCGGCACTCCACGAGGCGCAGGCGGCCATCCTCAACGAAACCGTCATCCGCGTGTCCCCGGAAGCCTATGACGCCTTCATGCAGGCGATCTCGGCGCCCGCCTCCGCGCCCCCGCCGAAGGCGGCCGAGCGGCTGCGTCGGTCCCCGCCCTGGGACCGCTAGGTGGCGCTTTCAAGCATCGAACTCCTCCACGACGCGCACCGCCTCGACAGCTTCGATTGCGGCAAGCCGGCGCTTAACGCGTGGCTGGCCGGCTTCGCGCGAACGAACCAGGCGCGCGGGTTTACTCGCGTCCTGGTCGTTCACGACGAGGCAACAGTCGTCGGCTATTACGGCCTCGCGCCGGGCGTAATCCAGCCAAACAGCGCCCCGCGCGCCATCCGCACCGGACGCCCGCCCGATCCGATCCCCTGCCTGCTGATTGGCCAACTCGCCGTCGACCACCGCTATGCCGGACAAGGCATCGGCAGCGGCTTGGTCAAGGACGCGCTGCATCGCTGTGTGGCCGGCGCAGACATCGTTGGCGGCCGCGCGGTGGTGGTGCGGGCGATCGACGCCGAGGCCGAGCGCTACTGGCAGAGCTGGGGTTTTGTCCCGTCGCGGGACAACCCGTCTATCCTGATGCGCTCGATCCCGGATGTGAGCCTCTGGCTGGCCGACAACGGCCACTAGCTCCACGCTCCCTAGCGCCTCCAGCAGCGGCAGGGTCTGGGCGCGCCGGCCCGCGGCCGGCCGGGCTCTAGTCGCGGCGTCCCGCTGCTCCCCGCGCCGGCTTCGCCGTCTCGGCCTTCGGGTGACGATCCCTCGCGCAGGGCCACAGCGAGAGGGCGGCCGGCGCGTGGGCGGGGGACGCTGGAGAGAAGGGAGAGTCACGATGTCGATGATATTCATAGGTGGATCACGCGAGATATACGAGCTGCCGGAACCTGCCATCACACGCATCGGCGCAGTCGTTGCTGCCGAGCACGGCGTGCTGATTGGTGATGCGTCGGGAGCCGATGCCGAGATACAGGGCCTGCTCGCGGGCTATAGGTACGAGCATGTCGGGGTCTTCCATGCCGGCAAGGAACCCCGCAACAATCTGGGCGACTGGGCCGCCTACCATGTTCCTTCTCCTGATGAGGGCGCCACAGGGGACTTTGTCCAGGCCGCCAAAGACCGGGAGATGGCGCGGCGCGCTGACTTTGGCATGATGGTCTGGGACGGCGCATCACCCGGCACGGCCGTCAACGTGCTTCGGCTCGTCATCGCAAACAAGCCCTGCGTCATCTACGATCTGGCCAGGGGCAGCGTGGCGACCACGTACAATGTGGAAGACTGGTGCGCCATGCTCCGCCAGGCCGGTTCGGACATTCGCCGGCAAGCCGAGGCCCGCATGACGCCGGACGAGCGTCTGGCGCTGCCAGGATGATGTGCGCGCCGACCCGCCGACAGCCCGGCGGGTCCGAACCGATAGGCTTTATCCGGCCCCGCGCCCCAACTCCACTTGTATGAGCGGCCGGAGCCGGCCCCTTTCGAAACCGGCCCACGCCAGAGCTGCAGGGCGTTGCGCAGGATGATCATCTTTGACCCGTCTCGCATCTGAAGCGGGGCAAGCGTGGCGAACATCCTGGCTTGCGCGGTCATCCATCGTGGCTTCGAGGCATTGCTACCGAGGGGCGTGAAGTTCGCTGCCAGCCGGCTCCGATCTCGAAAACGCTGCGCCGCCATCCCGACCAGCAAGGCTGTTCACGCGCAAGGCTGCTGTTCGAAGTATTGACGACGCAGGCGCTGACCCCGGAGGTGACGGCAAGCATCCCGGCGATCCGGGAGCATGGGCGGCCACGCGATGGCGGCCATGGTTCTTCTCCTCCGATCACATCCGGGGCCATTCCCGTTTCATGTCGCCTTTGTAGACGACCGCCTGCTTTGTGCGGTCAACCCCCGTTGGGGGTACACTCGGCGAATATTCAGGAAAATTCGATTTCTGTTTTTGTTTGCGGACAGGCGAAGGGCCTGCCCGCACTTTTTCGGCAAATAGAATTTTCCAGAATTTTCGCCGAGATGACCGCAGCAGGACGGCCCTCTCCTTTGGCGCCATCGGGAATGGTCCCGATGCAACCGAAGGAGAACTACCATGGCCACCACGATCGCAAACCTCACCACCAAGGCCGACGGCTCGATGGAAGGCGTCTTTGCCACGCTCCGGGTCAACGCCCCGATCACCCTCATCCCGAACACCAACAAGTCGCGCGAGGACGCGCCCGACTACCGGATCGTCAACAAGCGCACGGGCTTCGAGATCGGAGCCGGCTGGCACCGCATCTCCCAGCGTTCGGGCGAGGAATACCTCTCGGTCAAGCTGGAAGCCCCCGAGATCGGCGTGATCTTCGGCAATCTCGCTCCCGCCCCGGGTGGCGAGGACAACAAGAAGGTCATCCTCTGGAACAACCCCCAGTGAGGCATCGGTGGCCGGCCCCTCGAGGGGCCGGCTTCCCCACCGGCAAAAGGAGGTTGCAATGAGCCGCTACACCATCACCGTCACTGGCACCGTCACCGGAAAAGTCCGCTCGGATCCAGACGCTGTCATCGGCTACGATCCACCGCTTCGGACCTACTTCCTGCAAGCGTTCCCGCACGAAGAAACCGACGAGCCCGCGCTCTGGCTTGGCACCCGCGATCGAGCGTTCGAAACGCTCGATGATCTTTGCCACGCAGCCATCTCACACGGCTACCATCTCATGCCGCCATCGCCCGAATTGGCCGCAAGGCTGGTCGACGACAAAGCGGCCGCCAGCGGGCGTCCGCAGCGCGACGGCATCCTCGGAGACCTGCTGAAACACCTCAACCAACCCAACTAGGCAAACACGTCAAAGGGCCCGCGACGGAGTGCTCCGTCGCGGGCCCTTTTTTTGCGCGTCGCCAAGAGCCAGGACCATCGCCCGTCGCAGCATGCGACGGCGACTCCAAACCGCCGATTATTCCTTCGGCAGTTTGTGCTTATGAATGCGGATATAATCCTGCACAGCTTTTCGCAGCAGCTCGGTCATGCTGTGGCCGTTGCTGATCGCCAGCAACTTGAACTGGCGCTGCTCCACGGCCGTCAGATAGTAGCCGCAGCGGACCATCTCCTCCTCGCGAATCTTCTTGCCGGCAATGGGATCCTTTTTCTGACCCTGCCGCAGCAGCTTGCGGAAATCCGGCCCAACTGCCGGGGACGGCTTTGCCGGTTCCCGCATCTGTGGCGTAGCTTGCTCCCTGGTCGACGTTTCGACCTTCGGTGGGATGAACATGCTCGGCAGCGCCGGGGGCTGCGTGGAGATCGCCTTCATCATGCGGGCTTTCTTGTCGTCACCGGGCTTCGGTGCGGTTTCTTCACTCATGCCGCATTCCTTGTGGCTTCGATGAAGGTTTGCAGAAGGTCGTCGAAGACCCCTTCGCTCTCGGCAACCGCCTTCGCATCGGGCACCGCAGGGCTGTAAAGGGTCTGCCCGGTTTGCAGGTCGCGGTAGGCAACACGATTATGCAGGACGTGTTCTGCAATCGGCGTGCCGTTGGCCTGGATGATGGCGCGCAGTTCGGTCAGGGCTCGGGCCCTGCCATCGATGATGGTCTGCTTGGTCAGCACGAATATCGCAGGCAGCGGCCTACCCCGGCTCTCGACCGCAAGCGGAATGTAGTGGTCGGTGATCTGGATGGCGGCGGTCACGTCGTCGAGGGCAAAGTACACCGGCACGACGACAATATCGGCCGCGAAGAGCCCGGCCATGAGGTTGTCGTTCGTTGTGCCTTCCGTATCGATCAAGACGACGGACCGCTCGCCGTTGTGAGTGGCTGCCGCGTCGAGGATTTCCTGCGGGGTCATTGCGCTCACCAGATGCAGCCTGTCCGGGCGATTGCCAGCATCACCCAGCATCTGGAACCAGCGGTTCATGTTCTGCCGCCGATCGCCGTCAATAAGTGTGACCGAATAGCCCCGATGCAGCGCGACGGATGCGAGGGTGCGCAGCATCGTCGATTTGCCGGTGCCGCCTTTTGGGATCGCAGCGGAGATGATCATGGGGGGCCTCCTTCCGGCGTTGGTCTCCTTGTTTCCGTGTTAACATGGAAACAAGTCATCATGGACACATGGAAACAAATGTCACGGGTCGAAACTTCGTGGACATAGTCGACGGGGCAGACCGGTTTGGCAACCCAGGCGCGCATACCGGCGGGCCGTTCGTGACTGCGAACTGACTCCGGTGTCTCCATGTTAACATGGAAACAAGTCCTCACCGCATCATAGACACGTTGCATCAAGTCACGATGGACACATCGCGCCCTTGCAGTGGCAACTGCGGGCCCTTGCAGTGACAATTGGGTTCGTTGGGAACCGAACGTTGGCCTTCCGCCCTCTTTCTATTGGCAGGATAGTCTATTTTGTGATACACACAAAATAGACGGCGCGGCCCTGACGGGCCTTAGCGCCCGCAAGCGGGCTTTAGAGATGGATGCAGACGCCCAGAAGACTGCGGTGAAGAGCGGGTCACGACGCTATGGCGAGGTGACGCACATCCGGTTTTCGGCTGACGAGCTGGCCAACCTCAAAGCCATTGCGGGTCGGGACGGCGTGACCCTCAGCGATGTCGTCCGGCGTCTGGTGCGGGCTGAGGCCGGGCATCTGCCTATCGCGTCAGAGGGGTTGCGGCCGGCGATCCTGGACATGACCGATCAGCTGCGGCGCGTCGGCGTCAATTTCAATCAGGCCGTGCGCGCCATGAACGACGGCCGGGTTGCCCACGATGAGGGTCTTGAGCAGGCTTTGATGGCGGTGGGTAACCTCGTGCGGCAGTTCCGCGACGAACTGAAGGCGATGACTGGCGGGTCCCGCAAGGCGAGGGAGGCCAGGTCATGAGCGGTCGTCTTGCTGGCTACGCGGCCGAAATCGAACGCTATCTGCGGGGCGTTACCGGCGTGAAGCGTGAGGAGCTGGACGACGACAAGTCCGCGACAAGCGCCCGACGCGAGGCCGGCGAATTCCAGGCGATGAAGGGGTATGAGCGGACCGGTGGCGGCGGACGCCTCGGCCAAGGACAAGCCGGCTCGATGGTAAGTGGCGCCAGGAACCCTCCTCGTTCATCGCCGCGAGTAACAGGAGCGTCGGGGAACTCCATGTCCAGCAGGGCGCCGACGTCCACTGCGGCTGCGAGCTCCGCCAAAGCGGCTAGCGTGCCGATCATGGTCTATGGTGCCACGCTCGCCGGTTTCCGGCCGGAAGAGGAGGAGGAAGACTGGAAGCGGCGTGGCGGTGGCGGCGGCGGCCGGGGCGCTGGTCGCCCAGGCGGTACGGGGCGAGCGGCGCGGGCCGCCTATCAGGCGCAGGCCGTGGCGGCGCGGGCAGGCTACGCGGCAGGCGCCCAGCCTGCTGTGTTCAAGGTCATGCCCAATCCGCCATCGACCAGGGAAGCCGCCGCTCGGCTGCTCAATTACATCGGGAAGCGCGACGACGAAAAAGGCGACAAGCACGACATCGAGATTTTTGACGAGGACGGCCAGGTGCTTGCGACAGGCGGCGCACGAAAAGCGTTCCTGGAAACGTTTTGCCAGACGTTCGAACCACCCCTGGAAAATACGAATTTTATCGAGGTTCGTTTCGAGCTAGCCGGCGAGGTCACCGACGCCGCCTTGAGCGAAGCGTTAAACAAGGCCTTCGGCGCAAAACCGTTTATCTATGCACAGGATGGACAGGCGGTGGAGGTATACGCGCACACCGATGAGCGGGCCGGACCGCTTGCCAAGGTGCTTGCCGGTGGTCGGGCGAATTCGCGCAGCAAGGCACTCGACAAGATTGAAGCCCGCTTGTCTGAGGCTATGGGCGCGGCGGGGGTGGTAGCCAAGGCAGAGGTAACGGCGGCCGTCAGCCGTGAACCCAAGGCGAAATACTTTTTGCAAAAGTTTATCCGCACCCACAGCCAGGTCCGCCACGCAAATGGGGAGCCTGTGCTCGGGGCGAAGAATGCCACCAAAGCGGCGGCTTCGGTCTATGAACAATGGCGCCCGCAGTTTTCGGGGCGTGAGCGCCGCAATGCCTATCACCTGCTTTTCTCGGCGAAGGCCGGCACCGATGCCAACGCCGTCATGGCCGCGGCGCGCGCCGTGATGGAGGAGCGCGCGCCAGGATACAAGTTCGTCCTGGCGCATCACAAGGACACCAAGCACGTCCATATCCACGCGATGGTGCAGGCCCGGTCAGCCGACGGCGAGCGCCTGAAATTCTACAAACCGGATCTCGCAGCCTGGCGCGAGACCTTTGCGGAAAAAGCACGCGAGAACGGCATTGCGATGGTGGCGACGCGGCGCATGGATCATGCGATGACGCGGCCATTCACGAAGGAGCATGCCGGAGCCTACAGCCGCGCCCAGAGCGATCCGCGCTACCAGGTCAGCGCCAGGACGATCGAGCGGGTGGAGGCCAAGCGGCAACGTCGTTTGGATGGACAATCCCTTGTCGTGAACGGCGATGCCATCGCTGCCGCATGGCAAAAGACTGTGACGACGATGCGGACCGCGGGCGTGGTCGGTCAGGCTCTCACGGCAGCGGAGTCGATCGGCAACAATTTTCTGCGGGACCGTCGCGATCGGACAGGGGAGGGACAGCCAGGTCCTGCCGCGGGGCGCGGAGCTGATCAATCGGGGCAGAAGTCTTTCCTGTCCCATCCCGGTATGAGAGAATTGAATGCACTGATAGGAGATTTGAACATGGCGCAAACCCCCTTTGAAATGCGGCGTCAGATGGCCCGCGTCAATCAGGCCCTCGACAACATGCGCGAGACGCTGCCGCCGGCGCATCAAGGACAGTTCGAACAGTATCGTGAAGAGGTCAACGACAAGATGCACGACCGTCTCGCGCGGCTGCAATTTGAGCGGCAGCAACAGCGTCGTGGTGGTGGCAGTGGCGAGCCGATCCCCGACCGCGAGGCGCGAGGGCGAGACCTTCCAACCCGGGACGATCCCCGCCAACCGGAGCAGCCGCGCACCGGCACCAAGCAGAAGCAGGTGAGTGCCAAGCAGAAGGACGCCAACAAACAGAAGGCGCGGCAATCGGGAGAGCAGGATCGGAAGACTCAGCGTTCAAACGATAACGACTACGAGCGCTGAGCAAAGATCGCTTACTCTTGAACGCGGCAGAGTGCAGGGGGCCAAAATGTCGCCGAGGCTTGTTCGTGCCTCGGAGGTTCAGGATCAGGGGCCACGCATGTCATTGCCGGGCATCATATAGTAATATGCCACATGCCGTATCGCGGGTGGTCAGATGATGGCCCCGTTTCTGGCGAGCCAAAGCAATTGGTAGGGATCCAGCATCGGCAGCTTCGTCGGGACAATGGCGTGAGGAGATGATCCCTCCGGCAACTATAAACGTTGCACTTACTAGCATGCCAATTGTGAGGTGAGCAAAACCCAAACGGTAGTGTGCTGAGAGTTCTGCAAATTCGCTGAGAGAGGGCGGTCATGGCAGGCTGGTAATTGTTCACGTCACCGATTCCCGCGAAGGAACGCCGCCATGACCAAGATTGAAAGTAAGTCCGCCAGCGCTGCCGTCAAAGACATTCTGCTTTCGCACCCGGACGGTCTGCCGACAATCCCATTGTTGCGAGCTGTGGCATAGCGGTTCTTCCAAGCAGGACGTTCGCCGATCCATCCAACTACGACTGCATAATCGTGCACGGCGGCATTCTTCACAGCGGAGAAAAAGCGAACCCCGCTCTTTATGAATATATAAAAGCCGCCGCCAAAGACGGGGTAAAGCTCGCCGCGTGCTGCACAGGCATTGTCGTTTTGGCTGAGCTGGGCCTACTCGACGGTAAACGTTGCGCGGTTCATTTCGATATGGAAGGGACGATGCGAAGATTTTTTCCCGCTGTCGTGCCCATCACCGACAGCGCGGTGGTGTGTGATGGCAACCTCATAACCTCACCTGGTGGGCTGGCCGCGGTCAATCTCGCAACAAAGCTCGTCGCTGACGCTTGCGGCGAGGCCCGCGCCCAAAAGGCCTTTCACTATTTGCTGGGCAACCGTGAAGTTAAAAACGATGAGATCATCGTTGAGTCGGACCCCGGCTCAAGTTTGCAGATCGTCGAGTTGCAAATGCCGTCTCTATCATGCGGCAAAAGTTGTATGAGCTATGTTCAGTTTCAGAAATCGCGGCAGGGGTCGGCACTTCCTCGCGGGAATTGTCTCGGCTCTTTAAGAAGGAACTCCAGACAACGCCCGCCAACTATTGGCGGCGCTTGCGCTTGAAGTCAGCCAAGTGGATGCTCCTCAATACGACCTGTTCTATTACGCAAATTGCCTACGAATGCGGATTTTCTGACGGTGCGCATTTCTTCCGGCGAGCGCCAGGAGCACAGAAAACAGGTGTCTTGGGGAAAAGGTCAGGAGGCCTAACGCTGTGGCAAGCAAGACGACGATGATGGGCCAGAGGTAGACAATAATATTCGATTGCGCGGGCGAAATGAACTTGAGCGAGTATAGGAAAAGGACATTCCCGATCAACAGGCCAAGCGCCACCATCAGGACAGGGACCAGCTGCTGGTTGATCAGCTGTGCCTTGGATGCACGCCTTCTGGAGAGAGCAAACAAGGTCGACGCGGCCACCGCATAATTGATGGCGGAGAATTGAAACGTCGGCATGCTGTCAATCGATATCACCGCCATGAGGGGCCAAAGAGCCCATAGTGGAACCGACAGAAGGCCTACGAGGGTCCAAAACCCCTTTCGCCGGGGCTTCAACGCATATGCACTGCCTTGGTTGGTGCACATCAGCAGGATTTGCGACACGGGCAGTCTTGAGTTAGTCCAAGCATTTCTGGTGGAGGGTGCAACAATGGCTTTCAAAATGCCTCCAGTTCAAGGCGGGTCAAGCCGTCCAGACTGTTGCCTCACATCTTCGACCAGAGTTTGCCGCCGGTTGCCCAGTTGTTCGGCTCATACTCATCAAAGACTACGTGGATCTGCTCTGGCTTCAGGTTCATCTTGTCACAAAACAGCTTGGTAATTTCCGCTGCCAGTTCCATCTTTTTTTCGTCGCTCGATTTGAAGGTTTCTATGTGGATTACAGGCATAATTGGTCCTCAGAGGCTGATATGGGTGGCAGGTGGCGGTGCTCGCCGTTGGTCGACTCGTGGGAATTGGCGCACCGAGCTGGTGCCTCTTGTCCAGGGAGATAACGCGTATTGCTGGGGTTGGCGATGACCCTGGGTTATGAGCTGCCTAGCTCCGGTCCTCATGGAAAACGCCTTGTTGAGTTCCTCCTTGGTTAGGGCATCACCTTGATACCCCAACCAGAGTTATCCGAGCACGAAGCCGTTCCCCAATGGATCCTCTGGATCAACGACGAACTCGCTAAACCCGGTAAGGAAAGGTCGGCAACTAATTTCCGGTATTACCGCAGGCAGGGATCCAACCTTCGTCGTTTCAAGAATGCGCGCGTCAAAAAACGTCCGAATGGAGCTTTCGTGCCTGAAGCGCTCTTGGACCCCGAGCCGGCCCTTAGCATGCTCGACGGCCATGCGCGCGCACGTGCCGGTGCCGCAAGGCGATCGGTCCGCCTGGGCCTGGCCGAGGATGACGATGTTACGCGCATCCGTGGCACTGCTCGAGGCCGGAGCGGTCAACATCGCAAGGTCAATCCCGTCGATATGAGGCTGCTCGGGATGCTGGAAGCGGTATTGCAGCCTTGCTGCCTGGCGCAACGCCACGCCGGCCTTGATCAGATCGGTGGTATGTTCCGGGTCGATGGACTGGAAGCCCATGTCTGCGGCTTCGGCGATTACGAAAATATTTCCGCCATATCCGAAGTCAACGCGGACGCGGCCGTAGTTAGGGACCTCAACAAACTGATCCAGCGCAAAAGCAAAGGACGCTACGTCAATAAGGGACACCGCTTCCACGTCTCCCGCATCGCTGGTTGTAACCGATCCAACCACTAGCCCGGCGGGCGTATCTATCCGGACTTCTGTGGTGCGGCCGGTACGTGGTACCTGCCCGGTCTCAACCAGCATTCCGCAAAGACCGAGCGAGGCATGCCCGCACATATTGTAAAACTGGCCGCCGTCCATGTAGACCACGCCGGCATGCGAGGTTGGGTTGACGGGGGGCACGATCACGCCGCCGAACATGTCGCGGTGGCCCCGCGGTTCATTCATGGTCACCCGGCGGATCCAGGCGTAATCGTTGATCAGGTTGCGCATCCGCTCGGCCATTGTCGAGCCAGGTATCGTTGGGAAACCTGAAATAACAAACCGGCTTGGCTCGCCGGCAGTATGTGAATCGACGATCGACAATCTGTGGCTGAATCTCATGGTTTCCGCTTTGCGGTGTTGGCACCCGTCTAAACAGTTGCCGAGGTGCTCAGTAACGGCGATGGAACGGAGCCGGGGAAAGGCTGTGCCCTTGCTCCAGCTTTCAAACACCTACGATGCTTTGGTCTGACGAGGTAGAACAGCCGCGACAGCGACGTTGTATATCTGAGCGGCCATCCACATTGGCAGCGTCGCCTGTAGGTGCCCCGAGCCGCTGTCCGGGGCCGCTCATTGCCAAGGTGCGCAGCGTCCATCCTCGATAACATTTAGGGTTACCGCACATAACTTTTTATCCGGTTGTTTTAGTGTTTGCAGGCTTCTAGCGTTCTTGAACGCCGCGCATGACGGCCATGTATAGCGCCGTCCTTGTCGAGTTGAGGGTGCCACGCACCTTACGCATGCAGGGCGAGCTCCACGGATCATTGTCGTCGATGTCATTGGGACACGAGGGAGAACTGAAGTGCTGAACAAAGCCGAATACAAGACGCAGGCTCAATCGCTCGGATTCCCAACCAGCATGATTGTGGATGGCGTGCAGACAGCCGCTCTGTCGGGCAAAACCTTCAAGACCCTGAATCCTGCGACAGGCAAGGTTTTGGCTGAGCTCCCCGCAGGTTCGGCCGCAGATGTGGACAAGGCGGTTTCCGCCGCTCGGCATGCTCTCGAGGACGGCCGCTGGTCGAAACTCGCTCCCGCCGCCCGCAAAAAGGTTCTGCTCAGCCTGGCGTCCCTCATCGAGGAGAATACGCCCGAACTTGCACTGATGGAGAGCCTGGACAGCGGCAAGACGATTGGCGACTGCACCAATATTGACGTTCCCGAGGCTGTAAACAGCCTGCGGTGGCACGCGGAGGCTATCGACAAGATATATGATCAGGTCGCCCCAGCAAACGATGCGGCACTTGGCCTTATCGTGCGCGAGCCGATCGGGGTGGTAGGCATCGTCCTGCCGTGGAATTTCCCGCTTTTGACCTTGGCTTGGAAGATTGGCCCGGCCCTTGCAGCGGGGTGCACGATTGTCGTTAAGCCGGCCGAAGAAACGTCGCTGACGACCTTGCGCGTAGCCGAGCTTGCACTGGATGCCGGAGTACCTGCCGGGGTTTTCAACGTTGTGACCGGTGATGGTCCTGACGTCGGCGAACCGATCGGGCGCCACCCTGGCATCGATGCCATTTCGTTTACGGGCTCGACTGAGACCGGTCGGCGCTTCCTGAAGTACTCCTCTGAAAGCAACCTGAAGGAAGTTGTGCTTGAACTGGGAGGCAAGAACCCCTGCATCGTCATGGATGACGCCTCCGATCTCGATGCCGTGGCTGCTCATATTGCCAACGGCGCCTTCTGGAATATGGGTCAGAACTGCTCGGCGATTTCACGTCTTTTCGTCCATGAGGACGTCAAGGATCGCCTACTCGAGAAGCTTACCGCTGTTGCCAAGACGTGGATCGTGGGTGACCCGCTGGACCCGGAGACCCGCATCGGACCGCTTGTTTCGGCGACCCATTTTGAGAAGGTGAGCAGCTATCTCGACCACGACGGCAAGGTGATTATCGGCGGAAATGCCGTCGATGGTACCACGATCGAGCCCACGATCATCGAATTCAAGCGCCACGAAGGCCGCCACGTCAAGGAAGAGATCTTCGGGCCGATCCTGTCGGTGATTGCTGTGAAATCCCTCGCAGAAGCGGTTTCTCTCGCCAATGAAACTGACTACGGTTTGGCGGCCTCGGTGTTCAGTGGTGACGGTACCCGCGCGCTTCGCGCCGCCCGGGCAATCAATGCGGGTACGGTTACCGTGAACTCCTACGGGGAGGGCGACGCCGCGACACCGTTCGGGGGTTACAGACAATCCGGTTTCGGTGGCCGCGACAAGTCCCTGCACGCACACGATCAATATTGCCAGATAAAGACCCTGTGGGTTGACCTGAGCAGCTCACACGGAGGTTTCTGAAATGACATCATTCGCTTTCCAAGGTCTCAATCTGGCAATCACAACCCCATTCGATGCTAACGGGCGCATTGATTTCAACCGCTTGGAGGAGCACGTCGAGCGGTATCTGGCTGCAGGCATCGATGGTTTCGTTTTCAGCTCCGGTACTGGTATGCACGTCTACCTCTCAACGGACGAGTCTAAAGCCCTTATAGAGCGGGGCGCGCGTATCGTCGCGGGACGGGCCAAGGTCATTGCCCAGACCTCGGCCCTGCTCACTGCCGACGTGGTCGACAGGACACAGTTTGCGAAGGACTCCGGCGCCGACGGAGTCATGCTGCTTCCTCCGTTTTTCGAAGGCCCGTCGACCGACGACAGCGTTTTTGATTTTTATGCGGAAGTCGCCAAGGTCGGTTTGCCTATCATTGGTTACAATGTGCCTCAGGCAGTCGGTATACGTATAACCCCCGACCTGCTCCGCAGGCTCTGCGAACTTCCAGAGTTCCGCGCAATTAAAGACAGTAGCGGAGACCTGACCTCGCAGGTTCAGTTGATCGGTACCGGCCTGGAAATCCTCAATGGTGCAGATCCCCTCGTACCTTTCTCTCTGTTTGCGGGTTGCTCGGGATTGATCTGGGGCGGCGCGAACGTCACGCCTCGCGCCTGCGTGGCAATCGTCAAGGCAGCCAAGGAAAAGCGTTGGGATGACGTTCGGGCGCAGTGGCGCGTCCTGGAGCCTATCATGTCGCTGCTTTGGCAGGGCGACTATGGCGGTTACGTTCCAAGTGCATATGCAGCCGCAGAAATTACGGGCTACAGCAGCGGCGCAGTGAGGAAACCCTTCAGGCCGGTGCCCGCGGAACGTATTGCAGCTCTTAAAGCGGCCTTGGGGCCTCTGATCGAACAAGAAACAGCACGATGACCAGTAAGACGTTCCACGCGCGTCGTCTTCCTAACCATGGCGCGCAATCCGGCTGGACGGCATTGCTTCCTCCCAGGACCCCAACGCCCGCGCTAGATGGCGGCATCAACCCCGACGTCGTCATCATAGGCGCGGGCTTTGCGGGCCTTGCAGCCGCAGTGAGGTTATCGGAAATTGACCCCACTTTGTCGGTAGCCATCATCGATGCCGATCTGGTTGGTAATGGTGCCAGTGGCCGAAATTCAGGGTTTCTCATTGATCTGCCCCACGATATTGCCTCGGGCAACTTCGGGGTGGACGCGGCTGCTAAAAACCGCGACGAGATCCTGGTCGCCCGCACTGCTATTCAACTCTACGCTCGCCTCGCTCAGGAGAATGGATGGAACCAAGACATTTTCGATCCGAGCGGCAAATACAGCGTCGCCATGACTGACGCAGGTACTGAGCATCTCGAGGAGTACTCGTCCCAGCTCAAGTCAATGGGCGAACCTAACCAACTGCTGGGTGAAACGGAGACACAGAAGCTCACAGGGACACGATCATTCAAATCGGGGCTTTTCACACCCGGTGCGGTCATGGTCCAGCCCGCCGCGATGGTGCGAGCAATTGCTGATCTATTTCAGGGGTCAATCAGGCTATTCGAGCGGACGCCAGCCCTCTCCATTAAAACCTCGTCCTCCGGTTGCGTCGTGAAGACCCCGAAAGGCACGGTCAATGCAGGGCGGGTGGTTCTGGCTACCAACGGGCATGCAGAAAGCTTCGGGTTCGGAAGGGGCGAACTCCTCCATGTCTTCACGTACGCCGCGCTGACCGAACCGTTCGCGCCATCTACCCTCGGCGGATCTAGGAAGTGGGGCGCGACGCCGGCGGCGCCAATGGGCACGACGATCCGCCGGATCAATGGAGTCGACGGCGACCGGCTACTGGTACGCTCGCGCTACACCTACAACCCCAACATCGAAGCCGGCGCTGGAACGATGAGGAGGGCAGGGGCCCTCCTCGATCGTAAATTCGCCGATCGCTTTCCCGATCACCGTCACCTGAAAATGCAGTATCGCTGGGCGGGCGCGATGGCTCTAACCCGCAATTCCGTGCCTTTGTTCGGCGAGGTGGAGAAAGGGATCTTCGCGGCCTGTGCTTGCAACGGCATCGGGGGAACCAAGTCCACGTCGGCCGGTATCGCGACCGCCGAGCTTTTACTCGGCCATCAGTCGGCACTTGGCAAGGTTTTCAGCGCGTTCGATAGGCCCCAGGCCTTGCCTCCACGTCCGTTCACCGCTGTGGGTGCGCGGGTTAACCTGGCGTACAGAGAATGGCACGCCGGGCGCGAATAATTTTTCGGGGCAGGTCTTCAGTGTGGGCTCCTGCGTCGACCTCGCGTTCGCACGTCAGCGTTGCCGCGGCTTGCGATTTACTTTTGTCCAGGGCCGGGATAACGATTAGGCATGTCCAAGGATTATCGACGGCTGCCGCTGAGCGCGCTGCGGGCATTTGAAGCCGCCGCTCGTCACGTAAGCTTTACGAAGGCTGCCAACGAACTCTCCGTTACTCAGGCTGCCGTAAGCCGGCATATCCTCACGCTTGAGGACCACCTCGACACGCAGCTCTTCAATCGCGGAAACCAGAAGGTATCGTTGTCGGCTGCAGGGGAAGAGCTGTTTGAAGCTACGACGCTGAGCCTCGCACACATCGCCACGGCCTTTGATAGCGTGCGCAGGGGGAAAAAGGCTAGGCGGCTAACGGTGGGAATGCCGATGTCATTCGGCACCATGTTCATGAGCCGAAGAATCGGCGACTTCATCATGAACAATCCGACCATTGATCTGCATCTGGTCTCTCTCGAACGAAGTCCTATTCCGGCGAGCGACGGGTTCGATCTATCCGTGGTCATGGGTCACCTGCCGCGGCCGGGATTCGTGGCGACCGAACTTTTCTCTGAGGAAGTTTTTCCGATCTGCAGCAAATCCTATCTAGCCCACTCACCTGGCATTATGAGCCCTAGTGACCTGGTCAACGAAGTGCTCCTGGACATGGACGACCAGCACTGGTCTGTCTACCCTTGGGCACCTTTCAACTGGGCGGGCTGGCTCGAACAGTTTGGAGTTACAACCGAGTTCAAGCGTGGGATCACCTTCAATAATTACTCAACGATGATCCAGTCGGTCATCAGAGGGTATGGCATCGGGATGGGGTGGCGTCACGTCGTAAGTGACTACCTCAACGAGGGCGACTTGATACGACCTTTGACCGAAAGCTACCTGACAGGCCGGAGACACCATTTGGTGATCCCGGAAGCGGCACTTGACCGGAAAGACGTTCAAACTTTTCGCGATTGGCTTATCACTCAAGTTGCAGGGTTAAATCCAACCGTGCCGGTGGCCAGCGATCATGGACGCACATCGCCGCCCGGTCCTGCGGAGATCAAACCTGCAGAACCGGTGTCCGGCGACAACCCTGGTCCTTCACGCTCGGATTGAGATCGCTTCGCCGTGGTGGTCCCCGGCGCTTGAGCGTGATTGGCTGGCTTCTGAAGCCGGTGCGATTTTCTTGGTCTTTCCGGACCGCTATCGCCTGTATCTCCCCAAGCGAGTCAGTATGCACAACAGCCGAATGGCATTCACAGAATCACGCCGAGTTTGAATACCAGAAGGAAAAGGAATAGAGCTGAGCAGAAGAAGAACGACATCATAACTGCACGTAAAGCTTGCCAGACATAGGCTGAACTTGAGATGTTCAGGACGGTTGGGATTTGCAGCGCACTGAATGCGCAACATATCTTGATAGCTGCTGTCATGCCGCCGGCGTCGTGCACGTTCATGGGTTCCATCGGAATTCCAAAAGCTAAGCCATCGACTCCCACATCCAGCCAGTTGCCGCGGTTGATCATCGGTTCGCTTTGGCAGTGACGGAAACGTGCCCGTCCTTCATCTCCGGCCAAGTGTCCGTAATCGCGTACCCTATGGGGTAAGGATCGTCTTCCTCCAAGAGGTACGAGCACTTTGCAGTGATCCACGTGCGCCCGCTGACGGCCGGGATAATCGCGCTGTAAGGGCCTACTGTCGTTGTCGCGACGACTTCTCCCGTAAACGTTGAATCGATGAGCGACTTGTGAGTGAACTGTTCACCCTCCTCAATCTCGCCCTTGGCGTGCATCACGGCAAGGCGCGCGGAGGTGCCCGTGCCACAGGGACACCGGTCTATACGTCCTGGCGAGACGATGACGGCGTTTTTCGATTCAACACCCTTCTTTCCGCGCATGATTGGCGTTACGAACATCGTTTGTGTAATGCCTGGCAGCTCCGCGTTCAGTGGATGAGATACGGGTATCTGTGCCGCGGCAGCTGCCTTAATTTCCTGCCCAAGATCGCTTAGCCGGCGGCCTTCTGATGCAACCAACTCGAAACCGAACTGCTGTGCATCTACGATGGCATAGGTCATACCCCCGTAACCGACGTCCACAACCAGTTCTCCAAAGCCAGGTAGCTGGATTGTCTTGTTAAGGCAGTAAGCGAAAGCCGGTTGATTTATGAACCGGACGGCGCCGACCTTTCCATCTTTGGTATCGCATTCAATCCCGATGAGGCCGGCTGGCGCCTCAAGCTTGAACCGCGTTATGGGACCTATGATCGGAACCATGCCAGTCTTCAGCATCGTGGTCGCGACACTGATCGTGTTGCCGCCGGACATTTCAGGATATTCTTCCGCCTCGGCGATTATGTATGCAGCTACGGCGTCGGGGTTCTCCGTAGGCACAATGAAGTTGACCGACTGGATCATACTGCCGCGAGGTTCCCGCAGGAAGAACAGGCGAATGTGGTCGTAGTGCTCTCGAAAAAACTTCATTTTCTCGAAAGCGGTGCCCTTAGGCAGATCCGGCAACCCTGAGACAACGACCTTCTCGACATCGCCTTCGCAGTGGCAGTCATAGGCCGTGAAGCTTGAGGTTATCGGAAATCTGTAGCTAGCCGGATCAGTCATCTTGGCCTTTCAATCGCTTGAACCGTGTTACGACATTGGCGCAGAGAGCCGGGCTCTGTCAGGAGTAGCTGGCGACGGGTTTTCCGAGGACTTCTATCCTCGGCGAGACGCCTAGTCCGGGCGTATGTGGCGCTACCACGCGGCCGTCGACGACCTCAAAATGCCCGTCTGCAGTCTTCAACGAGACGAGCGTCCGGCAGTCTAAGACGCATCGCAGGTTACGCTCGGGGAAAGTCTGGCCCAGATGGACAACCCCGGCGAATGCGATGTCAGAGCCGACCGTATCCATGACTGTTACGGTAAAACCAGCGGCAACGCCGATATCTCGCTGGCGACGCCCTTTGGTCAGGCCACCATTCTTTGAGACCTTGATGCTGAACCCGTCTGCCGCGTCGTCAGCGACCATCTGAGCGATTGATGCGTCACTGATTGCAAGCTCATCGAAGATGAGCGGGACGTCGGTGCGCCGACGCAGCGACATGCACTCTCGCCACGTTGGGCAAGGTTGCTCAAGCACGAAATCAAGCCCAGGTGGCAGCAACCGGAGCATGCGAAGCGCCGCCTCGACGGTCATTCCGCCGTTTGCATCCGCTATGAAATACTCCCCCGGCCTCTTGTCCGCGAGTGAAGCCGCTATCCGAGCCGCGTCTTCAGCAGGCTCACCTCCGACCTTTACGGAATGGCAGGTATACCCGATCGCCCGGTATTCGGCGACACGCCGTCGCATGTCCTCTGGTTCACCCATGTAGATGGATGACACCACCGGCATCCTGACATCCGTGCGCCCTCCTAGCAGCTCGCACACCGGCAGGCCGACCGATTTGCCGAACAGATCCCAGCATGCGACATCAAGCGCGGTCTTTGCATGCTCATGACCCAGAAGGGCTGCGTCCATCGCATCGTTGACGCGGTCGACGCGCCGTGGGTCCAGGCCTATTAGGCTGGGGGCTAACTCGGCGATTCCCGACCTGACACCCAGGGCATGCGCCGCGACATAGTTCGAGCCGAATGGGGTGCTTTCACCCCATCCTTCAAGACCATTCTGCGTGGTAAGGCGTACGATTGTTGCGTCGAAGGTACGGTACTCGCGACCGCCAGACAGCTGGTAGACTCCGCCCGAATAGGGCAGATCCACCTGGAAAACATCGATCCTCGAAATCCTAAGGTCCAACATCGGTTATTCTTTTCATTCTGGTATGACCAGCACCAGCTTTCCGCTGATGGTCTTCGACAGGAAGTCCTGCTGGGCTTTCACGATGTCCTGCAGAGGATAGGTTTTTCCCACCAAAGGGCGGATTTCGCCATTTTCGATGTACGATACGAGATTCCTGAAAACGACGTCGTCTTGGAATGTGCAGCCGAAAAAGGTGAGATCTTTCAGGTACAAGGTACGCACATCGAGTTCGACAATGGGACCTGCGATAGCCCCGCCTACTGCGTACCGTCCGCCCTTCTTCAGAATATCGAGAAGCTCGACAAACGCGGGGCCTGCAGCCACGTCGACAACAACATCAACGGTTTCGTTGCCGAGGCGTTTGACCAGACTTTCCCCACGAAGCACGACCCGGTCGGCGCCCAACTGAAGCATTTCGTCGGCCTTTGTCGCGCCGACAATCGCAGTGACAAAGGCTCCCCGGCGTTTGGCCAGCTGCACTGCCGCAGACCCCACGCCGCCAGATGCTCCGGTAATGACGACATGCTCGCCCACCTTTACTCCGGCGCGATGCAATAGGTTTTCCGCTGTCGAATAAGAGCATGACACCGAAGCGAGCTCGACGTCGCTCCAGTCACAGTTTACCTTATGGGCCTCGCACGAGGGGGCTTTCATGTACTGGGCAAAAGCTCCGTCGACTTCGGAGCCAAAGACCCAGCTCTCCATAGGCCGGTAATCAACGTAGAAGCGCAGCGTATTGGCATTGATCACGCGTTCACCGATACGGCAGGGATCCACGTTGATCCCGACGCTGACGATGTGGCCACAACAGTCCGCACCCTGAATCCGTGGAAACGACATGGGCACGCCGGTCCAGGTGGCATCGGCGTCCTGCGCTTGCGTCGCCCCTTCATCGGTGCTGCTTTTCACGCTCTTTGAATACCAGCCAATGCGCGTGTTGATGTCAGTATTGTTGACGCCCGCCGCAGCAACCCGTATCAAGACTTCATCTGGACCGGGCTTCGGGACGGGGATGTCCAGGCGATATTCAAGCTTGTCGAAACCCCCGTGCCCTACCAGCAGGACGCCGGTCATAACTTCCGGGATATCGCCAACCCGGGCGCGGGCATTCGCGGCTCTACTACTCATCCGGCAACCACCTTTCCTGATTGTCTGGTAGATCGCCGGTGACGCTAGCGAGATGGGTGACGCAAAACAACCAAACGAAAAGTCATGCAACGTCGGACAAAATGTTATGGTGCAGCACGCCGTGCACCCCGTGTACGCCTTATCCTGGGGAATCTTCCGCCAGAACAGCCCCGGACCGCAAGGCAGTTCAGATCGTGTCCTCACGTCCATTAGCGCCGCATAACTTTCCTTCGCGCCGCGCATAACTTTTTATCAGGTTGTTTTGGGGGATGCGCATGGCTAGCGTTCTTGTCATCAGGGGCATACCTCTGACGCCGCAAGCGCTGAATTCCCTCAGGAATTCCATGTTTGTCGGTGCCTAATGACGGCCTAGCGGCGGGCCATCTCCGCACGAGCTGTCCGATATAACCTTGGGGAGCTTCACATGCGTTTTTTTAGCAGAAATGGCAACCGCCTGCCCAAACTTTTCAGCTGTCTCGCCGATGACGTCAAGCGGGGCGGCATGGACAGGCGGGAATTCCTGGCTCTCGCTTCAATCTTCGGCGCGTCCACTGCCGTTGCCTACTCGATGCTTGGGGCGGTCCCGTCTGCGCAGGCCGAAGAGGCCGCGACCAAAGGCGGCACATTGCGGGTGGCGATGATTGTCTATGGTGCGAAGGACCCGCGTACCGTTGACGTTTCAGAGCTTGCCAACATTTACCGTCAGTTCCTGGAGCCCTTGGTCAAATACACTACTGAATACACGTTTGAGCCAAGGCTGCTCGAAAGCTGGGACACGAGTGACGATGCCAAGGAATACGTCTTGCACCTCAGAAAGGGTGTGAAGTGGAACAATGGTGACGACTTTACGGCCGATGATGTTATCTTCAACCTTAAGCGTTGGTGTGAGAGAGACGCTGCTGGCAACTCGATGGCCACGCGATTAAGCTCATTGATCGACGATAAAACAGGCAAAGCGCAGGATGGCGCTATTACGAAGGTTGATGACTACACGGTTAAACTCAAACTGTCGAAGCCCGACATCACCATAATTCCTGGAATCGCAGACTACCCGGCCTTGGTCGTACACCGCGACTTCGAGAAAAATGGCTCTGACCTCATCAAACACCCGATCGGCACGGGTCCATTCGAACTGGTTTCTTGGGATGTGAGCCAGAAAGCTGTCCTAAAGCGTCGCACTCAGGGACAATGGTGGGGCGGCGAAGCATACCTCGATGAGGTTCAGTTTATCGACTATGGGTCCGACGCGACGGTCGTGCCGAGTGCTTTCGAGTCCGGCGAAATCGATGCGAACTACCAGACTTATGCCAATAGCATCGGTTCCTATGACAAGCTTGGTCTGGTGATTTCCGAGGCGAAGACGGCGACAACGCTGCTGTGCCGTACCCAAGTCACTAACAAGCCGTACGATGACCAGCGTGTGCGTAATGCGCTACAATTGGCCGTCGACAATGCATCCATTTTGCAGCTTGCCAACGACGGACGAGGGACGGTAGGTGCCAACTATCATGTCGCGCCGATACACCCCGAATTTTATCCGCTCCCAGAAAAGAAACGGGACATTAATGCCGCCAAACACCTGATGACCCAGGCCGGCCAGTTCGACTTTGAGCATAATATCATCAGTCCGGACACGGATTGGCTCAAAGACGCCGGCGACGCGATCGCTGCGCAGTTTCGCGAGACTGGGTTCAAGGTCAAGCGGACGGTCCTGCCCAGCAGCACCTTCTACAATGACTGGTTAAAATACCCGCTTTCGATAACGAACTGGAACCACCGGCCGCTTGGGGTGCAAAATCTTGTTTTGGCCTATCGCAGTGGCGTCGCATGGAACGAAACTGGGTGGTCTAACCCCAAGTTCGACGAGAAACTGGATGCCGCGTTGGCAGTTCCGGATCCGGCAAGGCGTAAGGTTCTGATGCAGGAAATTGAAGCACTTTTGCAGGATTCTGGCATCATCATCCAGCCTTACTGGCTTTCGGTGTTTCACCACTCCACGAAGCAGGTCAAAGACTTCCCGATGCACCCGACTTTCGAGATCGATCTCGGCAAGGTTTGGCTCGCAAAGGCCTGAACTTTTCTGCTTGAGCGACTGTTGGCCGGGCCTCGTAGATCCGGCCCAGGGCTTCGTTGAGTGGATACAGCCATGCATGTCGTCACACTGCTGAAGTCCGACATGTTCGACTTGGAGATAGAGGGCCGGCCGGCCTCGATCGCCGAGGTCTTGCCGGACTGGAACCCGCATGATCGCTTCGGCTTGGTGATCGACGATCCGCTTGGCGGCATCGGCGCCACCCATCTGCTGCAGATCGCCATCACCTCCTTCTACGACATCAAGCCGAGCCGCCGCACGGACCTCACAGTCTATCCCGAGATCTATGCCTTCCATATCGGCAAGGGCTATGGGGCGCATGCGCCCTATGATTTCTGGCCGGCCCGGCGCGAAATCATCACCTCGCTCGATCATCGCGAGGTGCTCGACGCCATCAATGATCGCGGCATCACTAGGCTGGCCGTTCCCGATCGCGCGCCGCACGAAGTGGCCGAAAGGTCGATGCCGCGCTCGACCGCATCGTCTCGGCTTTTGTCTACAGCCCCTCGGGCCGGGTTTCGGATCCCGACTTGGTCATTTCAGGCAACGACCAGCGAACCGAATTCAACCCCAACAGCGCGCTGCGGCCGCGCTACACCGACAGCCGGCCGGCCTCGGTCTCGACGGCGGCCAAGCCGGTCAAGGAGGTCGACCCGTCCTTTCAGGACTGGCTCCGCCAGCGTGAGCACGATCTGAGCAGCGAGCAACGTGCCCATGTCGAACGCCGCCGCGAAAATCTCCGAGTAGATGGCCTGGTTAGCGAGTCATATCGTCGGGTCGGTGTTCGCGAAGCCTTGATGCGGCTCGCCTCGGCCGGGGTTGACCGAAATACGGCCGCTGACGCCATTTCGGTCCCGACACTCTCCATTTCAAGCGCAGCAGAGCGGCCGCCCTTTGATAACATTTAGGCTCGCGGGACATTACTTTTTATCCGGTTGTTTTGTCCTAGCCGCCCCGCTAGCGTTCCCGGAACGTTAGGAGAGCGTGCCGTCCTGTGTGACTTGGTAGATGCAAGGTCACGCGAAATGCCGGGTAAGTCTAGATTCTGAGATGGCTTTGCCGGGTAGCATTGATGTGGCGGCTTGATCCGCCAAACGACTTGTCGGCCTCGCATGTGGCTGTCAGAGTATTTGGTTGAGACTGTGATCTTGCTGACTGCCATTTCGGGCGGATGGCTGCTCAGTCGTAATCAGATCCTGATTGAAAGGAAGTTTGGTGAAGCCTGAAGACATTTTAGACCCATTCAAAATCTGGCACCTACCCTTCGACGATTGGGTCGCGAATGGCTTGGGCTGGGTAGTGGACCAGTACCGGCCGTTCTTTCAGAGCGTGAAATGGCCCATTGACCAGCTTCTCCGGACGTTTGACGGCGCCCTGAAAGGAATTCCACCCGTCGTAACGATTTTGTGTTTCGGATTGATTGCTTGGCAGATTGCTGGGTGGCGGCTAGCGCTCCAGATAGTCAGTCTGTTGGTTGTCATTGGCTTCCTGGGCATCTGGGGCGAAACGATGACAACGCTTTCTCTCGTATTCACCGCAGTCCTCTTCTGCACAATTGTGGGCATTCCCCTCGGGGTGCTGGCCGCGCGCAGCGACCGGGCTGCTGCTATCTGCCGGCCAATCCTCGACACAATGCAGACGATCCCGTCATTCGTCTATCTCGTACCCGTCGTAATGTTGTTTGGCATTGGCAATGTGCCCGGCGTCATTGTAACGATCGTCTTTGCCCTGCCGCCCGTTATCCGGCTGACCACGCTCGGCATTCAGCAGGTCTCTGAAGAAGTTGTCGAGGCCATGCGTGCCTTCGGTGCATCCGACAGCCAGCTTCTGTTCAAGGCACAGATACCGCTTGCTCTGCCGAGCATATTGGCGGGCGTGAACCAGACCTTGATGATGTCACTCTCGATGGTAGTCGTCGCCTCCATGATCGCGGTTGGTGGGCTCGGTCAGATGGTTTTGCGCGGGATCGGCCGCCTCGACATCGGTCTGGCCGCAACAGCCGGAACTGGTATCGTCTTTCTTGCGATCATTCTGGACCGCCTGACGCAATCCGCAATGTCCAGGAGCCGGCAATTCGCCCACGTCGCCTGGTACAAACGCGGCCCCGCTTCGCTCATCACAAGTGTTGTCAATACCTTCCAAGGCCCCCCGGCGGCACGAGAAGGATCGGAGAATCGCCGGCAACGCGTGTCTGCTTAACAACAATGGGAGCTCATATGAACGATCAACAGAGAATGGGTTGGCATCTTAGGCGGCTAGCCGCGGCTGTGACCGTGTTAGGAACGCTGGTGGTGTCTTCTGGATATACCTTAGCCGCAGACCTTCCCGGCACTGGCGTCACCGTACGGCCCTTGTACGACGGCATTGCCGAAGAACTATTCGAGGCCTATGTGGTGAAGCTCGGCCTTGAGGACCTTGGATATGCCGTCGACGAGCCGTTGCAGACCCAGGTTCCTGTCGCCCACATCGCTGTGGCGAGCGGTGACGCAGACTATTATACGCCGCACTGGTATCCCCTGCATGTCGCATTTGCGGAGAAGGCGGGCGGCGACGCCAAGGCTCATCGTGTTGGAACGCTCGCCAAAAACTCGATCCAGGGATATTCGATCGATAAGGCTACGGCCGACAAGTATGGCATCAAGACGATCGATCAGCTGAAAGATCCGAAGATCGCGGCGCTATTCGACATCGATGGCGACGGGAAAGCAGACCTTTACGGCTGTGAGCCTGGTTGGGGGTGTGAACGGATCATCGAGCATCAGCTTGATGCATATGGGCTTCGAGCCACTGTCACACATAACCAGGGCGAGTATTTCGCCTTGATCGCTGACGTCATTGAACGGGTTAAGGCCGGCAAACCGGTGCTGTACTACGGCTGGACGCCGACATGGGTCAACGGCATTCTTCGCCACGGCGAAAACGTTTCATGGCTGACCGTTCCTTTTACGTCTTTGCCTGACGAACAGGCTGGCGCCGTCACAACCGTTCCCGGCATTGGAAATCTGGGGTTCTCGGTGAACACCCACCATGTGTTCGCTAACAGCGGTTTCCTTGAGAAAAACCCAGCCGCCAACAAATGGTTTGAGCAGGTCGAGATTCCGATCCAGGACATCGACGACGAAAATCTTCTTGTCCACAAGGGCGAAAAATCTAACGAGGACATCCGTCGTCATGCCGAGGACTGGAAGAAGGCTCATCTCGATCAGTGGAACGGCTGGATAGCGAAAGCAAAGCAAGCCGCGAAGTGATTGCGGTTGCATCGACTCGCCCGGCGGCCTTCGGGGTTGCCGGGCGGGGCTTCGCCAATGTGGAGATCACCTTTGACAGCGCACGCCATTGAATTCAGGGACGTCTGGAAGGTCTTCGGGACGACCTCGAAGTTTGATCTCGGAGACATTCAACGCGAGTTTCTCTCAAAGGCTACTTTGCTTGAGAAGCATGGCTGTGTGGTCGCGGTTGCCGGCGTCTCCTTCAAGGTAGAAGCCGGAGAGATTTTCTGTGTCATGGGGCTTTCCGGCAGCGGAAAGTCGACGTTGGTCCGCCACGTGAACCGCCTCATCAAGCCCACCGCCGGCCAGATCATTGTCGGTGGTGAGGATATCAACCTGAAATCCGAGAATGAAATGCGCGAGCTTCGCGCCCGCTCAATCGGAATGGTCTTCCAAAATGTAGCACTCTTGCCGCACAGGACGGTCCGCGACAATGTCGCATTGAGCCTTGAACTCCGGAAAGTCAGCACCCGCCAGTGCCGTGAAGTCGCAGAAGAAAAGCTGGAGCTGGTGCAATTGGCTGGCTGGGGTGACCGTTATCCCGACGAACTCTCAGGGGGGATGAAACAGAGGATTGGGCTTGCCAGGGCGCTGGCGGCCGATCCTGCCATCCTTTTGATGGACGAGCCTTTTTCTGCGCTCGATCCTCTCATCCGGCGGGAGCTTCAGGACCAGTTCAAAGAGCTCGCCAAAAAGTTGCAAAAGACAACGCTTTTCATAACGCACGATCTGGACGAAGCCGTCCGGATCGGACACCGGATCGGTGTCATGAAAGATGGGGAAGTGCTGCAGATCGGCTCGCCTGAAGACATCCTCGGGAGCCCTAAGGATCCGTATGTCGAAAAGTTCGTTCAGGGAAGCAGCCGGTTGAAGCTCTTGAAGGCGGCGTCTGTAATGTCGCCGCTATCCGCCGACGCTGGCGACGGCACGGCTCTCTCCGATGCGCCACGCCTGGGACCTGACGCCGGGATCAATGAACTGGTCGCATTGTCGAATCGCCATGGGAACCGGCCACTGGTGGTCGTGGACGAGGCAGGAGCCGCAATGGGCATTGTGACGGCGGCTTCCCTGCTTCGGGGCATTCAAGAGCGGCTTTAGGTCGTAGTGAGCATAACCTAAGCACATACCGTACATCAGCTTTAATTGTTGGTTTTACACACTAATACGGCCTACGGTCTGGCGTAAATCAAGGAAGAGAAAGATGTCTGCAAGATCAGGTGGACGGGACGCCCGACAGAAGCTCCGCTCTGAGAAATCGGTGACTCATATGCCGTCGCTCGAACGCGGTCTGCCCTACATAGATTTGCTGAGCCCGGACCAACTGCTTAGGCTTCACGATTACTCGATGCAGATCCTAGAGGAGATAGGGATCGAGTTTCGTGACGACGAGGCGGTGGAAATGTGGCGCGCAGCTGGCGCCAGCGTCACTGGTCAGCGCATCAGGATCGACAGAAACCATTTGATGGAGCTCGTGGCGAAGGCTCCCGAATACATTACGATTCACGCTCGCAATCCAGCAAAGACCGTCACCATCGGGGGACGGAAGACGATCTTTACGCCGGCGTACGGATCGCCGAACGTGCTTGATCTTGAGGGCAAGCGAAGAAATTCGACGATCGCTGATTTTGTTAATTTTGCGAAGCTCGCTTACCAAGCCCCGGCGATGCACATGACCGGAGGTGTCCTTTGTGAGCCAATGGACATTGCCGTTCCCAGGCGCCACCTGCACATGAATTACAGCCTGATAAAATACTCCGACAAGCCGTTCATGGGCGCCGTGACGTCCGGCGAACGGGCGCAAGACACCGTCACCATGGCCAAGATCGTCTTCGGTGATGAATTCGTTCATAACAACACGGTCATGGTTTCGATCGCCAACTGCAATTCGCCGCTTGTCTGGGACGCGACCATGCTTGATTCGGTCAAGGTCTACGCAGCAAGCAATCAAGCCATCCTTTTCACTCCCTTCGTCTTGGCGGGTGCCAGTACCCCTGCAAGTACAATAGCCGCAGTGGCTCAGCTCAACGCAGAAGCGCTGGCGGGAATAGCCTTTGCTCAGCTTGTTAGGCCAGGCGCGCCCTCCATTTATGGGCAGTGGCTGGCAACCGTTTCCATGAAAAGCGGAGCGCCGATGGCCGGCACCCCGGAGATCGACCACATGAACATGCTGGTCGGTCAATTGGCCAGACACTACAAGCTACCCTGGCGGTGCAGTGGGAGCTGCACCAGTTCAAAACTTGTCGACGCCCAAGCTGGCTATGAAGCAGCCCGTAACATGTACGGCGTCCTGATTGCCGGTGCGAACTTTGTGCTGTCATCCACGGGTTACCTGGAAGGGGCCCTAACCCAAAGCTACAGCAAGTTCATGCTCGACGCCGAGCAGATGGTCATGTTCTACAAGCTTGGCCAAGGGCTCGTGATGAGTGAGCTGGACGAAACGATGGATGCGATCCGCCAGAGCGAGCCTGGTAGCCATTATCTGGGAACTGCGCATACTCTCAAGAACTTCGAACAAGCCTTCTTTGTCCCTGACCTGATGGACCACGATAGCTTCGAGCAATGGAGTTTTGCCGGCGCCCGCGATGCGAACACGCGGGGGTTGGACGCAGCTGTTCGATCCTTGAAGGAATACCAGCCTCCACCTCTCGATGAAGCGATCGACGAGCAGCTTCTTGATTTCATGAGACGTCGAGAACTCGATATCGGTGAGGCTGTCCTCTAGAACCGTTATATCCTGTTTCACATGGCCGGCAGCGACCGATAACACGGTCTCTCAATGAAAGCAGCTGTTTGTTTGCAAGGCAGTTGGACGAAGCAATGAATGCACATCCGGATATCAATGCGATCAACGCGTCGACCATCGCGGAGATGCCGTCTCAGGCCGGCCGCCCGATCGAGCTGGCGATACTGCTCTTTCCGGGGTTCTCGCAGTTGGCACTTCACGCCTTTCTGGAGCCTTTTCAGATAGCAAATACCATAACGCGGATGAAGTTGTTTAAATGGAGGATCGCAGGCTTCAGCACGCTGCCGGTTGAAGGGTCAAGCGGCATCTCGGTTGCTGTGGATGTGACCACTGATGAACTCAGTTCTCGTTCGCCTTCCCGGGGACCTGACCACCTCATAATTGTCGCCGGTGAGCAAGTAGGGCGGCGGCTGAGCCCACAATGCAATAGTTTTTTGCGCATGATCGCACGTCGCGGTGTGCCCATTTCGGCACTCGGAACGGCTTCGTGGTTGCTCGCGCAGACCGGTCTTCTGGCCGGAACACGCTGTACAATCCATTGGTCTCGGCTTGCCGCTTTCTCTGAGGTGTTCAGCCAGCCCGACATCCGCGACTCCCTGTTCGTTAAGGACGGGCAGTTTTCGACTTGTGCAGGCGAACTAGCCTCTTTCGACCTGGCTGTGGATATGATCGCAAATCATGTCGGGGGGTTTACGGCTCAGCAGGTTTGCCGGCACGCCACGGTCGAAGGACAGCGCTCCGGGACGAACCGACAGACCGGTCCAACCGGGCTCGCCTTTGCCGGTGTCAGTGAGAAACTTCTTATGTCGATGCGGATCATGGAAGAAAACGTTGAATACCCGCTGAGCATGAGCGAAGTGGCAAAACGCACTGGCGTGTCGCGGCGACAGTTGGAGCGCCTGTTTGCAGCACACGTCCACATGCCGCCTGTGCGACACTACCTTCGTGTCCGTGTAGAACACGGCAAACGGTTAATCGAAGGTACGAGCATGGCGATTGTCGATATAGCAATGGCTTGCGGGTTTGTCTCTCCTTCCCATTTTGCAAAGTGCTTCAGAATATTTAACGGTGTCTCGCCGCAACAGTGCCGTTTAACCGTACCAGCATGGGTTGGGCCTGGTCTGGGATAATTCAATGACAGGGGACCCTTGTCATCCAAAACGGTCTGCTTTTAACTGATCGGGCGGCGACCAATCCCCTCAGTGGTCTGCAATGCCTCTGGGAAACAGTCGGCCTGCGCTTCCCTAAGCCGCAATTCTGGGCCTGCCGAGCGCGACTGCTACCAAGTTGGCTTCGATGAACATGCGCTGACCTTCGACCGTGCATACACGGAACTCGGTCGAGACATTGATTTCGGCGGCGTCGGTGCCGCCCTCCCTCGCGTACTCGGCGACGGTAGCACGGGCGGCCGCATCAGCGGCGGCGATCGCCGACGCCTCGTCCGGGAAATCCCGAACTCGACCGCCCGCAGCAAGCCGGAATAGTCCTTCCCAGGGTTGGCTGACATGAGCTTCGGCCGACACCCTGACCTGCCCGACAACGGCACCGAGCGCGTTGGCAACGTCGGTGTCCTCGGGCACTACGCAGTCATTGCCAATTAACGCACCCAGACCCGCGTAGTGCAGGGGGGCCGAGGCGCCGATCCCAATTACCGGACGGTCCAGTGCGACACTGAGCCGGGCGATGCCCGGGTATCCGTCAACAGCGCGCTGCACCAGGGCGTGCGCTACGGTGGCCGCGCCGTTGAGCCCGTCCTCGGAAAACGCAGTTTCAAGGATGATTTCGGCCGACAGCCGCGTCAATGTCAGCAATGTTCGCTCGGACAAGGCCTCTGGTGATGCGGCAATTGGTTGCCCGCGTCCGTCGCGCTTGCGGGCAAAAAGCTCCGCGCCAAGCCTAGCTGCCACCGGATCCCAGTTCGTTTGCTTGCCCAATACATGGGCGGCATCCGACGGGGTGAACCCCGCGATTTGCACGAGCCCTCTCGTCACCAGGCGATCGAGCGTCGCGCCCTGGGCATTGGAGCTAAGCAGCCGGTCGAGAGGGATGGCGACGGATCCAATGGCCTCGTAAAGCTTTGCTTCTCCCGGGGATAGTCCGGCAGCAAGCCTATCCGGAACACCGGTACGGACTGCGCAGCGGCCGTCCAAGCGGCCTGGATTTGGCGATCGCAGCTGACGCTCGAGTTCCGACCTGACGGCGTCTCCATGCGCCATGCCTGCCAGCGCGAGAGGGACTAGACGGCGCGGGCCCAGGAGGATTTTCGGGCTTAACCCTCCATCCTCCAACGTGACTTCCGAATCGCCGCCAAGGCCAAAGGTGTGCATGGCCACCGCTTCAACCATGGTGCGTAAGGCGCCTACAGTGGCGCCCTCCAAGTCCAAGCGCGGGCGGCCGTTGTCGAGCACAGCCACGTCTGTGGTTGTGCCGCCTATGTCGGAGACCACGGCATTATCAAAACCGGTCAAGTGGCGGGCACCCACCAAGCTGGCCGCGGGACCGGACAGGATTGTCTCAATGGGTCGCTGGCGGGCAAAGGCCGCCGAGACGAGGGCGCCGTCGCCGCGAACCACCATCAGGGGGGCGGCTATCCCGCGCTTTTTGAGGAACCCTTCCATGGCCGCTACTAGGCGGTCGATCATCGAGATCAGCCTGGCATTGAGTAGCGTCGTCAGCGCGCGGCGCGGACCGCCGAGCTTGGTCGTCAACTCATGACTGGCTGTGGCCGGTAGGCCGGTACGCTCGCGGATAAGTTTGACGGCTGCGAGTTCATGGGCGGGGTTTCGAGTGGCGAAATAGCCGCAGACGGCAAAGCCCGACACAGAGGAGCCGAGCTCAGGTAAACTTACTTCGAGAGGGGAGAGGTTGAGGCCCGCGGTGTTGCCGTGCACATCGTGTCCACCCGGGCAGAACACCACCGGATCGGTGCCGAGCGCGGTCTTAAGCCCATCGCGTGCAAGGTCATGCTCGGAAAACCCGATCATGACGAGTGCAACGCGGCCGCCCTGGCCTTCGACCAACGCGTTGGTAGCGAGGGTTGTCGACATCGAGACCAGCTTAATCGCACCTGGACTAGTGCCGGCCTTCTGGAGAACTGCATCAACGGCGCCCGAAATGCCGATTGCAAGGTCGTGCCTTGTGGTCAGTGCCTTGGCCTTGGCCAGCACCTCGCCCTTGGCGGGTCCATGCTGCGAACCATCCGTCTCGGCCCACAGGACGGCATCGGTGTAGGTACCGCCGGTATCAATCCCGAGGAATACCGGGCGCGCCTTTCGGCTAGCTGTCTTTGTCATTAGCTGGAGGCCACCTTACAGCCCCGGTGTAGCCTTTCGAAGGCTCCGCACGACCCTAGTACTGCCAAGCACCAAAACTTGCTGCAAACCGCCCGAGGCTCGCAACCCATCGCTAAGCCGTAAGCTTCGACAGCTTGGCCCGATACTCTTCGTCCAGGATCGCTGGCAGCGAAATCTTCCTGGTCCGGGCACCGTCGACGGCGATCATTTCGCCACTTACGAAACTGGACTCCTCACTCGCCAGCCAAAGCACCGCATTAGCGACCTCTTTGGGGGAACCGATCCGGCCCACGGGGTGAAGCTGCCCAAGTTCACGTTCGATCAAACTGCGATCTGGATGCATCTCTACATACGCTCGATTGAGGTCGGTATCGATCCAGCCTGGGCATACTGTATTACAGCGTATACCATCTGGACCGAGATCGACTGCCAGTCCCAGCGTTAGGCCGTGCACGCCGGCTTTGCTCGCCGCGTAGGCGGTGTGCCAAGGGTTGACCATAAACGCCTCTACTGACCCTATGTTGACTATGGCGCCCGAACCAGTCCGTCTCATTTCCGGCGCAACATATTTGGCCATTAGAAACGGGCCCCGAAGATTAACCGCCATCATCCGGTCCCAATCCTCGACAGTTTGTTCGTTAATCGACTTATGGATCACAATGCCAGCGTTGTTGACCAGAATATCAATCTTGCCAAACCTTTGCAGGACCTCGTCAACAAAGGACCGCACCGAATCCTGCTTGGTGACGTCGAGCTGCAAAAACACCAGCTCAGAGGCGCTGCTGTCAGAAGTTGCAGGTTCGCCAGACACATCGCCAATGACAACCACCGCTTCTTCTGCGGCGAGCCTTTCGGCAATAGCCCGACCAATCCCTCTGTTGCCGCCGGTAACGACGGCAACCTTGCCTGATAGCTTGTTACCCATGAAGCCCTCCTATCCCGCCGTGAAGCCGCCATCTATCGGGATAGCCACACCGGTGATGTGCCTCGCCTCCTTGCTCGCAAGGAAAACCGTAAGGCTTGCGACTTCCGCCGGCGTGGCCACGCGACCCTGTGGTATCGAATCGATGTTGCGCTGCAGAATCTCATCAGCCGTGACCGGCTCGTTATGGGCCGATACAAGCATCGGCGTATCAACAGCGCCGGGGCAGACAGCATTGATGCTAATTTGCTCTTTAGCGTGATCCAGAGCCATGGCTTTGGTCAGCAAAACCACCGCACCCTTCGACGCACAATAGGCAGCGAGGTTGGTACAGCCGACCAAACCAACGTTGGACGCTATGTTTACAATGCTGCCGCCACCAGTGGCCCTCATGGCCTTCACGGCAGCTCGGCTAAAATAGAATACACCGCTGACATTAGCGTCGAAGGTCTGCCGCCAGTCTTCGTCCGAGGTCTCCACCGCCGTTCCCCGGCGGATCGTGCCGGCGCTGTTGACCAAGACATCCACCTTACCGTATCGCTCCAGGGTGGAAGCGACCACCCGGTCAGCGAAGCTCGGATCAGCAACATCTCCCAGCATCAGGGTTGCGACACAACCTACATTCTCCAAAGCCTGCAGGGCTTTTTCACCACGCTCCGGATCACGACCTACCAAAACCAGAGATGCCCCTGCGGCGCCGAATGCTTTTACGACAGCGTCACCTATGCCGGACGTTGCACCGGTAACGATGACGACCTTTTTCGTATCCGCCATGATTGTGTCTCGCTCAGAGGAGTGATGAGCCCAACAAGAATTTTACGGGCGACCTGAAGCTCTATCTCGATTACCGCCAGTTTTAACCTTCTCGCAAGCATCGAAAAAGTCATGTGACGGACAATCTGAAGTCATGGTGAAGCCTGGTACTACGTCAGAATTCCCAATCACGAGCCTCGATAGGGGATAAAATCCAGTCCAGCCATGACTCTTAGTTATCCGGCTCCCCATTAATACTCATTTGAAGTGGGTACAGTCGGCTCCTAAGGTCACCGCATAAGTTGAAGCGTGGCAGGCTTGCCGCATGGCATGCCTCTGACACAGAAGGGGGGGTCCGCAATGGATTCTAAGTTGATTGCGCCAGGTCCTGACGGCCTCGTCCTTCGCGATAATTGGAGCGATTTGCGCAAATTTCGCCCCATGCCGGACATCGACTTCAAACGTCTCGACGGATATCGGAAAGGGCGGCTCCGGGCAGCTATGCGTGAGGCTGATGTTGCACTCTGCATCCTCGTGAGTCCGATCACTATCCGGTATACGGTCGACTACAACACCTTCCCCCTGTTCCAGTCCCATATTCCTGTCACCTATCTCTTTCTGCCGCTCGACGGCCCAATCACCCTTCATCAGGCATTTACTCTCGCTTCCTCGGCCGACAGCGTCAGACCAGGAAGGCCGATCTCGTTTTTTGAAGGCGGTAATGAGCTGCCAGAAACCGCAAAGCTCTTCGCGGACGATGTTGTCGCATTTCTCAACGAGATTGGTACCACCAACCGCAAGGTAGCGGTCGAGTACGTCAATCCAAGCATTACGCAGGCTTTGATGGACCGCGGTCTGGAGGTTGTCGACGCGGTCAGCATCGTCGAGGGCGCTCGGGTAATAAAATCTGACGACGAGATCGCTTGCATTCGCTGGGCTTGCGCCGTGGCGGAGCACGGCATTGCCCACATGGAGGCAAGCATGGGCCCGGGGGTCACGGAATTGCAACTTTGGGGGCTGCTCAACTATACCAATCTTGCTAACCAGGGAGGCTGGCATGAAGGGCGGATGCTTGCGTCAGGTCCGCGCATTAATCCTTGGCTGCAGGAAGCCACTCAGCGCGTTATCGAGCCGGGGGATCTGGTTGGTTTTGATACCGATATGGTTGGGCCGTTCGGATACTTCTGCGATGTCTCTCGGACATTCTACTACGGGAAAGAGGCGCCAAGCGCGCGCCAGAAGCAGCTTTACCAATTCGCTTACGATGAGTTGCAAACGAACATGAAGCTGATACGCCCTGGCCTGAGCATGAAGGATCTCCAAGCTTCAGCTTGGCCGGTCCCAGAGGAATTCCGGCAGCAAGCTTACACCGCCTTGATCCACGGCGTTGGCATGTGCGACGAATATCCCCAGGTCAAGCCGTCGTTTCGGGGGCCCGTGGCTTATGACGCAACCCTTGAGGCTGGCATGGTCATCTGTGTTGAGAGCTACATCGGTGCGGTTGGCGAAAGAGATGGCGTCAAGTTGGAACAGCAGTTGCTCGTAACCTCCGACGGCTATGAGTTACTCTCTAACTATCCGTTTGAAGAGCGCCTGTTGGGCTAGTTCGGCAGGCAGGGACTCATGTCGGCGACTTCGAGGCACCAACAGCCGTGCGCCCTGGCATTAGTCGGAGAACTCCTTTGAACCTCAGGACTCTTAAAGACTGCAGCATCCTGATTGCATTGGATGATTTCGCACTAGCTTTCGCCCTTAGGGAGGCGTTTGTCCAAGTCGGTGCGGACGTCATTTACCCGGTCAACACGATTGAAGACACCCTTGACATCATTATGTCGTCGGCTCCGATTGACGGAGCCATCCTTGGCGTCAATCTACAGGGCGAGGCGACCTTTGTGGCGGCAGAACACTTGGCACGTCGGAAGATACCTTTCATATTTCTGGTGGGGCACAATATGTCGGACATACCTGCCAAGTTCGATCCTATCAAACGGCTCGAAGAACCGGTTGTGCCTGCCTCACTGGTCCAATTGATGATCTCTCAGCTGCCCGCATAGGCCTGTTGTGTCGCATTGGAGATCCCCGCACTTCGAAAGGTATTGGGCGTCACCCCCCGGTGATGCCTGAACAATCGGATGAGGTGAGAGTCGTCTGAAAAACCGGATTCCAGTGCGATATTTGCCAAGCTTTTGCGGGTCGTCAGGAGCAGAGTTTCGGCCTGGTCCAACCGCATCTGGCGAAGCGCCTGACTGGGCGTCATTCCCAAATCATCGGTAAATTTACGTTCAAGCTGCCGCCGGCTGAGACCTACGTGTCTGGATACACGGTCGATTGTTAGGGCGGCATCAAGATTCTGGTGCATAAACAACAGGGCCTTCCGGGTCATAGGCTCCTTCGTCGCGATCTTCAGCGGAAAGCCTGGCTGAGCCTCCTCAGGGCCCCTCAGGTCGGGTATGTTCAACATACGCAGGCTTTTTTTTGCTGCTGTCTCACTCACATGGCGCACGACGAGCCAGGCCGCTAAATACGCGGAGCTGTTGCCCCCCGGGCATGTCAGGCGGTCGCGATCTACCACGAACATCCGGTTCGAGACGGGCTCTGGTCCTCCGCAATTTTCAAGGAAATCATGGTGGTGGAACCAGCTAACGCAACACCTGTAGCCGTCCAAGAGGCCGAGCTTGTAAAGCAGGAACGACCCCGTACAAATGCCAATAAGCGGCACCGCCATTTGGGCCGCTTCGCGCAGAAACCCTTGGTAGGCTGGGCTTACGTCTGCAGTTCGCTCGATGAGCCCTCCAACAACTGCGATATAGTCAAACCGCCTCGGATCGCCTAACCGTTGATCAGGCTGAACGTTGAGGCCGCAGCTCGCGCGAACCGGGCTCATCGTGTCGGACACGATCCTCCAATCGCAGTTTCTCCTCTCGCTTCGGTCACCCTCGTCGCTCGACAGCCTCAGCACATCGACGAAATTTCCCAGGGCACTCAACGTGAAACGGGGAGTGACAATGATGCCGACCGATAGCTTGGCCTTTGGCACGTTGCGCAGCTCTGGACCCATCATCCGCCTTCGAATTAGAGGCTCGTGGCCCTGCCACGGGGATTGAAGTCGTGAATGGGCACTTGCTGCTTACTGGCTAAACGGCTGCAACGGCGGCCCGCTGGGACAAAATAAGGGAATGTCGATCTTGCGGGCCACACAAGAACGACAGGTCCGCCCAATCGACGTCGCTTCCAGGCGCGACGGCACCAATTTGTGGTCTAGCTTATGACGTTCGAGCTGCAATTCCCCGAGGGTGGTGTGAATGACTCTTGAAACCAAAACCGTCGTTGTTACCGGTGCCGCTGGCGGAATGGGTCAAGCCATCTGCAAGCGCTTCGCCGCCAACGGATATTTTGTCGTCGCCGGTGACACCAATGAAGACCGGCTGAATGAGACAACCCTTGAACTGAAGCGGTCGGGTCAAAATGCATTGTCTAAAGCCGGGGACCTACGCAGCAAGGCATATTGCGAGGACCTGATCGATACCGCTGTCGGCCTGACCGGCCGTCTGGACGCCCTCGTCAACAACGCGGGGATCATCACAAGAGGTACAGTCCTGGAAACGACCGACGAGGATTGGGAGAAAACGTTTGATATCAATCTAAAAGCAGTTTTTTACACCTGCCGACGTGCGATCACTTACATGAAGGGGAATGGCGGTGGATCGATCGTGAATATCTCGTCCACCTGGGGCATCCATCCTGGACCCGGTCACGCAGCATATTGTACCAGCAAAGCGGCTGTCGCCACGTTCTCAAAGTGTCTTGGCCGCGACCATGCCGGGGATGGAGTAAGGGTCAACGCCATTTGTCCCGGCGAGATTGATACTCCCATGCTACGCTCCGGGTTTGTCCATCGTGGGTTCGACCCGGACACCGCTGTCGCCGAGCTCAGCAAGTCAAATCCTCTTGGCCGGCTAGGCGCACCCGACGATATCGCTGATGCGGTGTATTTTTTGAGCTCAGATGCAGCCCGCTTCATCGCCGGAACTACCCTCGAAGTCGCCGGCGCCAAGGCCGTCTATTAAAGGCCGTTTGGCGGACCTAACTGCAGCAACCGGCAATGATTGCGGCGGGGCAGGGGGGTCGAACAATTGTTGTGGCTGACGACCTTCCGTAGGACGGCCTATCGGAATTGCGTTGGGGTCTCCAGCCATATTATGTAAGATTTGGTATGATTGATCTCACGCATTTAACCCTCTACCTTGCCGCCGCATTGCTACTTGCCATCACGCCAGGTCCGGGCATTTTCTATGTCGCGGCGCGCACCCTTGCCGGCGGCTGGGCCGAGGGCATTGCAATGGTGGCCGAGATGCAGGCCGGCCGTGAGCTGACGCGCAGCCAGCACGGACTGCAGCGCACAGGCCTGGCGACCACTTGTTCGGCATTCCCGATGGCAGCCAGAGCAATGGCTACCAGAAGCGTGGCCGCAAGCCTGGTCGACGGACGGATTTCATGAACGATCCCGCCGTCATCGCACGGCGAGAGCAGGCGCTGACGAGGCTGGAAGCTGCGGAATGAGATGCCGCGACCAGATCATCGGCGACATTGTGCTAGGCTGGTCGGACGCTACCCTTCGAGCCGATGTCGTTGGTAGGTTCTCAAAGCTAAAGCCGAAGAAGCCACGATTGATCGCGCCCGATCGAGCCGCGCAACCCTGACCAGCTAACGCCCGATCGGGCGCTGAAGTCGTGCCAAGAAGCGCGTCACTGTCACATTTCTAACTTGCGCGCGGTGTCGCGTCTCTAATTCGCTTTGACATGGGTTGAATTCGACTGCTGCGTAGATAGGCAATATCTAGTGCGTTCAAATGACTGCCGAAGCGAAAGGCTCACTGTTACCGGTCTCAGCCGGCGCTTCCAGTCGCGGCGTTACCGGGGGCGACCAATCATCAAACCATATAACGCCGCCGCCGATCTGAACGTGAAATGATTCAGTTGCAGGGCACTCGATTTCGGCGAAAAAAGCGATGCAGAAGAAGTCGTATACCTTGCGCAGCCGTCCCATTAAAGCGCGAGCCCGATCTTGCGACCTTCGAATATTGCATAGGGGGCCTGCCGCGGCCCCACTCCGTCCCCTATTTCGTGAAAAGGGACCGCTAACGCTAGCAGCTCCTGCGCCAACGAATTCGCAGCAACGTTGGTGGTTGCCGTAACGATGGTATCGGCCTCGATAAAGCTACGCTTACCGTCAAGGTGCGACAGGACTGTCGCGCCGTCTCCGTGCCACTCGAGTATGCTGCTTTCCAAAACAAAGCGAACGGCAAGCTTTGCGAGCACCTTCCGTAGGGGCGCATCTGCGGCCATTCGCTGCAATTCGCGGCCCACCATCGGATCGGGCGTTATGAGCGTCACCTCATGGCCATCGTCAGCCAGCTTCCAAGCCGTCCCGCAACCTCGCCAGCCGCCGCTTTCATCGAGCAGAAGAACACGTTTGCCCGGCCGCGCCTGCCGAGCCATGACCGCTTCGACAGAAAACGTGTTGCCACGCTCCCACCCTGGCATGATGTCCCATTGGGGTAACGCCTTTTGAAAACCCGTTTCTGGTGGGAGCGAGCCCGTGGCAATGATCACATGGTCGGCTGCTTCAGCGACCACTTGGGCGGCTTCCACGTAGGTGTTCAGTCGAACTTCAACGTTCAGCTTTCGCAGCTGCCGTTCATACCATTCGAGGAGTTCCAAGATCTGCGCCCTTCGCGGCTGAAGGCCTGCAAGGCGGAAATTCCCACCAAGCACGCTAGAAGCCTCGGCAAGCATAACAGTGTGGCCACGTTCGGCTGCCACACGCGCGGCCTCGAGGCCTGCTGGCCCGCCACCAACAACCAGGACTCGGCCAGGCCGAGAGGCCTTTTCGAAGCGGTCACCACCCCACTCAAATTCTCGACCGGCGGACGGGTTCACCAGACAACTTATCCAGTAATCGCGGGAGCGTCGGCCCCAGCACATCTGATTACAGGAAAGGCACCCCCTCACATCTTCGGGCCTGCCTGCGGCAGCTTTGTTGACAAGATGAGGATCGGCGATCTGGCCTCGGACGATGGACACAAGGTCCGCTGACCCGGACGCTATGACGGCTTCGGCGTTCTCCGGAGTGCGGATATGGCTTTCCGCAATCACCAGCGCGTGCGTGACACGTTTCTTGACGGTTTCTGCTAGATCGACCCCCAACTTTTCGGGATACAGAAAGGTGGGCATAATCTTATAGAAGTCGAAATAGCTGCCGGTGCCGCAGGTGACATAATCGATCAAACGAGCTTCATCATGTACAGCAATAATGTCGACCAAGTCCGGGCGAGCCAAAACCCCACCGGAATCCTGCTCATCAGAGATGGAGAGCCCGACTATGAACTCCGGCCCACAAACCTCCCGGATGCGCTGAAGGATCGTTCGCGACAGCCGCGTCCTATTTTCGAGCGAGCCGCCCCATTGGTCGTCGCGACGATTGGACCATGGCGTCCAGAACTGGTCGAGTAAGCTGTGATAGGCAGCCCAGACTTCCACCCCGTCGAAGCCAGCCTCATGGCATCGGCGTGCCGCGTTCACGAAACCATCGATCGTTTCTTCGATCTCGGCCGCGGACATGACGTGTGAACCGTCACTGTCATGATAGCTTGGGGAACCGGATGGAGACCAATGGGCGTGATAAGAAAGATCCGAGTCGCCGTGACTGCCAACGTGGTAAATTTGCTGGATCGCAAGCGCCCCGTGACGCCTGATCGCATCGGTCACCTGCATGAACGCGGGTATCACCGAATCTTCGCCAGGCCGAAAATTGCCTCTGGTGAGGACCGTTGCCGCATGCGCGGGCATGGGTTCGACGACGATCATAGCTGCGCCGCCCCGCGCCCGCTCCTCGTAATAGGCTATATGGCGGGCCCCGGGCAAACCGTTCTCGGCCATATTTGCAGTATGGGCACCAAAAACGATGCGGTTACGCAGTGACTTGTTGCGCAAACCGATGGGCGAGAGAAACTTTAGGGAAGCTGCCATTGCGCCTACTCTGCTGTCGGCAGGAAGGGCACGCTAGCGAGCGAGGGGTGGCAAAACAACGGGACAAAAAGTTATGTCGTGCACGACCGAAGGTTATGCGCGGGGCTGAGGAGGCGGCATCTAATTCCCATCGCGGCGTTTTGGACAGGGCGGGCGGGAGCGCGAGGGTCGGGTCCAAGGGACCCTCGCCCGGCCAAGGCCGGTTCTCACCGGCTTGAGGCAGTCGCACACAAAAAAGGCCGGGGCATCGCTGCCTCGGCCTGATTGGTTGTGTTGGGCCTTACTCGGCGGCGACCGCTAGGCCTTGGTCTGGGCTGTATGGTGTCTGCAACGCTGCGGGAATGCGGCCTGTGCGGTTGGGCGGGAGGCTCGTTGTCAGCGATCGCCGTAGGTTCTCGGCTAATCGACTACATCAGGCAAAGCATCTTCGACGATGCTGAGATTTCGATCGAAAGTCTCGGTGTCGGATGCGCTGGCGCGCAGAGACCTCACCTTGTCCAAGATCGCCGCAACCGCCGCTTCTTTCTCGGGCGCTATGCGTGTTGTCACCGCCTTGGCGGCCAAAGCGGTGAAATCTATGGCGGCAAAGGCTGGTACTGCTGCAGCGTCTGTTGCTTTCAGCCGGTCTTTCACGATTGCGCGCCGGCCCGGAGCCGGAACTATGCAGCCTGCCTTTGCGGCAAATGTCGCGCCGCGCCGCAGCCGAGTCTGCACAAGGCCTGAGCGGTACGTGGGGGCTTTCGGCACAATCGTCGGGAGCGCCGGAGATGGAACCGGCGCGGAAGCGTCCAAAGAAGGGCTTTTCGTGCGCGAAGCGTCCGTAGAGGCGGGCAGGGGCATGAACGCGCGTTTGGCGAGCTGGCCGTCGGCGAAATAGAAATTGCGGGTGCCGAGGATCGGCAGTTCGCCGCGCGGCAATATGATGACCTTGTTCTTGTCGAGGGTGCGGATTTCATCCGGCCGCATCAGGGGCCGCCGCACTTCCTTGCGGTGCTCCGAGCGCGTGTAATAAGTGTCGAACAACGTTGCCTTGGTGCGCGTCACGTCCTTTTGCACATCCGATGTTTCGCCAAGCTGCTCGGAAACGTAGCGTAGATCGTCCGCGTCCTGCGCACCAAAAAAGACCTGCACGCGAGCGGCGTTGATGAGCGTCTTGCGCCCTTCCTGGCGATAGATCTCGTCTACGGCCTTCAGCGACTGCACGAAAAACCACATGGAAACGCCGTTACCGCCGAGCACGCTCGCCATCTCGGTCACGTTCTCGAGCTTGCCGAGGTTCTGGAACTCGTCGAGCAGGACAAGCACCGGATGCTCGTCCGGACGCGGCATGGTTTCCGACATGAAGTTCATCATCTGCGTAATCAGGACGTTGAACAGCGGTCCAAGCGAGGTGATCTGCTCGCGCCGTACGTCGAGATAAAGAGAGATCCGGTCGCGCTTGAGATTGCGAATATCGAACGTGCTGCGCGAGGTAGCTCGCATCAGGCGCTCGTTGAGAAAGGGGGCCATGCCGGTCCGCACGCCGGCGTAAATTCCGGAAAACTGCCGCTCAGACATCTCAAAATACGGCAACAGGGTTTGCAGCGTGAAATGCGAACATTCGCGGCGGCGTTCCTCGCGCAGCGAGCCGATGAATTCGAGGAGCGGCTGCCCGGCGCCGTTCATGATCTCGAGAATTGCGGCGAAGGTCTTCTTCTCGTTGGCGATTGCAGGCGATTCCATGACGAAGGATGCGATGCCGGTAAAAAGGAGGCGGGCATCGTTGACCCAATAGGGGTCTGCGTTCGAAGGGGGGCGCGGAAACAGCGCCGCAGCGATGTTGCGAAGGTCGATGTCGCGCTGTGCCGGGTCCAGTGAGATGAAGTCCATCGGATTATAGCTTGCGGTATTGCCGTCCGGATCAGCCGGCGCGAAACGCACCACGCGGCTCATGGTCGAACGGTAACCAGCAGTCGCCGCAAAGGTCTCGCCGCGCAGGTCGAGAACCACGAGCGAATGCGGCCAGGTCAAGGCGTTCGGGATGATGAGAGACGTGCCCTTACCGGAGCGCGGCGGCCCTATGACGAAGCCGCCGATATCATCGCCATCAATCCACAATTTCTTGCCACCCATCAGCTTGCGCTGCGTCAAGCGGATCTTGCCGGAGCGCTGATCGCGGATGGGCGACAATAGTTCGGCAAGCCTGCCGCCGGCTCGACCGACAAAGACGCCGCCCACTTTCGTCAGGCCGGTTTTTGATACGTCGCTCATGGTCATGAAGCGAGAGTCATTGCGCTTTCTCGGACGCATGAGAAACAGGCTGACCAGTGGCAAGAGAAACCCTAATGCACCCGCTGCAACGGCGTATTGTACCCGGTCAAAATTCCTCGCCATCGTGTCCGCCCAGGCCTGACGAACGACCGGCAAGGGATTGGCGTTCAGCTGGTCGAACAGGACGTGGGAGCCAGTCAGGTAACAATCTGTCGCGACATAGGCGACCGTGAAGAGCAGGGCGCCCATGGCCATCGCCATGAGCACCATGAAAATTGCCGTTGCGATTTTCTGCATGGATAGACCCCGCTAGATGGTCTCCGCCTTGGTGAACTTGATCTCGCTGATGCCGCGCCGTCCGCCTTCGGTGCGGACCATCTGGACGACCACGGGAATGACCTCGCGGAGATAGTCGAGGATTTCACTGCGTGAGAGCCCCGTACTGCCCTGCATGACCATGAGCGCCAGCCGCTCATAGGCCGACCGGGCCGAATTGGCATGAACGGTCGTGAGCGAACCCGGGTGGCCGGTATTAATCGCCTGGAGAAACGCGAAGGTTTCAGCGCCTCGCAATTCGCCCAATAGTAGACGGTCGGGTCGCATGCGAAGCGAGGCTTCGAGAAGCTGTTGCGCGGAGACTTTGGCAAGGCCTTGGTCGCCCTTCGAGGCTATCAGGGTGACGTTGTTGGGAGCAGGCAGCCTCAGTTCGCGGGTGTCTTCGATCGTGATGATCCGTTCATGAGCCGGGATCTCCTTCAGGAGTGCATTCAAAAACGTCGTTTTGCCGGTCGACGTGCCGCCTGAAACGACGATCGAGACGCGGTTGCGCACCGCATACTGCAGGAACTCCATAGGCGAGGTGTCCTGCAACATCTCTACAAGTCGCTTTTCTTCGGCTGACAGCGCCAGGCCGCTGCCCATCGCGGTGTCCTCGAATGCGCCAAGATCCTTGTAGGCAGCAAGGCTCATATCCATGATGACCTGCTTTCGGATCGAGATCGCCCCGCCTTCGGGAGCCGCCGGCGGCAAGATGCATTGGATGCGCTCACCTGAGGGTAGGGCGGCCGACAGGACCGGCTTTTCCTCGTTGATGACCTGATTTGTCGCCGAGGCGACGCCCGTCGAGATATGCCTAATCCAGCCCGGTGTGATCTCGCGCTTGACTACGTGCTCCATTTCCTTCGCGCCCAGGCGTTCGATGAACAATTCCCCTGGCCTGTTGATCGCAATTTCGGAAACTGAGTCTTCGTTCAAATAGGACCATATTGGCTCCAGATGAGCGCGCAGGACCGGGGCTCTTGCCCAAGGGTCGGGCAAGGGATGCACGGCGTTCATTTCACCGGGCTCCCATAGCCGGGATAGAAATTCGGCGTCGCGTAAAGAGGCGTCGGATCGATCGCCGTCTTCGGCCGACCACCTGCCTTCAGGCGCGCTGCTTCTTCCTGAATGGGATCGGCATACAAATCCGAGAAATCGAGATCTCGCCGCACCAGCACGACAATGGAAGTGCCCTGGTCGACGTAGACTGTCGGTCCAATGTTCTGCGTGTCGCGAAACGCCTCTTGCGCGAGTTGCTGCAAAGCGGTCGATGACTTGTCGAACGCGATGCTACGCGCGTCGCGCTGCGAGCCATTGCCACCATAAGTTGCGGTCGTGGTCTCACCGGTTACGGGATCAACCGTCGACACCTGGCGCTGTTGTCCATCCTGGTTGCTGTCGCCAAGCGAGGACAGATATTCAGAGACGCCGCCAACGACGGAAAGCATGATGGCGTTGCCGTACCGTTCAACCCAGTGCGTATCGACACGGCCGCCCATGCCACCGCGGCCGAGCGCGTCTGCACCGGGCGACTTGATATCGACGGAAATGCCGTCCGAGCGAATGACCCTGTTCCAGACGATGAAAACACGCTTCTGACCGCGCGCAAGCCCCGAGCGGTATTCCCCGGTCAGGCGCGAGCCCTTCGGAATGAGGATCCGCCTGCCGTCGAGCGAAAACACATCCTCACGCACGACAGCGCGCACGGCACCGGGAAGGTCGGTGTTAACAGCGGTTTCCAAATAGCCGCGAAGGATCGTGCCCTCAGGGATCAACGCATCGGTGCGTCGAAAAGCCCTGGCTTTGACGATGCCGGAAGAACTTGCCTCAGACTGCGCCAGGAATGCCTTGTTGGGGTCAGTGTCGGCGCCGGGGACCGGGACGATCTGACCGTCGGGCGCGATTTCGACCTGTCCTGCCTGGGCGCCGGCATTCGTCGATCCGGTTTCATCATTCGTCACCATCTGGTTCGACCGCAGGCGCTCCCACACCGCCTTTTCATGTTCGGCGGCCTCGGCCTTGCGGCGAGCCTCGTCCTCAGCCGCGGCCTTGCGGCGGGCTTCTTCCGCCTCGGCCTTGCGGCGAGCCTCCTCGGCCGCCATTTGCGCCTCGAGCGCGCGCCGCTGCGCATCGAGATCGGCACCCTCCTGCACAGTCTGATCGACATTGTCAGCCTGCTGCGTGCCACTCTGGTCGGCGGCTGGTGGCGGCACCACGATCTGGTCGATCGTGCCGTCGGCAGGTTGAGGCGGCTCGTTCAACGCCGGCGGGCGAAACTCCGGCGGGTTAAAGTTTTCCTCGCCATCGCTGCGGAGATCGCGCGATACCGGCTCCCGGGGCCAGTTCAGCCATATCAGCGCGCCTACCAGCACCACGCCGAGGCCGACCAGGGCGATCCTGGTACCCACGCCCGCACCGCGGCGCGCGACCGTCGGGCTGCCGTCCAGTTGGTCATAGTCGATCTGGGTCATCACTGCCCTCCGCTCGATCCGAACAGGGTGGAGCCGCGTGTCAGTTTCGTAGGACCGTAGACCTGCTCGACCGGATCGATAGCGTTGGGTCGGGCCCGGTTGTAGAGGCAGAGCGTCTTGCCATCGGCTCGCAAGGTGAATTGCCGTGCGACTTTGTCGATGACGGTGTATTTGCCCTGCGTGCGAACGTTGACCAGCGACTCATGGCGCTTGTCGTCGACAACGAAAATCGCCGGAATGTCACCCTTGAATTCCAGAAACACCTTGGTGCCGTCGTCGAACACGGTGCGCGGCTTCAGGCTGTCGTCGCCCTTGTAGGCATAGTCATAGTTGAGATCGGCATAGTTCAGGTCCTTCAAGTCGGGATCGGTGGCGCTCTCCTTGGCCTGTGAGAGCAGCCGCGCGTTGATATCCTCGTCCGGGTATTTGAACCGAACCTGGAAGGATGCCCGGTCGCGGCTATTGTCAGTTGCCTGCAGCAGCAGGGAATAGACGCGGCGGTTGGTGACGACGTTGACGTTGGTCCAGGCATCGCGCTCCAGCGGCTTGACGAACAGAAATCGCGATCCGCGTTTGGGGATGATTGACCAGCCCTTCGTGTCGCCGGCGGAGACGGTTTCGATGACTTCGGTCGGGCTGAGCTCGACCATCGTCGAAATGCCAAGAGCGGCGCGCACCGACGTCACGTCGTCATTGTTGAAGGTGACATATCGGATGCGGCCGTCGCGTGCGGCCGCGCCGTGGATCGTGCCGAAGATAAGGGCGGCTGACAGGGCGAGGCGGACGCGCCATCTCATTGCAGGCTCCCCGCGACCGGCGCCGATTCCTGGTCGCGGCGGTAATCCGTAACCTGAAATCCCAGCGGGTTGTCGAAACGCCATTCGTTCTTGAGCGGCGTTGTGGTGTAGCGGAATTTTATCACGGCCACCCAATTGTCGGCCGTGGACGAATTGTCCCGCCGCGTCGTCGTGACGAAGCGCACCGAGGCTGTGTTGCGATTGAGCAGGGAAACTGACTTGATCTCGACCGCGACGGTGACATTGCGGCCATAGGTCTTGTCCAGCGATTGCGGATTTGCAGGCGTGAAAGCCCAAGTCAAATCCTTGGACGCCGCGTCGGTGGAGTAGAGCTGCGCCAGGTCGTAATTCTGTTTCAGTTCGCGGGAATCGTAGGTTTCGCGGGCCCTGATGTAGCGCACCAGATTGGCCGCCGTGACGGCTTCGTTCTGGGACAAATCGCCAGGCTTGAGCGCCCGCATGATCTCGAGGTAGCCAGTCGATTTGTCGACCTCAACAACGTAGGGCTCGAACTGCCGAAGCGGCAGGATCAGCACGAGCGCCAGCAGCGACAGCACCGCCACCAGTCCGGAAACGCTGCTGACGACCCATGCCAATGTGCGCGATCGACGCATTGACCTGTGCGTGTCGTCTTCCCAGGTCGCGCCCGCCCTGTAATAGCGCTTGTCGACGAGTTCGCTGCTGCTGTTAGCAGTCGTTTCCGATGGTGTTGACACTTTACTATTGCCTCGTTTGCGCGACGCAATCCTGATCCAGGGCCGCGATCGACGATCGTTTTTGTATTCTAGGCCAGAGGCCTGGCGTTATCGCGCGCACCTTGCTGGATGGCGGACCGAGTTGCGGCATCGGCCCTTGCTGCTCGCGGAGACCGAAAGCTGTTTGCCGCGAGCTGCCGGGCGCCCCGAGCGGCGCGGCCGGCAGCCCATCGTGCACCGGAGTAGCGCACGGCGTTTCTGCCGAACCTCCCATATGAGTAGCGAGCGCCCACGGTGCTCAGATACCCGCCGCCATTCAGGATCGAAGCAATCGATGGTATCTGCATCAAAACGTAGATCCCGATGATTGTCACCAGCACCAAGGGCAGCACCAGCGACATCTTGCTGTCCATGGTCGCCCCACCTGATGTGGCGGTGTTCAGCGCCGCATTGACGAGCGAGAAGTAGAAGCCGAGAAAACCGTAAATCAGGATTTGCTGAATCATCAGGAAGGTCGTGAGCGAAAGGAAGCCTTCGCTCATGCGCGAGGACCAGCGGTAAAGCCAGAGAATGATCCATATCGGCGCCAAGGCGAGCGTGATGAACAACATCACCTTGGCTGCGATGATCGCGGCAATGGCAAGCGCTGCGAAGATGATGGCCGACAGCAGAACGAGCAGCGACAAGAGCGCGCCAAAAATGTCATAGAAGGATCCGCCATAGACCTGATTGGCGACGTCCTGCGCCCCTTGGTAGAGATTGTCGATCAGCGCTGGAATTGCCGCCTGGTCGCTGAGTTGATTGCCGGTGGCTCGCGATACGGCGCCGACGATCACCTTACCGACCTCATCCGGGATGCTTTGAACAAGCTGGTAGATCGTTGCGGAAAATGTGCCCCATCCGGTCAGCAGCAGATAGATGATGACGGCGCGGCCCAGGCGATAGGCTGCTTCGAGCGGCGAGATCGACTCTCGCCCGCTCAGTATCGAGTAGCCCCACCACACGATGTAGAGGGTGAGCATGAGGGTGAAGACGTTGCCCATCGCATTGCCCAACTGCATATAGACGGTGCGGACGAAGTCCTCGCCGATGTTGTCAATGCCACCGAGAATGCTTTCGGCAAGACCGTTCATGGATCCTCGTCAATGATGCTGGCGAACGGCGTTGAATTGACCGGTTTCAGCGCGCCGCATTCGTCGGTTTGGGCATACGCCAAAGGCCCGCACGGCGCTTTCAGTTCGCGATTTGCGCATCCGAAAAGCACTGCGCCGAGCCCAATCACAGCGCATATGCGCAACGCCCGCCTCGACAAGCGCTAGCCTCCGCTCTTGCCAAATTCCGCGAACGGATTGACGTTGCGCGGCGTCATCATCTTCTGCACTTGGCTCTGGCGAAGAAGATCTCCCTTCAGTTTCTCATTCAGGGCCGCGACCGCACCATTCTGGACGCCGATCAGTTCGTTGACCGCGCGCGCGTTTTCCAGCTGCATTCGTGTGTTCTGGTCCACCGATCCCTTGACGTCCTGGGACTGCCCAATCTGCCCGCTCGCGGATTGCAGGGACTGTTGGCGCTGGGTGACGCCCTGCGAGGCCTGCGAAGTCAGCGCGCTTAGCAGCGAGGCCACGTTGACGCTGCCGCCATAGGCTGTGTTGACGGCGCTCGTCTCCTTGCCGGCAATCTGCTGGAGCTGCTTTACCAGTTGCAGCCCATTGATGACGGCGCCGGCGATTTTCTGAATTTCCGGCGACAGGCCGCCGAACGAAAGCGCGCCGCCGTTCAGGATCGATCCGAAGGACGGCGCCTGGGCAATCGACATGTTGCCGCCGAGGCCCATTTGTCCGATCCCGAGCGAACCGTCACGGCTGCCGCTGAGAGCCTGCAGGATCTCCTCGCTCTTTTTCAGAATGTCCTTGTTCGAATCCATGATCGAGTTGGTGTTCTCCGCATTCTTGCGGGCGACATCGAGATTGGCGCCATCGATGACGGCAATCTGTGCAAAGGCAGCGCTGGTCCAAAGCGCCATGCCGGCAGCAATCGCGAATTTCTTCATCGTCAGCCTCCTATTGCTGTAGGGAATTGATCACGCTGGCAGCGCCGGCAGGATCACTGGTGATGATCGTCGAGCGGCTGTCGGCCGAGCTTGCTCCTGCGTTCGCAACCGCGCATGGGAGCCACCGGCCGCGATCGATCTTCAACCGCTCCAGTTCCGCGGGATCACAAGAGAACGGGTTTGGAGAGCCGCTCTTCGGCTGTTGAATTAGCTTGGACGACTGCGATGCCTGAACATTCTGCAAAGACAGAAGTTGGGCCAGCAACGCCGTAAAATCCCCCGCCTGGGCGAGGTACTGGTTGGTGACATCGGCGTTGATCCCACGAGCCGACGAGTTCAGCTCCCAAGCGTCCTTGTATTCGGTCACCTGGCCAACATTGCCCGCCAGCGCGTCGATTGCCGCGTCGTTGGCGCCCATCTGCGATGAGCTTGCACCGAGGCCGCCAGCCGCCTTCCTCACAGTGCCCATGGCGGCGTCCTGGGCCGTGCCGCCTGCGCCGTCGGCCGTGACGATCGAGAACGGTGGTGGCGCGGCGGTCGGAGCCTTGCCGCTCGATACATAGTCGTTGAAGTAGCCGTTCCAGCGGCCGACGCCGCCTGCCCACCCTCTTTGCTCGGCAGCGTTCGATCCGTTGTAGAAGGAGGCGAGACAGCTGTAATTCGTCGCTCCGCATTGCTTCACGCCCATTCCGAGATATTTGACGCCGCCTTCGACATTCTGCTCGTTCACGTCGCGATCAAGTCCCATGGACTTGCCGGTGCCCTTGGTCAGCTGCATGACGCCTTTGACGCCGGTGTGGCTCCCGGCGCATGTGTCGAAGCGCGATTCCTGATAGGCAACGGAAAGCGCCAGGCCTTCGGGCACGCCGTATTTTTGCGCATAGTAGCGGATCATCTTCACGTTGCCCGCGTCGCGCTGCAACGCTTCGGCAGGCGACCGGCGAAACATCTGTGAGCGGTATTTATTTGAATAGGTGCAGACGACGCTCTTCTTCCTGTCGGTTTCGTCCTTCTTGGCCTCATCCGACTTCGTGCTGTGCTGCTCGTCCTCTTGCCGTTTGTCGAGGTTCGGCCCGTCGATGACCGCGATCTGGGCTGCAGCCACGGTCATGCTCTCCGCCGACGCGACAGCCACGGCCAGACAAAAGCTGCTAAGCCGCTTCGTCATGCTCGTCCTCCCATCCGCAGAAGTACGGCAACCACATCTCCGGCTCGTCGCCGAAGGTTTCCCGCAGGCGCGCGCATTCCTTGCTGTTGGCTTCGTTCGAGGACAAGACCTTGATGAGATCGGGCATGGCCGACAAATCGAGCTTGGCGACGATTGAATCGCTGTCGTGCTTGACCAGGAAGGTGCGTGTCTCCTTCGCGGTGCGGCGCACGAACTCGAATTCCTTCGCTGTCAGCGAGAAGCGCTCCATGTAGGACTCCTTGCTCGCCTTCGGGTTGGGGAAGAAAATGTTGGTCTTCGTTTGCTCGATCAATGACGACGAGATGGAGGAACTGACGACATCTTCGGCCGTCTGGGTGCCAAAGCCGACCACACCGTTGCGGCGGCGAATGGTCTTCAGCGTCTCGTTGATGAAGGCGGCGAAAACCTCGTCGTCCAGCAGCTTCCAGCCTTCATCGAGGAAGAGCATGATCGGCGAGCCGTCGATGACGTCCTCCAGACGATGGAAGATGTAGAGCAACGCCGCTGAACGCAGCTTTCTGTCGCCCAGGATCTTCGTCATGTCGAACCCGACAACGGGCTTTGAGAAATCAACCAGATCGACGGGATTGTTGAAAAGCCAGCCCTTGTCCTTAGGGTCGAGCCAGGGCTGTATCCGCGCGGCCAAATCGTTCATGCCAGGCATGAGCGAGCCTCGCAGCACTTCAGGCAGCAGGTCGAAGGTCCGCCGTTCGCGCGGGATCTTATAGATCATGTCGACGGCGGCGTTGATGACGCGTATCTCCGCCACATCAAGCGCACCGCCTTCCGGTGTCAGAATGTAGAGGAACAAGTCTTCAAGAAAAGAACGGTTTTCCGCCGTGTCATCAAGCTGCAATGGCGCGAACCCGGTCGGCTGAGAAGGCTCCATCACCTCGTAGCGACCGCCGAGCGCCCGAACGAAAATTTCAGCACCGCGCATGTAGTCGAAATAGACACATCGCGGCCGCGGCGTGATGCGCATGGCCTGCGCCATCAGGAACGACAGCACCACGGTCTTGCCCGAGCCGGTCGGGCCGAACACCGTGAAGTGCCCGACATCATGCACGTGGAAATTGAAATAGTAGGCCGTCTGGCTGGTCGTTTCGAGCAAGGCGATGGGGCGTTTCCAATGCAGCCGCTCACGTTGGCCGGATGGGAAATTGTGTCCTGAAAAAAGACCGGCGAAATTCAGGGACGAGATCAACGCACGTCGCGCGATGTAGGTGAAATTTCCCGGCAGTTGCGCCCAGAAGGCCAGTTCCGTGTTCAGTGTCTCGCGCACCGGCACGATCGACATGCGCGAAAGCTCGGCCGTGATGTCGGATAGCGCGCGGTTGAGGCCATTCATGTCCGGCGCCAATGCCATGACGCTCATGTGATGTTGTCCGAAAACGACTTCGCCGCTGGCCAGCTTATCGGCGCCGTCGTGTACGGACTCCTCGACCGTCGTGCCCGCCTCGTCGGAACCCTCAACCTGGTTGGCAATGGTGTTGATCCTGCGCATCGCCGTCACACGGTCTTCGATGGCGAAACTCTGCGTCAGGACAAACTCATGCGGCAGGCGCAACAGACCGTCCAATGAGCCCGGCGCGGTGAATGGTGGGTATTCCTTGATCGACACCATGGCGCCGAGCTTGCCTTGGTCCGGCCCGCGAATTTCCAGCGCCGACTTGCCGAAAAACAGCTGCCGCGTCGCCAGCACATCGCCAAGTGACATGCGCGGCAAAGGCATTTCCACGTCCACGCCGCCGGCGAGGATCTTCGCCAGAAATTCCGCGGGCTCGGAAAAGAAGCTGTCGCGGCGCTTCACGACACCGAGAAGACGTCCCCCATATGCGGAGAAATCTTTGACCATGCCGTCAAGGATGTCATGCAGCTCGGCGATAGCCTCTTCGCGCGTTTCTTCGCCGGCGGTGCTGATGCGGAATGCATTGAGCGCCTTGTCCACCCAGCCGACCCGGCCGACCATCGGGCGGCGTATGACCGTCAGATACGCCTCGTTGACGAAAAGGTTTTTCGATCCAAGCTCATCCATGTAGCGGGCGTCGAGCTCGGCCACGAAAGGATTGTCAAAGTCGCCTTCGATCTCCGGCTTCACGTGGCGGCGGATGATCGTTGTGTAGACCGCAAAGCGAGAGGTCGACAGGTTGCGGAACGTGGTGTTGCGGTTGAACATTCGGCTGTTCAACTCGGCCTGGTCCATCGTCTGGAACGGCAGGCCGCTGAGCTGGATGGCGCCGACCAGAAAGCCACTCTTCGTCACGATCAGATTGTCATCGACATGGCGAAGGTAGGGGATGTGCATCGCAGCTGGTTTTTCGCGGCGGCGCTCACGGCCAAATTTAAGGTCGGCATCGAGGCTCATGGCGAATAGCTCCTCGCCCCCCAAAAAGTAAGGTTCGCAACTGCTCCGCGTTTGGAGACACGCCGCTCGAAAATATGAAAAATGTAGGGGTCGCGCTGGCACAGATAGGCGCTGACCAGATGCACCACGCCGAACACGCCAAGACCGAGCATGAAGCTGCTTGTGGCGATAAAGCCGATCACCGCCAGGATGCCGTTCAGTGCAAAAACTTCATATCGCACCCCCCATTTCATCGGGGGGCGTGTCAGGGGCAGGCTGATCGGCTCGACATAGACTTCCTCGTCGTCCATGTCTCAGCCGCCTCCCGCCGTCGCGCGAACCGCGTCCACCAGCTGGGCAGCGCCGAAGATCAGGGCGATGCCGATGATGATGGAAAAAGCCATCATCCACGCCAGCCGGCCCGTCATGGCGAGGAAGCCGAGAAAACAGACCGCGATGATGGCGAATGAGCGCGCTATGTTGCCCTGCAGAACGCCGACGAACCACTCCAGCACGTTTTCGACTGGTGCCGCCGACTGGGCGTACGCAGTGGCTGGCGCGAGCGCTATTCCGACCGCTGAGGCCAAGGCCAGTTTCAGGGCAAATTTGCCCGCTTTCCTATATTCCACCCTTGGCTCCTTTCAGTTGCCGAAATCCATGACATGACCATCCTGCCAGTCGTCCTCGTCTGCTGGCGGTGCGGCCGCGAGCATTTCGGATTTGGTCAGGGCGGACTTCTTCACGACACCGCCGAACTTCCAGCGGTTCAAGATTTTCGCGATGTATTCTGCCGTCTCCGGATTCACCGGAATGCCCTGCGCCTTGTAGACGCTGTTGGGCCCGGCGTTGTAAGCCGCAAGCATCAGCAGCGGATCCTGGAACTCGTCATAGAGTGACTTGAGATAGCGAAGGCCCGCCCGAACATTCGCCTGCGTATCGCAACGGTCGCTAACGCCGAGATCGGCCGCCGTGGCCGGCATCAACTGCATGATCCCCAGGGCTCCGGCCTTGGACGGACCCTGACTGGCGCCGAGATCGCTTTCAGCCCATGCAATCGCCTCGGCCAGATCGGCGTCGAAGCCTTGGTCCTGCGCGATTGAACGCACAAGTTGGGAGACCTCAGCGCGATTTCCGGTTTTGCACGCCTCAGGCCTCTGCGTCCCGACTGATGCAAGGGTTGACGCCGGCGTTGCAAAGGCGACTGCGACGCGGTCTGATGCCAGGTCTCGGGCGTGCGCTACGAAAGGCATTGTCGCGGCACACAGGGTGAGCAGGAGAGCTGTTCGAGTGTTCATACTGTTGCCAAAATTTAACACTTTACTATGGTTACACACAGCCCTAGTAAAGTGTCAACACCATATGCATCGCAGGGACGGATTTCGAATGAAACAGATTGCCCTTTGCACGGCTTTGCTGCTCCAGGGCGCCGTGGCTTATGCCGCCGGCGCCGACGCCCCAAATGCCTTCGCGCAGCCGTCGGAGCGGTACCTGCTTCAGTTTGCCAAGCCGGGTGAGAAGGTGTTCGTCTATGAGCGCTACGATGCCAAAGGCGCGCTCTTTCAGCGGGATGTGGCGACCCTCATCTCGCCGGTCAAGGTGCCGTCGGCGACCGAGCGGGTCATCAACGGCGTGACGTATCGACTGCGCGGCCTTGCGGCCTGCCCAAAACCAAAGATTACCTACAAGACGCAGGAGTGGGACTGCACGAAGGCCGCGCAGGACTATGAGGAAGGAATCTACAACGATCGTGCATCTGTCGTGCTTTGCAAAACACTTGTGCTGCAGAGCAGGAAGGGTGACCCCGACGCCGTGTCGTGTTTCTCTCTCGTGGGTGCGGGCAATACAAACGACCCGTACAACGTCGCCTACGACGATGACGAAATGGTCTTTTTCAACATGGCGGCAATCGGACGTAACAAGGACGGCAAGTCGCTGCGCCCCGATCTGGAGCACTCCGCCGACCTCGGTGGACAGTTCCAGGAATGAAACAGGCGAGCTTTGCAGCGCTGGCCGCGTTCTCGGTATGCGCATCGGCACAGGCGCAGGATGCCCCCAATTCTGCCGCTCCAACGCCCTTGGTGGTATCGAAGTCAGCTCAGCTGCTGACCGGAGATACCTGGCGTGACGGAAATCAACTGTTCCGCCTCTATGGCGTACAGTCCTGTCTTCGAGGCACATCAGCCGAAGAGCCAAATGGGAACAAAATCGATTGCGGGAATGCCTCGCTGGCGCACCTCGCTGCCCTGTTCGAGAGCGCCGCGGTGACATGCCAGCCGATCGGCTACGCCCTGGACAAGGCGGTTTTTGTCGTTTGCGGTGCGCAGCTGAATGGCGAAACAATTGACCTTGGCACCGCGCTCATAGCGACTGGATACGCGTTTGCCGCAACGACAGCAAAGGGCAAAGCTGTCAATGAGAACTATCTCGTCGCGGAAATCAACGCTAAGATGAAACGCACAGGTCTGTGGGGCACGACGTTTCAGCACCCTATTCAGCTGCTGCTAAACAAGCGGTCGGAGATACAATAATGAAGCACGACGATGAGGCGCACAAATATTACTATCCCGTGGAAGGACGTACCGACGGCGCCATCGGCGACGCTATCGCATTCATCGCGATCATCTTGGTGCCGGCGGGCATCTACGTGGCCTGGAATACCTTCGCCTCATGGATTTCGGCGCTATTCTCTTAGGACTGCGGCTTCGTGAAGGAACCGAGCAACGCGCGCCAATCGTCGACATCAACCTCGCACCATTCGTTTCCTAACAACCGCCGGAAATAAGCTGCCTTCATTTTGATCTCAACGACATCGGCCACAGGCGCAGCGGCCGCGCGCCGACGCGCGATAGCCTCTTCCGCCATCACCGAATCCAATCGCCGGCCGATCAGCGTCGCGTCTGGCTCCTCGGCCCTCATCCATCGCCTGCCTAGACGTTCAACCATAGCGACTGCATGGCGATGGGCCGTGAGCAGATTCGCGACCCCATCGGCCTCTTCCATCACTCCGTTATTACAGACCACTTGAATGGGCATCGACCGGCTCCATGCGCATGACAATTCGTAAATGATACCTGGGGAGGCGAGAAAATAGGAATGGGTTCATCCCCTCTGCTTCTCAGGCCCCCGAAGCCCTAACTTCCCCTACCGTTCGCTCATGAGGTCACGCTACCCTGCCACCAGACAAACGTTTCAGTGGCCGGCGCTTGCGAAACATCTCCCCCGCAACAAACGTGTTCAGCCTCTCCAGCGGGTCACCCGTCATTCGATCTCTCCAGTGCCGGCCATTGAGTTGACAGAACGTGCCGGCCAAAATCGAGTTTATAAAAACGTTGATTGAGGACGTCACGATAGGATACGAAGCCTAGCGAAACGGAACGAAACTAGAGCCCATAAGTTGTTGCTTAAGAACGGAAAGTTATTTCTTTCTCCGCCGAGAGACGGCAGTGATTTCAAAGAATTATTCAAGCGACTGGCAGCGGCGGGCGCGGGTCGACTGTTGGACGAAGACGGGTTTCCTGCTGGCCCATGGACGCCCGAACTCCTTGCAGAGGCGATTTCACTGATTGATTCCAACCGGGTTGGGGTCGATCTGCGAACGGTGCAGCTTTGGTTTCAAGAGAACGAGAAGGGAATTAGCACTGCCAACATTCGTTGGCTGGCGAGGATTTTTGGATGCGATGATCCGGTCGCAACTAGCGAATGGCAGATGGAGCTTAGTGAGGCGCAATCGCGGTTATCGGCCAAGAGACGAGAATGGAAGAGAGCCGGAGGCAGCGTTGCACAGGAGATTCCAGATACGTCAGTGACTGCGACCATTGACGAGACAGACCCCCCGGTAGAGCTGACACTGGAGACTGATCCCAAGGGGCCGAGCCGGCGCTTTAGTTTGGCGAGGAAATCGGAGGCGTTTTTTAGTCGCGGATCTCCCCTGAATTTACCGACGTCGGTGTTTGCGGGTGTCACCGCTCTTGGGTTTTTGTCGTATCTTACGGGGATTCACAGCGTGACGTATGGCCGAGCGGATGGTGTCGTCAAGCAGGTTGGGTTCCTTTGGACAGCGAATTGGACATTTGTCTTCATGGTATTTTTGCCACTGTTTTTTGCCTTCGTGACCGAGCTGGTGACCTTTTGGAAAGATGAAGGCCGCCCTAAGCTTGTGGCGCGGGGCGACAAGATGAAAAGCGACGATGGCTGGGCGCGCACCGTACAAGCTTCTTCGTATTCATATTGGGCGGTTCTTTTGATTTGTGTGGTGTTCGCCGGTCTTTTTCAGTGGATCGGCGTGTCCTTAATCCCGTTGCTGAAAGGTGGTGGCAGCTATGCGACGGACTGGGGCTCGTTGGCGATTGTGCGCCCTGAAGTCATATCCGTGCCCGAAGCGATCGTATTCACCGGGCTCGCTTACCTATACATGTGCCTATGTTTTTATCTGTTCTTCGTAGGCCTAATTTTGCTTTATACAGTGGTATATGATCTTTGGAGAATTGGAAAAGCAGCGAGTAATTCGCCCGAGGTGGATTATCAATACGAGCTCCATCAAGCCAGCCTCAGGATTATGCGTGCGATTTTTCGGTGTACTGTTTTGGGGCTTCTGATCGCCATAGTTATGAAGCTCCAGAGTGCTTACCTGACATCGCGTGGGGAGAATATTGTGGCGTGGCTACTCGGCGATATGTATTCCGCCTTCTACGGGCGAGATGATGTGAGCGCCGTGATCAGCTACCGTAGACCGACCCACTATAGTAGCCTCCTTATCGCTATTTCGACCTGTGCTGTATTTCTGTACGGCTCCATCCGTTTAGGTTTCGAACTTCGGTTTCGTATCTCTTTGTGGAAGATGTCAGCGATTGTAGCGTTACTCGTGGCTAGTTACTTGCTGATCGACGCATTTTCTGGCTTTTCGATCCTTCTGGGCGTTGGAGTGCTGTTCGCAATATATGGCCTGTTTGATCCAGGGTTGGGGCGACGGCAAGCGATTAAGTGAGGAAACAATCAGAGTGTATCATAGTTGGCTTGATCATTGGGATGAGCGGCGGGCGCGACGCGGTGAGGAAGGGAAGAAACCATCGGATTTCGCCCTTGACGCGGAACTCGCCTTTCCAGGTGCGAAGAAGATAAAAAGTATCGAGGAATTCTGTTCCCTAGCGGACCAAGCCGTGGCTGATCCAGCCTTTTTCGATGACCCGAATGTGAGTGATCAGGGGTTTGAAAGGCTAGACGGGTGGCTCAAATTTCCATCGGACATTTCTACTGATATCGAACAGAACAATGTCGTCTCGGCGAAAATCACAGAAAGCGGGTCGTTCGATCAGGCGATGGTGATTTTTCACCATTGGAATGCAACTTCTCGGAATCGTCAGATCGCCAACTTTTTCTCGCAACGTGGCATCACGGTTGTCGAGATCGCTATGCCTTATCACTTCGAGCGCAGCCGTCCCGGCTCCGCGCACGCTGACTATATGCTTAGCCCTAATCTCGGTCGAACGATTCAATCTGTAAGGCAGGCAGTGTTAGATGGGCGAAAGCTCATACGTTGGTTGAAGAGCGAAGGCTATCGAGAGATTTCAGTTCTCGGTATGAGCTTAGGCTCCTGGGTTGCGGGCCTTCTCGCGGCGCACGACTCGGCTGTGTCAAAAGCCTCGTTGTTTCTCACGGCGGGGGGTCTAGCGGATATGGTTTGGACGGGTCGCGCGACACGATTGATACGTGCTAGTCTCGAGCCTGAGATTAAGCTGACCGAGTTCAGAAGGGCTTGGGGTCCACTTAACTTGGAGAATTACGCACATAGTTTGGCACGACCTGATCTCGGCCTTCACGTTGTGTTGGCTAAGAGAGACAAAGTGGTGTTGCCAGAGCTATCGGAGAGGTTCATGCAGAGGCTGAAGGACGCCGGAGCTAGGCCAAATATTTTGGAATTAAACTGTGGTCATTATTCGCTCGCCATGCCGCCATACATTCTGTTGGCCGGGTTGAGCTTGAAGCGGTTTCTGTCGCGTGTTGACAAGTCTGCCCGGCAAGCATGAGTTTGGCGTTGGCCGGTCAGTTTACCAAGAAATACTCTGGTGGGCATCACGACACGAACGTGATGAATCTGTGTCGCCCCCTACCGGAACGGACCCCTGGAATTGGCTGACAACGGCGCAGGTGTGACACCGGCAAAAGTCACGACACCCTTCTACTTTACACGCGCCGGCAATCACATCGGGCTAGGTTTGACGGCTTGTTCTCATATGGTTTCGACCCTCAAGAGGAAGCTCCTCATCAGCAGAATTCCCGACGCCGGCACAGTCGTCCATGTTTGTCCCTTATCATCCCCGCCGCTGTAACAGGCTAGCGGCCGACGATGACAGCAGTGGCCCGACAGCCGCGGCGGAGGTGCTAGTCTAAAGTCGGCCGCCGGGCCTGACGGGCAGGCGCATGGAAGCGGTCGCCGGCTGAGGCGTACTATCCTTTAGGAACACTCGTCAGGCAGCTAGGTGTCGGCTCCGCCAGGCGGGATTTTTTCGGAAAAGAGGAAGGTCGCTGGATCAAGTTTCAACGCCTTAGCGATCGCGGCAATCGTGTCGACGCTGATGTTGCCGCTCGCGCGTTCCAGTTTCGTGAATGTCGCCTCCGCCACGCCGATGAGTTCGGCCATCTCATAGCGGTGCAAAGTACGTCGTTGTCGCTCAAAATCGATAATGTGCGCCAGCCGCTTGCGGATCGCATTGTCGTCCAACCGATGCGCCCATTCCGGAACTTTCTTGCCGCCGGCAAGCAGTGTTGCGAAAGACAGGTGCAAGCCGTTTGTCATGCTTTGCAGCGTCGTCAATGTGACATTATTTTTCTGACGCACAGTCTGAATATCGGTTCGATAGGCCAGTTTCGGCAACCGGCTCCACGGCGATGGGGCGCTGTTGGTCCTCGAGTCGCCTCGCGCTTGGCCTCAATAATTCCTCGATTGAAGAAGGCTTATGGCTTGACATGGCGTGAGCGTTCTAAAGCGCAAAGGTTGCGTTGGGATGAGTAGATCGCAACGAGCTAGGGGGTCTGCCGTATTGGGACTTGAATGCCTGGGAAAAGTGTCCGGTGCTGGAGAACCCGGTGGCGAAGGCAATTTCTGCGATCGCAAGCGGGCTCTGTTCGATCAGCCGCCGCGCGTGATCCAGCCGGATCCGCCGGTAGGTTTGCAGGAAGCCGGCGTTCAGATGCTGCGTAAATAGGCGATCCAAATGACGGGAGCTGATCGAGAGAAAATGCGCCATTGCTTCGCGATCGAGCGGATTTTCAATCGTCGCTTCCATCTTCTCAAGCGCGGCCAGCAGGATCGGATTGTGGGTGCCAAATCGCTCGGCCGCAGAACCGCGTTGAGGGTCGGAAGGGTCAGCAATCGCGGTATGAAGGTACCAGTCGCTGACGCGGTTCGCGAAATGCGCGCCCATGCGTTCGGCGATCAGCGCATGCATCATGTCGAGCGGAGCCACGCCTCCGCCGCAGCTGATGCGATCGCCGTCGATCACGTAGCGGGCGTGCCGGAGCGCTAAAGCCGGATAGGCCTCGCGCAGTATCGGGGCATGCTCCCAATGAATAGTGAAGTCTCTGTTGTCGAGCAGGCCGGCGGCAGCCAAAAGATAGGCGCCGCTCGAAATTGCGCCAAGACGGACGCCGAGGCGCGACAGCCGTCGCAACGTGCTGAACAGCCTGTCCGCTTCCGCCCAGTTGCCGGGATCGCCGCCCGCGCAGACGAACACTGTATGGAATTCCGCTCCAACGGACGAAATATCATCGCAGGCAATGTCGATGCCGCCGGAGCTCTGCACCGGACGGCCGCCCTGTGAAAGCTGCCTGATGACGTAGAGGCTGCGGCCCGCGAGAAGGTTGGCAGCGCGTAAGGGTTCGGTCGCCGATGCGTAGGACATGAGCGCGAAATTCGGCAGCAGCAGAAAACCGAACTGCTGAGTTTGTCTATCCAATTCGATCGTCATGTCCGATCTATATAATAAACCGTCTCATACGTGGAACCGAAATGTGATGGCCGGGCATAAGCTTACCTGACTCTCCAGCTTGGGCATGGCCAGCTATGCGATACTCCGCTCTGTCGATCTTTCTCAACGGCCTTCGCGGCAACACCGGCTGGGGCCCCGCCTGGCGCGCGCCGGAACCGAAGTCCCAATACGACGTGATCATCGTCGGCGGAGGCGGGCATGGCCTAGCGACGGCATATTATCTCGCCAAGGAATTCGGCATCATCAATGTCGCAGTCCTCGAGAAGGGCTATATCGGCTCCGGCAATGTCGGCCGAAACACAACGATCATCCGCTCCAACTATTTGCTGCCGGGCAACAACCCCTTCTACGAATTGTCGATGAAGCTCTGGGAAGGCCTGGAGCAGGACTTCAATTTCAACGCCATGGTCTCCCAGCGCGGCGTGCTCAATCTTTATCATTCCGACGCGCAGCGCGATGCCTATACGCGGCGCGGTAATGCGATGCTGCTGCATGGCGTCGACGCGGAACTGCTCGACCGCGAGGCGGTGCGTGCCAAACTGCCCTTCCTTGATTTCGACAATGCACGCTTCCCGATCCAGGGTGGCCTGCTGCAGAGGCGCGGTGGCACGGTGCGTCATGACGCAGTAGCCTGGGGCTATGCGCGCGGCGCTGACATGCGCGGCGTCGACATCATCCAGCATTGCGAAGTGACCGGCATCCGCCGCGAAAACGGCAAGGTGGTCGGCGTCGACACCACCCGCGGCTTCATTGGCTGTGGCAAGTTGGCGCTTGCGGCCGCCGGCAATTCCTCGCGCGTTGCCGAGATGGCGGATATAAAGCTGCCGCTGGAAAGCCATGTGCTGCAGGCCTTCGTCTCCGAGGGACTTAAGCCTTTCATCGATTGCGTCGTGACCTTCGGCGCGGGCCATTTCTATGTCTCGCAGTCCGACAAGGGCGGGCTCGTCTTCGGCGGCGATATCGATGGCTACAATTCCTATGCCCAACGCGGCAATCTCGCCACCGTCGAGCATGTCGCCGAGGCGGGCAAGGCGATGATCCCAGGCATCTCCCGTGTCCGCGTGCTGCGTTCCTGGGGCGGCGTCATGGACATGTCGATGGACGGCTCACCGATCATCGACCGCACACACATCGACAATCTCTACCTCAACGCCGGCTGGTGCTATGGTGGCTTCAAGGCGACGCCCGCATCGGGCCTCTGCTTTGCGCATCTCATCGCACGCGGCACGCCGCACGAAACCGCTCGCGCCTTCCGGCTCGACCGTTTCGCGCGCGGTCATATCCTCGACGAAAAGGGCCAGGGCGCCCAGCCCAACCTTCACTGATTTCCAGGATATCTGAACATGGCAAGCCTTATCCCATGCCCTCATTGCGGCTCTCGACCGAAAGAAGAATTCACTGTGAAAGGGGCAGCCCTCGCCCGGCCCGCACCCGATTCCGGCACGGATGCGTGGATCGACTATGTCTATCTGCGCGACAATCCGCGCGGAGCCTATAAGGAATATTGGCATCATACGTCCGGCTGCCGACGCTGGCTGGTGGTGAGCCGCGATACGGCGACGCACGACATCTCGGGCTCCCGCGACGCGGTGCTCGACCAATCGGCGGAGGCGCTCTGATGACCTCCTATCGACTGCCCAAGGGTGGCTTGATCGATCGCCAGTCACGCCTCGGCTTCAGCTTCGACGGCCAGTCCCTCACGGGCCATGCCGGCGATACGCTGGCTTCCGCCCTTCTCGCCAATGGCCGCCAGCTGGTGGGCCGCAGCTTCAAATACCATCGGCCGCGCGGCATTCTAACCGCGGGCGCCGCCGAACCGAACGCATTGATGACCATCGGCAGCGGAGGACGTACCGAGGCCAATACCCGCGCTACGATGCAGGATCTTTACGATGGGCTCGAAGCCCGCAGCCAGAACCGCTGGCCTTCGCTCAACTTCGATATCGGTTCGTTGAACGGCCTTTTCTCGCCCTTCCTGGCCGCGGGCTTCTACTACAAGACCTTCATGTGGCCGGCAAAGCTCTGGGAGGGTCTCTATGAGCCCTTTATCCGCCGCGCCGCCGGTCTCGGCAAGGCGACCTACGAGGCCGATCCGGACCGGTACGAGAAGAGCTGGGCGCATTGCGATTTCCTGGTGATCGGCGCCGGGCCCGCCGGGCTGGCCGCCGCGTTGACTGCCGGCCGTGCCGGGGCACGTGTCATCATCCTCGACGAACACAGCCTTGCGGGCGGATCGTTGCTGTCGGAGACCGCGACTATCGGCGGGGAAAGCGCGCCGGCTTTTGCCAAGCGGCTGGCCGACGAGCTGGAAACGCTGCCGAATGTGCGCGTCCTGACCCGCACCACCGCTTTCGGCTGGTATGACGGCAATGTCTTTGGCGCTGTGGAGCGCACCCAGAAGCATGTGCGCGACCCCGATCCGAACAAGCCGGTCGAGCGCATGTGGCGCATAGTCGCCAAGAAGGCGCTTCTGGCCAGCGGCGCCGAGGAGCGGCCGCTCGTGTTTGGCGGCAACGATATTCCCGGCGTGATGATGGCCGGTGCAATGCGCAGCTATCTCAACCGTTTTGCCGTGGCCCCCGGTCAGCGCACCGCCATCTTCACCACCAATGACAGCGGCTATGCACTCGCAAACGATCTTGAGGCCGTGGGTGTCCAGCTTACCGCAATCATCGATAGCCGCGCCGACGCCCAGTTCGCCTATACCGGCAAGGCTCGCCTTATCAAGGGCGCTGTCGTGTCAGACGCCAAGGGCCGCAAGGCGCTCTCCAGTGTCAAGGTCACTGCCGCAAACGGTGCCACCGAAACCATAGCAGTGGATGCGCTCGCCATGTCCGGCGGCTTCAGCCCGGTCATCCACCTTGCCTGCCATCGCGGCGGCAAGCCGCACTGGTCGGATGCGCATGGCGCCTTCGTGGCGCCACCGGAGACCAGGGGCCTCGCGCTCGCAGGCGCTGCCACGGGCACGACCGGATTGTCGGCAAGCTTCGCAGAGGGTGCGGCGCGAGCCGCTGCCATCGCCCAAGAGCTCGGATTTGCTGCTCAACCATTCGAGGCCGGTCCTGTCGATGGCGACGTCGTTGCTCCACCGGCCCGCCCACTCTGGAATATCCGGGGCGTGAAGGGCAAGGCCTTCGTCGACTTCCAGAACGATGTCGGCCGCAAGGATCTCGGCCTTGCAGTGCAGGAAGGCTATGGCGATGTCGAACTTGCCAAGCGCTACACCACGTCGGGTATGGCCACCGACCAGGGCAAGCTCTCCAATGTCAACGCAATTGGCCTGCTGGCCGAAGCGCGTGGCGTCTCTCCGGCCGAAGTCGGTACGACGACCTTCCGGCCCTTCTACACCCCGATCAGCTTCGGCGCGTTGACCGGTCCGCATCACGGCCATCATTTCCAGCCGGTGCGCAAGTCGCCTCTACATGACTGGGCCAAGAAGCACGGCGCGGTCTTCGTCGAGACCGGCCTCTGGTACCGCTCGTCCTGGTTCCCGCGCGCGGGTGAAACCAACTGGCGACAGAGCGTCGACCGCGAGGTCGTGAACGTTCGAAAGAATGTCGGCATCTGCGACGTCTCCATGCTCGGCAAGATCGAGGTCTGCGGCAAGGATGCGGCGGAGTTCCTCAATCGGGTCTATTCGAACGCCTTCCTAAAACTGCCGGTCGGCAAGGCGCGCTATGGCCTGATGCTGCGCGAGGACGGCTTCATCTATGATGACGGCACGACGAGCCGCCTGGCTGACGACCGCTTCTTCATGACGACGACCACGGCCTACGCCGCCGGCGTCATGACGCATCTCGAATTCTGCGCCCAGGTGCTGTGGCCGGAGCTCGACGTGCGGCTCGCCTCGGTCACGGACCAATGGGCACAAATGTCGGTGGTCGGGCCGAAGGCGCGCGCGACCCTGCAGGCGATCGTCGATGGTGATATTTCCGACGCTGCCTTCCCCTTTCTTGCGGCAAAGGAAGTCTCGCTGTTCGGCGGCCGGCTGCATGGCCGCCTGTTCCGTATCTCTTTCTCAGGCGAACTGGCCTATGAGCTTGCCGTGCCGGCCGGTTATGGCGAGAGCGTCGCCGACGCCGTTCTCCAGTCAGGCAAGGAACATGGCATCCAGCCCTATGGCGTCGAGGCGCTCAGCGTACTGCGCATCGAGAAGGGGCATGTGACGCATAACGAGATCAACGGCACGGTGATCCCGTCCGATCTGGGCTTCGCAAAGATGGTGTCTACAGCCAAGCCGGATTTCATCGGCAAGGCGATGCTCGGCCGCGAGGGACTGGTGGCGGAGGATCGCCCGAGCCTTGTCGGCGTCATGCCGCTCGATCCCGCGAACACGTTCCGAACCGGCTCGCATATCCTCGCCAAGGACGCCGCGCCGACACTCGAGAACGACCAGGGCTATGTCTCGTCGAGTGCCTTTTCACCGCATGTCGGTTCGACCATTGGGTTGGCGCTGGTGAAGCGAGGCCATGCCAGGCATGGCGAAGAGGTGGTGGCGTGGAACGGCCTGAGCAAAGAATTCACCGCCGCACGTCTCTGCAATCCGGTCTTCTTCGATCCAGCAAACGAGAAGCTCCATGTCTGATTTCGAACTCATCCACCGTCCGGCGATCAGCACCAAACCAGTGCGGAGCTCCGACGCCTTCGCCATGAAGGCGATGCCCGAGGGCACTCTGATCCACATACTCGGCAAGCCCGGCGCAGAGGATCTCACGGCCACGCTGCAAGGCCTGTTCGGTAACGAGGCCAACAGGATCCGCCACTTCGGCCCCGGCCAATGGCTGGTCGTCAGGGATGAGCCGACGTCTCCCGTCGACCTGCAGGCAGCGTTTGAAAAGCTCGCTACTTCACACGCCTTTGCGGTCGATCAAACCCATGGACGTATCCGCATCGAAATCTCGGGCCAAGAGGTCACGTCCGTGCTGGCAAGGGGCACGGCCGTCGATTTCGAAGGTATGGCCATCGGTCAGTCCGCGATGACGATGATGGGACATATCTCCGTGCACATGACGCGCTGCGCAGCGGATCGATTCGAGCTGGTCGTGCTGCGCGGCTTTGGGCAGAGCCTGTGGGACGAGTTGCTTTTCTGAGCGCCGCCCTCTGCTGAGACCTCGATGGCCGCGGCGGCACGGAAGTGCGCGTGGCGTCGATCCTTTCCAAGAAACGCGCCGCAATAAAAAGCGGTAATGACACTCTGTGTAGGCGGGCTTTTGATCGAATGCAGGCCAATCGCGGAGCCGACTAGCAATGACTTTTGCGACGGGTAAATCAGAGGTTCATACAATCGATGTCTCGGCCCTCCCTCCGTTGTTGACTAATCGCTGTTGTTTATAGGTTCGGGCTTGCCATCGCTAGTTTGCGACGAGACAGTCTTTGAGTTCCGAAACGATGCTTGTCATGAAGGTGTCTGTCATCATCTCTAAGGCAAGGGTGAACGAAATGGCGACGTTCATCTCGTAGGGGCTCGTACTAAGAAGAGGCAAACCTATACCGCCCTCTCCAGGATGGTAATAGCCCATGTTGATTGCATAGCCTCGGCGTTGGGCATCTCGAACTTGAGCGAGTACGACGGCGGCGTCGACGTGTTGAACCGAGGGATGCGTGATGTAGCGCTCAGCGTTCGCTTCAATAAGCTGCTTATAGTCGGCGGAAGGAAGCATCGACAGAAGCGCTACGCTGCCCGCCGCAACCCCCATGGGGACACGACCACCTAGCCCGAGCCAAAGTTGCTGCTGCGGGGAAGGGCTCACCATCTCGGCGCAGACTGCATCAACGCCAGCCTGGACCATCATATAGACTGTATAGCCCCTGCGTCTTGCGAACTCTGTCATTCCAGGACGATGTCGTGCGATCACGGGTTCCAATCGGGCTTGCCGACGAGCCAGCATGGTTATCGCTGGGCCGAGTCGATAATGTCCGTGGCGCCCTGTTGGCTCAGCAAAGCCCTTTAGAAGCAGTGACGCGAGACTGCGATGAACTGCAGGTTTTGCCTCACCCACCCTGATTGCAATCTCGCCTAGCGGCAGCCCATCGGCGTCCGCTTCCCCCAAAGCCAAAAGAATTTCAAGAGCGCGGGCTGCGTTTGATGACGAATTCAAGGCCAATTCGATACCCCCCGTTTTCTAATATTTAGAATGGATAGGATATAATTGTTTCAACAACAAGAAAAGAATCGACGTGGTGCCAAACTTCGTCGCTTGCTATGGGCACGCGATCCTCTGCCTTGGCGTGAGGGGCGGTCGTACATGTATTCAATCAACGATGTCGCGCAGTTTGCAAGCGATCTCTAGGCTAAATTCTTGCCGCCGGAGGGACATAGGAGAAGCCTATGAAGATAAAACGCATATCAGTTTTTAAGATTGTAAGGACTTTTCCGCAGAGCTACAGCCTATCGCGTGGTCGGACTTGGACATCTGCCGAAAACATCATCGTATCAATCGAGACTGACGCATCTATCGTCGGATGGGGCGAAGTTGGTACGTTGGGAGCGAATTATCTGCCGGCTTTCGAAAAGGGGGTGAGGGCAGGCATTGATGAGTTAGCTCCTCACCTCATTGGGGAGAATCCGCTCCAAATCGATCGAATCAACTATTTAATGGACCATATATTATACGGCCATCCATATGCGAAGTCGGCGATAGATGTCGCTTGTTGGGACATCCTCGGCAAAGCAACGGGAATGCCTCTTTGCGATCTTCTTGGCGGAAGATTCGAAGGTGGATTAGACCTTATGGCAGATCCTGGCGCAGGGTTGATCGAGGAGATGTTAGCAGCAACCGCCAACTTCCGCGAGAAAGGCTACCGGCGTTTGTCAGTGAAGTTGGGCGGTGATGTCGCGGGAGATGTGTCGAGGATACGGGCAATTATGGAGCATGCCCAACCCAATGAGGACTATTACTTCGACTGCAATCGGGGTTGGACGCGGGATTAGGCTCTGCGAGTGATGCGACAAATTCGCGATCTGGATGTCTACATAGAGCAGCCGTGTGCTTCGTACGAAGATTGCCTTGCGGTGAGACGTCGGACCGATCATCCGATGATCCTTGACGAAATAATCGACTCGCCTGAAATGGTATTGCGGATCATCGCTGACAGCGCAGCGGATTTGATCAATATCAAGATCTCAAGAGTAGGTGGCCTGACAAAGGCGCGCCGCGCCCGCGATATGTGCGTGACGGCAGGGCTGCCGATGACCATCCAAGACATAGGGGGAAGCGGGCTAGTACAGGCGGCGATTTTCCATCTCGGGCAATCCACCCCGAAGGAGTTCCGCCATTCTGTCTACGACCCATTGACTTGGAGCGATCCATTAACAGATGAGCCCATCCGAGTTAAGGGGGGCGGAGCAGTAGTGGAGGTCTCGGATCGGCCGGGGCTTGGTCAAGAACCCTTGCCGGGTAGACTCGGCGAACCAGTGGCTGTGTACGGCGACAGGAGCTGATGGCGTAGGCTATCAGCGTCCTGTCCAGGATCTCGGATTTCAATTGAATCGGCCGGTCGCTAGAATTCTAAGCCGGAGCCAACTGATCACCCGTCCATAGTCAGCGTGCGTTTGAACCGATCATTAGCTGCCTGCGCGGTTGAGGCGCCCAATCTCTCCGCCTGCAACGATGACGATTTGGGCATCTCGACCTTGAGCGAGTACGACGGCGGCGTCGACGTGTTGACCCGAGGGATGCTGTAACGCTCAGCGTTCGCTTCAAAGCTGCTTATAGTCGGCGGAAGGAAGCATCGACAGAAGCGCTACGCTGCCCGCCGCAACCCCCATGGGGACACGACCACCTAGCCCGAGCCAAGATGTCCGTGGCGCCCTGTTGGCTCAGCAAAGCCCTTTAGCGGCAGTGACGCGAGACTGCGATGAACTGCAGGTTTTGCCTCACCCACCCTGATTGCAATCTCGCCTAGCGGCAGCCCATCGGCGTCCGCTTCCCCCAAAGCCAAAAGAATTTCAAGAGCGCGGGCTGCGTTTGATGACGAATCTAAAACCCCGCCTGGCGCAGTCAGATTTCTGATAATTAGAATTTGCAAGGATTTTTGTTCCAATAACCAGAACGGATTTGACGCGCAACCAGCTTTGGCCCTTAGTAAGAGGGTGCCAAGCGGTGCAGCCAAAGGACCCAAGTCGGCTGGCTCAGTGCCTAGGGCGGTCCCACGTGCATCCTGCAACTCGGTCACGTGCCATTCATCAGCCCAACTTCTTGATGCGAGGGAAGATTAGGATGCATGCAATCGACGAACTCGCTGCGTTCGTAAGCACTTTCCCAGCCGAAACGATTCTCGCGGCCGGGCAAGAGAAGATCTCTGTACTAATCTTGGATCTTCTCGGGGCTGCGGCAGCAGGTCTCAATACACCGTTGGCTAAAGCCGCCAGAACGGCTGTGCTAGAATCGTATGGTGAAGGCGAGATAGACGTCTGGTTAACGGGAATGCGAACCAGCGTGGTCGGTGCCGCGATGTCAAATAGCGCGGCGGCTAGCGCTCTGGACATAGACGACGGCCACCGAGGAGCGGGGGGCCATCCTGGAGCCGGGATCATCCCCGCAGCCTTGGCTGTCGCGCAGGCGGCAGGCGCTTCCGGATCTGAGGTAATGGCCGCAATCGCATTGGGTTACGAAGTTGGTCTTCGGGTCGCGAGTTGCCGTCCCGTGGAAACGGTCGAAATGCACTCAAGCGGGCGATGGGTAAATTTTGGGGCTGCTGCTGCGGCTTCGCGACTACTCGGTTTAAACGCCGAGCAAACAGCCCACGCTCTTGCAATCGCTGGCTGTGAAGGGCCGATTGTCTTTCTCAACGCCGCTTCTAAGTTTGACGGCAGCAGTATCAAGGAAGGCATTCCGCCCGCCGTGGTAGCGGGGATAACAGCCGCTTACCGAGCACAGGCTGGTGCAAAAGGGCCGGTTGAGCTTCTAGATGATGCTGACAGGTTTACTCGGAACTCGCTAACGGGGAGTCTGGGTTCTTCTTGGGAAGTACAGAAGTGCTATCTCAAGCCGTACGCTTGCTGCCGCTACATGCATGGTGCAATTGACGCGATCCTTTCTATGCGGAAAGCGGGTCAACCAATCCTTAAGCTACGCATTGAAACATTTCCACATGCGATGCGGCTAGCGAACGAGCGTGCGCCTAGCACATTTGAGGGCGGCCAGTACAGTTTCTATTTTAATTGCGCGATTGCCGCGCTGTATGGACGCGCTGCTTTGCAGCCGGTCCAGTCACAGCATTTTCGGGATCCGGAGATCCTCAAATTAGCAGCTCGCATTGAGCTAGTGCCATCTCCCGAATTTACCAACGCCTTCCCAGCTCTAACCCCGGCACGTGTAATATTGGATCAAGGTGATGGCCCCGAAGAGATGGTTGTCCGGCATCCGCTCGGTGACGTAGCCAATCCGCTGTCAAGCGACCAGATCTTGGAAAAATTCAAGAATATTGCCCGAGGCTCCGTTACTGCCCAATGGCAGGATGAGATTGTGACAGCCGTTACTCATCTTCATAACGCCGAATCCTCTTCCCTATTCGCATCGCTGACGCCGCCTGAGACAAGATACTCCGAGCCGGGAGGGCGTATTTCAAATTGGGCACTTGCTGACGAATGCTAATCCCGCAGGAAATGGTGAATCGAACTTCGACCAGATTAAGAATTTGACCGGAAGGGCGACATCATGCATCGCATCGAAGAATTCCAGGATCTAAAGAACGAGGCAACAGAGTGGCGCCACTATCTCCACAGGCGTCCGGAGCTGAATTACAAGCTATACAACACAGCCAATTTCGTTACTAAAAAGCTGGCGTCATTTGGCATCAATAATATCGAAACGGGTATAGCAGAGACTGGAATCGTCGCCTTGATCCAAGGCGAGCTGGGAGAAGGTCCTACCATTGGACTGCGAGCAGACATGGATGCTCTCCCGATACCTGAGGCATCAAACAAACCTTGGGCTTCGGAAATTCCGGGCCTTATGCATGGATGCGGCCATGACGGTCATACGGCGATGCTGCTGGGCGCCGCGAAGTACCTGGCCGCCACGCGGAATTTTAAAGGGGTGGTAGCCCTTATATTTCAGCCTGCAGAAGAAGATGGCCGTGGCGCTCTCACAATGGTCCAAGAAGGGATCATGGACCGGTTTGGAATCTCCCAAATCTTTAGCATGCACAATTGGCCAGGCATGGCAGTCGGAGAATTCGCAATCTGCGATGGGGCGATCTCATCGGCGCTCGATGAGTTTGACATCATCGTAAAAGGCAAGGGCGGTCATGCGGCTAAACCGCATCTGACCAACGATCCCATCGTCATCGCGGCTCAAATCATCATCGGACTCCAAACATTAGTGTCTCGCAAAACCGACTCCCAAGAAGCACTCGTGATATCGGTCACAAAGCTGAATGCTGGGACGGCATATAACGTCATCCCCGACTTTGTACAAATATCGGGAACCGTTCGCACCCTCAAATCCACTCTGCGCGACTTTGCGGAGAAGCACATCAGGTCATGCGCTGAAGGTATCGCTTCGGGTTTCGATGCTGAAATCGAGTTTACCCACCGTCGCCTTGAGCCACTCATGTTCAACCACGCGGAAGGGACTAATTTTGCCGTGTCTGCCGCTCGAGGTCTAGTCGGGCACGAAGCAGTAGATTCGAACGCGAGACCTTCGATGGGATCAGAAGACTTTGCCTACATGCTTGAAGCGTGTCCGGGAGCTTACATACGGCTTGGAAACGGCCCGACAGCATACGTGCACGATCCCGCCTATGATTTCAATGACGAAGCGTTGCCGTACGGCATCGGCTACTGGGTCAACCTGGTCGAAACAATTCTGAGTCCGCAGCTGGCAAAAGCCAGCGGCTCTGAATGAGAGGTACGATAGAGTGTCGTACAAAGGAAGTCTAACCAACCTGAATAGGGGAATGTACTATGAATAAGATCAAGACAATCATCACAGCTGTGTCAATAGCTACTGCGGCGATTGCGTCCAGCCCCTCGGCGTATGCCGGAGAGGTACTTCAGCGCGTCCTCGATGCTAAGACGATCAAAGTTGCTGTAGGCACCGATTGGGGTCCAATATCTTCCCTGAATGCGAACCACGAGTTGGAGGGATATGACATTGATGTGGCCAAGGGGATTGCGAAATACCTCGGTGTGAACGTTGAATTTGTAACGCCAGGCTGGGACCTTATAGTGGCAGGCAATTGGCAAGGCCGTTGGGACATTGGCATGGGCCAAATGACCCCAACAAAAGAACGTGGTGAGAAGTTCGATTTTTCACCGAATTACTACTACGATACGACGGTTGCGGTGGTGCATAAGGATAGTAAAGCGAAAGATCTTTCAGACCTGAATGGGGCAATTATTGGCGTTACTACCAATACGACCGAAGAGCAGTACGCCAATCAAAAACTAACGCCAAACTGGGTTGGCGCGAAGCCGATCGAATACAAATTCAAAGCCGGTCAGGTCAAATCGTACGCGAACGCCAATGTTGCCTTTGACGATCTGCGTTTAGGCGATGGCGCCCGTCTGAACGCTGTGATTACGAGCGGACCCTTTGTGGAAACCGCGATCAAATCGGGATATCCGTTTAAGGTGCTCGGTGCGCTCATGTCCTCCCCCGCCGCTATTCCTATGATGAAGGGCGACAAGGAGTTTAGTGATAAGGTAGCCGCCGCCATCAAAGGCATGAAGGATGACGGCACGCTGTCGAAGATTTCTATGAAATGGTACGGATCGGATTTCACCGTCGACAAGTAGTAGCTTCGTCAAGTTTGGCGGCTCGGTTCAGACCGAGCCGCCTTGTAGGAGGATATCTCATGCTTTACCAGGATACAGTCGAATCCGAGGTACTTGTCCACAGGCCTTGGTTTGTTGCCTCGATCTTCGGCGTCGTGCTCGCGGTTTTTTTCATGTTCAACCTAGCGGGCACCACCTTCGGTGAGCTTATGCGACCGGTGATCGGCGATCCGCTCCAGAGCGGCCTCTATGGACGTGCCGCAATCGCCTTTGTGATCGCAGTGATGTTCTGCCTCAATATAGTGCTGATCGGGTTTGCCCCCTTGAAGGCGCAGATTGCAATTGTATGGGTCGAACTGCTGCTGCTGTTTCTTGCCTTCTTCAAAGCATTTAACCTAAGCATGCCGTTCATCTGGGAGAATCTCCCCTACCTGATTACGCAGGGTGTAGTCACCACGATCTATGTTTCGGCAGTTTCACTTATTTTCGCATCATTTATAGCGATCATCGCAGCGATAGCAAAGCTTTCGAGCAATGGCTTCGCGTATGCCATTGCCAGTTTTTACACCTCGTTTTTCCGAGGTCTGCCGCTTCTCATACAGATTTACCTGATATATTTAGGGCTGCCGCAGCTGGGTATCGTGATCAATGCCGTTCCTTCCGGCATATTGGCATTGTCGCTTTGCGTCGGCGCCTATATGACGGAAATTTTCCGCGCCGGTATCCAGAGCATCGACCGTGGCCAATGGGAAGCGTCGCGTTCCATCGGCTTCGGCTTCGGTCTTACCATGCGCAGGATCATCCTGCCGCAGGCGCTGCCCGTCATCATTCCACCCATGGGAAACACGTTCATCGCAATGCTGAAAGACAGCTCACTCGTTTCGGTCCTCGGCGTGTGGGAGCTGACATTTCTGGCGCGTACAATCGGGCAGCCGACCTTCCATCATATGGAGATGCTGATCACGGCGGCAATGATCTATTGGATCATGTCTGCCTGCCTCGAAGTGGCTCAATCACGGCTAGAGCGCCACCTCGCAAGGAGTAAAGTGCGATGACTGCTAGCAAGATAAGTCACTTGAAAGGCCATGATGTAAGCGATTCCTCGCAAGCGATTGGCAGTATGCGGCGCGCGGCACTTTCATCCCAGGAGTCTTCCAGTCAGAAGCCGGTGCAAATGAGTGCGGAGAAAATTATCGAAGCGACGAACGTCTCCAAATGGTACGGCACCTTCAAAGCATTGACTGATGTCAATCTAACCGTCCGCAAAGGCGAACGCATCGTTATCTGTGGCCCCTCGGGGTCCGGGAAGTCGACGCTAATCCGCTGCTTCAACCGACTCGAAGCGCACCAAGAGGGCGAGATCACCGTCAACGGGATCAGATTGCACAACAAAATGCGCGACGTGACTGAAGTTCGCAAGAATGTTGGGATGGTGTTCCAGCACTTCAATCTCTTTCCCCATATGACCGTGCTGATGAACTGCATGGCGGGTCCAATGTGGATCAAGGGAGTGCGCGAAGCCGAGGCCAAGAGGACCGCGTTAAAGTTCCTAGAGCGCGTGCGTATCCCAGAACAGGCGAACAAATACCCCGTTCAGCTGTCCGGCGGACAGCAGCAGCGTGTTGCCATTGCCCGTTCGCTGTGCATGGAGCCCGCGGTTATGCTGTTTGACGAACCGACCTCGGCACTCGATCCGGAGATGGTTTCGGAAGTGCTGGAAACCATGACGAGTTTAGCGCGCGATGGCATGACCATGGTCTGCGTCACCCATGAGATGGGCTTCGCTCGCGCAGTCGCCGACAGAGTTATTTTTATGGATTTGGGCCACATCGTGGAGGAGGGCAAACCGAACGACTTCTTCACCAACCCCCAGCACGAACGGACCAAGCTATTCCTGAGCCAAATCTTGTCGCACTAGATCTATCGGTGGTTTGAAAACGGGCACACGAAGAGCACGGCTAACTGCAGTGCCTCATTCTCCAATGGCGTTGCAACAGAAGCTCACACTGATTGTCTGCCGATGCCTAATCCAAAAGTTGGCCTGTACAAAATTCAAAAGCTTGAGGTTTTAGTACAGGTTACGGTATCGAGATAGGCCAGTATCAAAATGCAATTAGACCAATTATTTGGCAACAAAGAAGCAAATCGAATTTATAAAGCCACTCGATTGATCATAAACAAATGAGCTTGCTGTCCAAACCTAATTGCCAAAATAGGAGATCCCATATGCCCGCATTCAGTCAGCAGGAATATCGTGAACGAGCCAAACGACTTCGTCAGCAGATGACGGATCGTGGCGTCGACGCAATGCTTATACTCAATGAGTCAAATATTAACTATCATACAGGGTATGAAGGGTATTCCGACTATGTTCCGCAACTTGCTCTTGTATGTCAAGATGAAGAAGATCCGTGGCTGATCCTGCGAGAGATCGATACGCTTTGCGCATATCAGACATCGTATCTGCCGGAATCGCGCATCCTGAGTTACCCGGAAAGATACATTGGTTCGAGCAAGCGCACGCCATGGGAACCGATAGCCGATCTAATCAAGGAGCGTTCTAAGTCCAATCGAATCGGCGTTGAAATGGGGGCCAAAATACTTGGGACGAAAGCTTATGCCGCGCTTGCCAACAATTTGGACATGTCGAACGCCATCGATGCCGACGGCATGATTGCCACGTTGCAACGAGTAAAGTCGCCAGCTGAACTCGCCTTCATGGAACAGGCTGGGAAGATTGCAGATAGGGCCTTGCAAGCTGGCCGGCTTGAGATTGCTGTGGGCGCGCGTGAGTGTGACGTAGCTGCCGCCGTACAAAGTGCTCTCATTAAAGGGACCCCAGAATTTCCTGGCGGGCCTTGCTATGGTGCTCTTACGATGCCGGTGGGCTCCCCAGCCAATGCACCCCATCTCAAGTGGTCTGATGCCAGCTACAAGATGGGTTGTCAGACCAATTTTGAGATTGGTGCATTCCGACACCGTTACGTCTGTGCCTTGTCAAGGACGATCTTTTTGGGTGAGCCGAGCGCGCGCGCGCAGCACTTACATCGAGCGGCGCTGGACGGCTTCCTCGCGGAGTTCGACGCAATTCGGCCAGGAGTGAAGTGCTCCGATGTTTCGGCTGCGTTTCAGCGGGCGTTCGAACCCTATGGCGTACGTAAAGAGTCCAGGAGCGGTTACTCCACTGGTATCGACTGGGGTTCTGATCTCAGCTTCAATCCCGACGATCACACCGTTATCGAACCTAACATGACCTTTCATGTCCTTGTCGGCATTTGGGAGAAGCATGACGGATACATCTTCAGTGAGACTGTCCGCGTCACCGAGAACGGTGCGAGGTCGCTGAGCAACATGTCACGCGACCTCCTGGTAAATTACTGAAATGCGGTTCGTCGAACCTTAAATACTACTTTGGCAGATTTCAGCGGCGGGAGATTTCTTGTGCTTCCCAGGCGAAGGTTTGCGCGATTCATGGGAGGTGGGGCTTATAGAGGGCCGATCTCGCTCGCTGGCTTGCACCGTTTGTCACGGCGCTGCGGCACAAGACGAGGGCGCGGATGTGTCCCGTGTGGGCTGGTTATGCCGCGTCGCTAGGGGAACAAGGCGAAGTGTCTGAAATGGGTCAACACTGGCACAGGGACGCCTGGGAGTCCGTTCCTTCCACCGAGCCGATCATGGTTGCGCTTTATCTAGCGCCCGGCTTCGAACTTCTCGCCTTGTCATCGGTCCTAGACGTTTTGCGGCTCGCCAACACGGCGGCCAGGCGGGAAGCCTTTCGCTGGCGTATCGTGTCTCACTTGGGCGAAGCCGTTCGGGCAAGCTGTGGCATTGCGGTGGCGGCTGATGCGGACCTGGCTCGGGAGCGCAGATACCTGATGCAGCCTGAACGCCCCGAGTTGGCTTTCGTCTGCGGTGATGAGCCTGATGAGGGGCGGGAGACTAAAGCGCTGAGCGCGTGGTTGCGCGAATGCCGGTTGCGCAGGATTGAGACGGCTGCGTTTGGAAACGGTGTCGCCGCCCTGGCCAAAGCCGGCTTGCTCAACGACCGCAGGTGCGCCGTCCATTGGGAATTGCTGCCGGGGTTCAATGAGCGGTTCATGCGGGTCGAGGCGGCGGCCACCGTGTACGAGGTCGACAACAACATCTGGAGCTGCGCCGGCGGCACGGCAACCTTCGATATGATGATCGAGCTCGTGAAACATCATTGCGGCGAGCCTGTTGCGGTGAGTGTGGGGGAACTGGCCACCGCAGGTCGTATCCGCAGGGGCGACGAGCGCCAGCGGCTGCCGCTACTGCGTCAGCATGGTTGGCTCAGCCCTACGGTCGTGAAACTCATAGAGTTGATGCAGAGCAACCTGGCTGCCCCGCTTACCATGGCGGATCTGGCGGCGGCGGCAGGGCTGTCGAGACGGCAGGTGGAGCGCCTGTTCCGCACTAACCTGGGACGCTCGCCGTGCCGTTATTTCCTCGAATTGCGATTGGAGCATGCAAAGCTCCTCCTCACTCAGTCTGCACTGCCGATCCTGGAAATTGCAGTTTTATGCGGCTTCGTGTCCGCGTCCCATTTCTCGAGGTGTTTCCGCGGAGCGCATCAGATCGCGCCGCACGAAGCGCGAAATCTGCCGGCCAGGGTCTTTAACGCGTCAACGCAACGGCCCGTCGTTGGCAACACTTCCCCTAAGGCCGAGCTCCAAAGCAACGGCATGGCCTTGTGCCGTCAAGATCAATAGCCGGCCTCCCCGTTGAACAGTGGGAAGTCCTCAAGAGGGGCGCGTTGTTTGCCGATCACGGCCACGTGCTGAGGATCGGCGACCTTGTGCTTCCGCGAGCGGCGGGAACCACCGTGCGGTTCATATCGGCCTTTTCGATGCTCAACCGCATGGAGCGCCGCTGTCACTGCGGGACCCCGGCATCGGCGGCCTCATTCATCTGGCGAACGGACAGGCGTTACCCAAGCTAGCAGCCCCAGGTGTATGATGACCAAGCTTCATAAGCTGGTCGAGTCCAGGATGTGCGCGCACACTTGGAGCCGCGACCGATGCGTCAGAGTCCCCACACGCCCTTGTATTGCCGACCGAGATCTCTCTCCACCACGTCCAGCTTTTCACCAAAACTGAAAGGTAATTACCCACGCCCTTTGTCAGGGCGAATTCCGACGATTTACCGGACGGCATTCCGAGAATTACCCGGACGCGATTCCGATTAAATACCGGACAGTTTTGAAGCCTGGATAGTGCCTTTGGGTCAGCAACCTGGGCATGCAACGGCAGAGGAGAGATGCATGCCGAAGAGAAGAAGGCTGACCATGAGACAATTGAGACAACTGCTTCGCCTAAGCGCGGACGGTAAAAGCGTTCGCGATTTCCACCATGCTTGGGATTGCCCGCAGTACGGTGCAGGAGAACATAGAACGAGCGAGTGCCGCCGGTCTTTCCTGGCCGTTGCCGGCGGAGCTGACTGACGATGTTCTCGAACATCGGCTCTTATCCCGTCAGGGCGTCGCCAAGGGATGCGCCGACGCACCGAGCCTGACTGGGGCGCGCTGGCCGTCGAAATGAAGAAGCCGGGCGTGACGCTGTTGATCCTATGGGAGGAGTATCGGGCCGTTCATCCCACCGTCTTTGACTAGTCCGGACTGGTGGCTTTATCGGCCTAGGAATCGATACGCCAGGATTTAGGAGAAGGCGTTGAATCTCGCGACAATGCTTTGCGTACTGCCAGGAATTACCCTGACCGTGTCGCGGTCTATCGCGGCAAAAGTTCTTGCGCGCAACCCATAGTCATTAATCGCACGGCTATTGATGTCAGTAAGCGGGCTGCCCGCCTAAAGGAAGCTGGACGTTTTACAAATTGGACTACCCATCGTTATAGTGAAACGGCGATAATACTGGTCTTTGGCCTATGGGTGTGACTTGACCCCGCAAGCTTTGGCGAAGTTCTGAATCAGTGATCGGCACGCAGGCTCACTGTCGAACATCGCCTCTGGATGCCACTGCACACCGACGACAAAGGGCCGATCCGGCGCCTCGATTGCCTCGACGATCCCATCGTCAGCTCGTGCCGAAACGACGAAACCAGGTGCCAGCATGTCAATAGCCTGGTGATGCGAGCTGTTGACCCGGAATGACAAATTTTGGCTTTCGACAAGTCTCGACAGGTATGTATTTGGTTCAATGTTGATCCCATGGACTGTCTGTTCAAGCGGGGTCCCATCACGATGGTCGCCGACTTCAGGGAGAGCTGCCTGAGTATGGGGATAGATAGTTCCTCCCGCGACAACATTCAGTATCTGCATGCCACGGCAAATACCTAGTACCGGCACCGGTCGTTCAAACGCTGCCCGGGCGAGAGCGAATTCGAATCGATCACGCTCGGGGATCATTCGCTGTACAGTTGGGTGTGGATCCGCACCGTACAACTCGGTTGGAAAGTCCCCACCGCCCGACAGAACAATTCCCGACAACGTGTCGAGCAACTGCCCAACATCGCCTTCACTAACATAAGGAAGGATGATTGGAAGCGCTCCGGATTGCTCGATCGCACGAACATAATTTTCTAAGCAAAAGTAACCCTTCTTCTCGACTTCAAAGTTGCTGACAATTCCAACGAGTGGTCGCATTTTTTTCCCCAGGGTAAGCCGTCAGGCGCTCTCAAAAAGTCTACGGTCCAAGCCCGTCAGGCGTTCAGGCCCATCCTCCGTTACCAGCACAGTCTCGCTGAAACCCATGCCGCCGGCGATCGCCACCATATGGAACACCATTCCGGGCTGCAGCACCCATTTCACATCCGGCAGGAAGTCTCGGATCAATTCGGCGGTGGAGGGCCGTTGATTGAGCCCCAGCGAATAGCCAGTACGGTTGGTGTAGGTCTGGCGAAGACCCGCCGCTAAGATCGGTTCGCGACAAGCTTGATCGACTACGCTGGCCGGTACGCCCGGGCGCATCAGCGCGATGGCCTCGTCTTGAATGCCGATGATTTTCTCCGCTATATGGCGCTGATGCGCAGTCGCGGGACCCACGACCGCAGTACGCATCAAGCGCGCCCAGTATCCTTTGTGAATTCCGTTGAGCTCAAAATAAACAGGATCGCCGCGTTCCAAGCGTCGGTCAGTGGACCACCCGTGTATGAGATTTGTTCGATCACCAGAGGTGATTTGACAGCCGTCTGGCACCTGTGTGCAAGCGCGTGTCAATTCGCTATAGACTGCGACAGCCAGCTCTCGCTCCGACACGCCGCCCTTGATCGCATCAAGACCCACTCGCATCCCCGCGTCAACGCTGCGAGCAGCGCCACGTAGATAATCTATTTCCCGCTGTGACTTGATGAGGCGGAGGTGGTCGACAATCAGCGGTTCTGCGACTAAATTTGCATGAGGCAGCACCGTTTGAAGCATTTTCCAACGTTCTGCGGTCAAGAACCACGAGTGGTCATCCAGACCAATCCGTCCGCCCGCCAAACCTAGGCCATGTAGGGCCTTGTGTGCTGCGTCGAGAGAAACACGGAGCGGATCGATAGCAGCATCTGGATATACCACGCAGTCTTTGATCCACGAGGTGTTTTGTGCTGCCGGAACTTCCATGTCGCGAATGACAAGCACCGGGTTTCCGCGGCTAGGAACAACTAAGGCAAGATAGGAGACGTACATAACGTCATCCAAACCGGTAAGATAGTTGATGTTTTCTGGTTGGTGCAGCAATAGGACAGGAAGATCGTACTTCGCCATTTCCTCCTGCGTACGGTTCAACCGTGCACGATACTCCTCGAATGGGAAATCCATCCTGTTATTCGCTGCCTCAGTCACTGTTCTGAGCTCCGTCCAAAGTTAGTGCCAGTTTGTTATGATCGATGATTCAGTCGACCCTCATACGCTAATATCGAAACAAGACGCGTTTCCGTCAAAACTTGGCGCCTGTTGAAATTCGGTTGCAGAAGTAGGCCCGATTTGAAATCGGCGCTCAAAGTACGAAGTTTCGCTGGTGACGATTGCTCACACGCACATGCCCGGCTACGGAACTTTGACGCCCGACAGCGAACTTGTCACGGCTGCAGCCGAGTATCCTGGCGATCCGGACACGGCTTCGAACGCTTCAGCGCCAGCCAAACGTCAAGCGGACACGTTGCTGTTGGCCCCTCAAACAAGGAGCCGCGGATCCTGGAGATCGCAAGGCGACATGAGACGCCGTGGCACTCGCGAGGGAGGCCTGGCGCTGTCATCCGCAAAAATGCGGTTGCTATAAAGTGCATGAAACGTCCCAGACCTTTCTGGCTTGGCAAGCATTCGGCGAATTGGAAAGCCTACACCAAGCTACCTCTTACTCTATCCTCCTTGAGGCAATTTCTAGCGTGTGCCAGAGCGAAGCGCCAAACGAGCGCGCGCCAAGCACGGCGACATGGGTTTCGCTGCGGCGGATTACGAAACAGGTCATGTGGTCAAGGACTGTACGCGTCGCGCGGCCAGGACCGAAATCCGCAAGATCGATGTTGATTAGCTTCGCCAGCAATGCGTCGAGGGGACCTGTGCCGGCCCGAGATAAAATTTCGACAGCAACCCACCCACCAGTTTGCTCGGTCACCGAGCAGCCGCGGGCGGCCTCTTTCAGATCTGCGGCAAAGTCGTCTTCGGCGCGGCCTTCGGCCTCAACCATCCACTGACCCGGTCCAGTCCAGAAGGCTGCCACTTCCTGATCTGCTACCCAGCAGCCCGGCCCCGGCAAATTCAAACCGAACGGCTGAGGCTCAACGGCTACCCTGCGTAGCGCAAGAGAGGCAAGCGCCAGATTCTCGTTCTCACGAATCTCCAACGTTGCAAACGATGCGGAACGAGGCTTTTCGGCACCTAGCGCCATGAGCGGTTTCAGGTTAGCCACGCAGGCGTACTCCTTCAGCATCAACGAACTGCGCCGATACGACGCGCAGGCGTGCACTTTCTCCTTCGACCGGGTTCGCAGCCACGATCACTTCGTCCAACCGTTCATAGCCATTCTCAAGGAAAGCCAGCCCGATCATTGACCCGACATGGGGCGAATAGCAGGCAGACGTGATCCAGCCCTGATCGGTATCATGGTTCAATGCTGCCCCCTCGGCGAAGAGATGTGAGCCGACAACGATCTTGCTCCCAGGCTCGACCGGCTGAAGACCTACCAGCCGGCGCTTATCTCCCGCCAGCCCCTCGCGACGAGACATGATCGCGCCGATTGCGTCTTTCTTCTGCGACACCATTTTGCCGAGCCCGAGCATTTCGGCGGTGGTTTGGCCGTTAAGCTGGGCTCCACCGACGTGACCCTTTTCCATTCCTAGGACAGATAGCGCTTCTACTCCGAAAGGCGTCACTCCTAGATCAACACCAATCTCCATCAGCCGTTTCATCAGCGGATGCCCGTAGCGAGTGGGAACCGCGATCTCGTAGCCCAGTTCTCCCGCGAAGGAGACGCGGAAGAGCCGCGCCCGCAGACCGCCGCAAACGGTTAGTTCCGCGCAAGCCATAAAGGCAAACGGCTCGTTCGACAGATCGAACCCGTCGACGATTCGGGCGAGTAGCGCGCGCGAACTCGGCCCCGCAACTGCAATCTGCGCCCATGCCTCGGTCGTGGAGATGAGCTGTACGTCGAAGTCGGGCCAGAGGCATTGCCGGGCGAAATTCATATTTCGGTAAACCAGGCCCGCATTGCCCGTCGTTGTGGTGACCACATAATGGTCATCGGCGAGTCGCGCGCAGGTACCATCGTCATAGGCAAAGCCGTCCTCGCGCAGCATCAGCCCATAGCGAACGCGGCCGACCTTCAGCGTCGACATCATGTTGCTGTATAGACGATCGAGAAAATGCCCCGCATCGGTGCCCTGCACGTCGATCTTTCCGAGCGTGGAGACGTCACACAAGCCGACCGCGCTACGCACGGCCTGGGCCTCGCGATCTACACTCTGGCGCCAGTGCGTTTCCCCCTTACGGCGAAAATAATCGGCTCGCCGCCAGGGGCTGGACTCGTCAAATACCGCGCCTTGGGCTTCGGCCCAGCGATGGGTCGGCGTCAAGCGGGGAGGGTGGAAATGCGGCCCTATATCTCCGCCCCCCAGGACCGCCAGTGCCACGGGAGTATAGGGGGGGCGGAAGATTGTAGTTCCGGTTTCCCGGATTGTTTTTCCAGTGAGCTCCGCCATTACCGCGAGCCCGGTCACATTGGCGGTCTTGCCCTGATCCGTCGCCATGCCTAAGGTAGTGTAGCGTTTCAGATGCTCTACCGACCGCATGTTCTCAACATGCGCTAGCTTGATGTCCTTTACCGTCACGTCGTTCTGGAAATCGACCCATGAGCGTTTCCTGCCCGGCACGTGAAACACCGGCGCAATGGTATATGCGTCCTCCTCCGGGCACGGCAAACTAGGCAATATTGTTGCTATCCCGATGTCCTCCAACGCACATTTCGCCGTTTCAGCACCAGAACGTAGCGCTGCTGCGGTCGAAAAGCGACCCGCAGCAGCGCCCGCCACAAGCAAGCCGGAAGGCCCGTTCTCGCCCGGCTGGAACGCCAGCAGCAGCTCATTCCAGGTCGGTTTACCCCCATGGTGCGAAGCCAGATGTACGTTCGGGTTCCAGCCGCCCGCGACCCCAAGGGCGCCGCAATCGATCCATTCGGACCTGCCGTTTGTCTGAACCTCAATCGACGTCAAGCCAAGTCGGCCGCGCGAGCCAGTCACCAGGCCCCCCGCGATCAATCGGTAGTCACCACGAGCCTTGGCCTCCGGGCGCACGTCGATGACCGCGGCGATCTGGACACCCTTGGCGGCGAGATCGCGCGCGGTACGGTGACCGTTCTCGTTGTTGGTAAAGACGGCGACCTTTTCGGATGGGCAGGCCGCCCAGCGGTTCGCGTAAGCCCGCATCGCGCCGGCCAACATGATGCCAGGACGATCATTGTCCGCAAAGGCGATGGGTCGCTCTATCGCGCCTGCAGCCAAGACAGCACGTTTCGCCGTGATGCGCCAAAGTGTCTGGCGGACGCGGTCACCCGGCTCCGCGAGATGATCCGTAACCCTTTCCACCGCGCCATAGATGCCGTGGTCATAGACGCCGAAAACCGTGGTGCGGCTCATCACCCGAAGACGCGGCAGGCTCTCGAATTCTGACTCCACCGCCGAAATCCAATCGGCGACCGGGGCCTCGCCCAGTGTTTCTGTCTCGCACAACAGCCGCCCGCCCAGGCGGAAATCCTCCTCCGCTAGGATCACACGGGCGCCTGAGCGAGCGGCCGTCAGCGCCGCAGCAAGTCCGGCTGGACCCCCGCCGATCACCAGCAAGTCGCAATGCAGGAAGCCCCTGTCATAGGCATCGGGGTCGGCCTGCATTGAGATGCTGCCGAGTCCCGCAGCCCTACGGATGGCTGGCTCGTAGACTTTTTCCCAGAAATTTTTCGGCCACATAAAGGTCTTGTAGTAGAACCCGGCTGTGAACAGCGGTGAGAACAGGTCATTGATAGCCATTGCGTCGAAACCAAGCGAGGGCCAGCGATTCTGGCTTCGCGCCTCCAGTCCCTCGAACAGCTCGACCGTTGTCGCGCGTGTGTTCGGCTCCTGTCGCGGGCCGGTGCGCAGCTCGACCAAGGCATTTGGCTCCTCCGAACCGGCGGACAGCACCCCGCGGGGACGATGATATTTGAAGCTGCGCCCAATCAGGCGAACGCCGTTGGCAAATAGCGCCGAGGCAAGCGTGTCGCCGGGATGCCCCTGGTAACGTTTTCCGTCAAACTTGAAGTTCAGTGTTTGTGTACGGTCGATTAATCCGCCTGAGAGCCGCGTCATTTTACGCTCCTCTTACGCGCAAGGGCCACGTCCTGGGCCAGCTCGGCGCCGAGAATTTCGTGGGTGATCGTATCGCGCGTAACGACCAGCCAAGAGTGGTCGCCGTGCTCGTGGAACCACAATTCCCGGTGTGCGCCCGCCGGATTGTCGCGCAAATATACATAGTCGCAAAAGGCAGCCTCGGCGTCGGGTGCAGATGGGTCTGGACGGTCGATAAGCCGGGCGGCGCCGAGATAGATAAATTCTGTTGCATCGCGCAAACCCAGAACTGGATGGGGAATGAGCATTTTGACCTCACTGTAGATTCGGCTGCGCACCAGCGCCGCTTTCATCGATTAAGTATCCTCTTGCGAATCGATCGAGTCGGTAAGCGCGCGCAGTCTCGTGAGGGGTATCGGTCGCAAGAAGATGGGCGAAGGCGTGGCCGCTGGCGGGCGTCGCCTTGAAACCCCCAACGCACCAGCCCCCGTTAAAATAAAGGCCTTCGATGCCCGTGCGGTCGATGATTGGCGAGCCGTCCATCGACATGTCCATAACGCCGCCCCATTGCCGCAGGAGCCGCACCCGACCGATCATCGGCATCACGGCCATGGCGCCTTCGCAGACATCCTCCACCATCGGCAAGTTCCCACGCTGCGCATAGGAGTTGTAGCCGTCGACTTCGCCACAGAAGACGAGGCCGCCCTTATCGGATTGGCTTATATAGAAGTGCCCTGCGCCGAACATGATTACACCGGGAATAATGGGCTTCAGACCTTCCGTGACGAATGCCTGCAGGACATGGCTCTCGATCGGAAGGCGCATCCCCGCCATCGCCATGACGCGGCTTGAGGAGCCCGCCACTGCCACGCCGACTTTGCTGGCACCGATGAAGCCACGCGAGGTCTCCACACCACGGATTTTGCCATCAACGATGCGGAAACCTGTCACCTCGCAATTCTGGATAAGGTCCACGCCGTACATATCGGCGCCACGAGCGTAGCCCCATGCGACAGCGTCATGCCGTGCCGTCCCCGCGCGTGGCTGCATAAAGCCGCCATGGATCGGAAAGCGCGCATTGTCGTAGTTCAGGAAAGGAAGCATAGCCTTGAGATCCTCGCGGCTCAACAGGCGCGCGTCCGCACCGGCGAGCGCCATCGAATTGGCGCGGCGTCGATACGCATCCCGCTGCCAATCCGAGTGAAAGAGGTAAATGACGCCGCGCTGGGAGACCATCGAATTGAAGTTCAGTTCCTGCTCCAGCCCCTCCCAGAGCTTCAGCGAAAACTCGTAGAACGGCCCGTTACCGGGCAGGAGGTAGTTCGAACGGATGACTGTCGTGTTTCGGCCAACATTCCCGGATCCCAACCAACCCTTTTCCAAAACGGCGATACGGGATTGCCGGAAGGTCTTGGCCAGGTAGTAAGCCGTCGCGAGGCCGTGCCCGCCGCCGCCAACGATGACGTAATCGTAAAACGGCTGTGGATCAGGATTGCGCCATAAAGGTTTCCATCCAGAATGACCTTTGAGCGCTTCAGAAAGAACGCGAAAGCCTGAAAATCTCACAGCGGAATTCCTCGATAACAGCGTCAGAACTACAACTCCGTCACTCAAGACACGCAGTTTCGAGATGTCCGAATGTTGGCATATTAGGGTAACATCGCGCAAATGGCGCTTCGAACACAAAAAATCTGAGAATCTGCCCGAGCCGTTTCAAAAAGGGCGTGGAATGACGGGGTTGCATCACGCGAACTGCATTTGGAATCGGATGCGGGTTCGGCGATCTCGTCGAGACCGGTAACTTCTCGGGGTCAGGCGGCGCGAAGGAGAGCCGGATTAGGCTTGAATAGTGGTGGCACGTTGGGCTCTGGCTGTCGGAATAGTGCTCGCAATCGATTGTGAGCTCGCCGTTGAGATTTGCCGTCCTGACCTGCATGAGCATGTGAACTCCGTGGAGCGACCAACGCATCTGCTGTTTCTTGACCATCCGCTTGCCGACAAGTGAATTCACCGCCGATTCAGCCAGAATCGTTGCGACGCGAAGGCCGGCTTGAAGCGCTTGCCTTAGTTGACGATCGCGCCGCGGTTCGGACGGATATAGGTCAGGAGCTGCAAGCCGAGGCTTTGAAGTCGGGCGATTGAGAACTCGCTGTCTCCTCGCGAAGCCCTCACCCGCTCCAAGAGTTGCTCCAAATCGGTGATCGTGCGATCGACCCGCCCATGCCACAGGCGCCACTTCACCGCTCTGATGTCACGGTCGTTGCAGGAAGCGCTTCAGAGAGACCCGATCGGGATCGAGCCAAATGATCGGCGATCTGCTACATCGGCTGGACCTTCATGGCGGTGTGGAACCAGTCGATGATGTGGGCCGTCGGCTTCGGTATTGCGCGGGGTAGCCGCTTCAGGATTTCGGCGCCGTCCGAAATCACGGTCACATCGCCAAAGCCGCGGTAACCTACTTCCCGAAGAGCATGAAGAGCGTGATCCCGATTGCCCGTCGGTCGGTGCTGCTAGTACGAAATAGCGACCGCCACCTTCGCCCGGCCCGCCGCGCCGCATCGGGCACAACGAGCTCGAAGTTGCGCGCTGAATTGGAATCGGCGCTGCGAGCATGCGCAGTATCGATGCTGATGACGAACTCTTTGCGGCGATCGCCGGGAAGCCGCATTTCAAGCTGGCGTCGTTCGTGCGTTTGCGCCCTTGCGTACAATTCTTCCTCAGCAACCTGATCGTCGAGCCGTTCGCCAATCCTGATGGTTCGCTTGCGCACGGTGGCATACGTCTCGGTCGGCTCAACGGGCAGGAATTCGGCAAGCACTCTCGCCGCCTGCCGGTACGGCATCATACTCCCCAGCCGCGCCGTCAGTTCCATCGGCTCTGATGTCGCTCGATCCCGGCAGTTTCCCGCAGCGGCGCAAAGGCAACGACCACGCCTGGGGAACAATCCCGACACAGCATCCAGCGAGGATCGCGCACCGCCACGATGCCAAAGACAGTCCGGATCCGTCGCGTCGTGTAGTCCTTGACCGGCCGAAACTGTGGCAATCCGGGCAGACCCGACAAAAGAGGGAATACGTCGCCGGCTCGTGGTTCACGACCGCGCTCTGCAGCGCCGTCATGATGGTCTATTTCCATCCTCGATCGACAGGCCGAGGTCGCCGTCAAACAGACGTTCGCGGCTCTTGTCGATACGGACCGCCTTCCGGCAAACGTCACCGAACTCGTTCTTGCCCTCGATCGTGATCGTCCATTCCACCGCCATCACTTTCCCTCCGAACAAGGCGACGCTCACGGACTACGCGGGCCTAACAAAACTGTATGCGACCCCAGAGAAATTACCGGTCTCAGATGCCCGCCAAGCCGCGACCTCGTCGGCCAGGTGATAAAGCTAGTCGACTGAGTGCATGCTGACTCGCTTCAGCGACGTCTGGCGGCCGACTTAGGGCCGCGGTGAATACCATGTGCAGAATGCCCTAATTTGGAATAGTTTCGGCGATTTTGAACTTTGCGTGAAACGAAACGGTCGCATTTCCGCCGACAATTGCAACAGTGGCACCATTCGAATGGGTTACCGTTTCATTGCGCGTCCGATCTTGCAACGGGCGTTTCGAATCGCTTTGCGTAATCGTGCTTTCGCCTCTAGGGTAAAGATGATGGATGACCTTGACCGGCGGATACTCGGCGCCCTCCAAAAAAACAACAGGCTGTCGTTCGCCGAGCTCGCGGACCTCGTCGGATCCTCTGCTGCCTCATGCATGCGCCGCGTCAATAGGTTACGCGCCGATGGCGTTATCACCGCTGATATCTCCCTGATCGATCCCAAGGCGCTCGGGAAGTCGCTGACGGTGGTCGTAACGGTGGAACTCGATCGCGAGCGTTTAGACCTGGTTGACGACTTCAAACGAGCGATGAGGGCGGCAAAAGAAGTCACTCAGTGCTATATGGTGACGGGTGATGCTGACTTCGTTCTTATTGTAGCAGTTGAGGACGTCGAGGCCTTTGACGTTTTTGTAAAGACCAAACTCTACACAAATCCCAATGTCCGCAAGTTCAAGAGCATGATTACGCTGGACCGTGTGAAGTTTGAGCCCCGGGTGCTCGTGTAGCCTCTTTCAAGGCTGTGCATTTCCGCCACTCCCATCCCGTTTTTGAAGCGTGCATTGCGGCCGGGGCGCCACTTTGATCGCAATCACAGCATCGAAGTCTGCGATTTAATTGCATACCGGGTGACCGGCGGCCGGCCACGAAAGGGCTTATGACCCCGCTCAAGCGGTAAATCGATCGCGCTGATGACATCTGGCCAACGCGGCGTGCTGGGGGTCTGAGGTGCGCCAATATTTGATTGCTGAGACGTGGACCCGCTGGGCGGTTTCGCGGCGGCAAATCGTGACCGGGTGTGCGGAGCGCTTGGATTGCAAGATTGGAGGACTCAGGAATGACACTTGCTGCAGCGGAATCTGCAACGGCTCTCCCAGCCATAGAGCAGCGGCACCAGGATCAACGGCAATATCCTCACGGCGTGGCCTTCATGGATGGTCAGTACCTGCCGATGTCCGAAGCCAAGGTGTCCGTTCTGGACTGGGGCTTTCTGCATTCCGATGCCACCTATGATACCGTTCATGTATGGGACGGGAGGTTCTTCAGGCTGGACCTGCATCTGGACCGGTTCTTCCGGGGGATGGAAAAGCTGCGCATGAAGCTTCCCTACGACCGCAGTCAGATCGAAAAAATCCTGTCGACCTGTGTGGCTCTATCTGGGCACAAGTCGGCGTACGTCGAGATGATCTGCACGCGAGGCGGCTCGCCCACCTTTAGTCGTGATCCGCGCCAGTCGGAGAACAGGTTCATCGCATTCGCGGTGCCTTTTGGGTCGGTCGCCAACAAGGAGCAACTGGAGCGCGGCCTGCATGTCGCTATCAGCAACACCGTCCGGATCCCGCCCAAATCGATCGATCCGACCATCAAGAATTATCACTGGCTCGATCTCGTGAAGGGACTGTTCGATGCGTACGACTACGGTGCCGAAACTGCATTGATCGTCGACATCAACGACAACATTGCCGAAGGGCCTGGCTTCAACGTTTTCACCGTCAAAGATGGCCGCTTGAAGACCCCGGCTTATGGCGTCCTTGCCGGCATTACCCGGCAGACCGTATTTGATCTATGCTGCGAATTAGGCCTCTCGGTCAGCGCCGGCGACATTGATCGCAATGAGCTGAAGGGTGCCGATGAGGTTTTCATCACGTCCACTGCGGGCGGGATCATGCCGGTGTCCAAGATTGACGAAACCGTAGTGGGCGATGGCAAGGTTGGCGCTCTGACTCGCCGGCTGACAGACCTGTATTGGGAGAAGCATGCCGATCCGGCATGGTCGACCCCGATAAATTACGCATAGTACCGCGATATATTCTGGAGCCTTCCTCCCAGCGCGGGGAGGGCTGTGCTGCCCTGAGTTTGCTGATGACTGACGCCTTCATTTCTCATCTCTCGAGCGAACTCACGGGCCTGAAATCCGCCGGGCTCTACAAATCCGAACGGGTCATCACCTCGACGCAGTCGGCCGAGATCGAGGTCGGCGGCGACAAGGTTCTGAACTTCTGCGCCAACAACTATCTCGGCCTTGCCGACAGCCCCGAATTGCGCACCGCAGCCAAAGGCGCGCTCGACCGCTATGGCTACGGCATGGCTTCGGTGCGCTTCATCTGCGGCACGCAGGAAGAGCACAAGGAGCTCGAGGCCACGATTTCGTCCTTCCTCGGTATGGACGACACCATCCTTTACGGCTCCTGTTTCGACGCCAATGGCGGTCTGTTCGAGACGCTGCTCGGCGAGGAGGACGCCATCATCTCGGACGCGCTGAACCATGCCTCGATCATCGACGGCGTCAGGCTGTCGAAGGCAAAGCGCTTCCGCTACGCCAACAACGACATGGCCGATCTCGAAGCCCGGCTGAAGGAGGCCAAGGATTGCCGCTTCCGGCTGATCGCCACCGACGGCGTGTTCTCCATGGACGGCATCATCGCCAACCTGAAAGGCGTCTGCGACCTTGCCGACAAATACGATGCGATGGTCATGGTCGACGACAGCCATGCGGTCGGCTTCGTCGGCAAAAATGGCCGAGGTTCGGCCGAGCATTGCGGCGTCGAGGGCAGGGTCGACATCATCACCGGCACGCTCGGCAAGGCGCTTGGCGGCGCTTCCGGCGGCTACACCTCAGGCAAGAGCCAGGTGGTCGACTGGCTGCGCCAGCGCTCGCGGCCCTATCTCTTCTCCAACACGCTGATGCCGGCGATCGCCGGCGCCTCGATCAAGGTGTTCGATCTGATCCGCAATGGCGACGTCCTGCGCGAGCGCCTCTATGCCAATGCGGCGCGGTTCAGGTCTGAAATGGGCAAGCTTGGCTTTACGCTGGCCGGTGCCGACCATCCGATCATTCCGGTGATGCTGGGCGAGGCGACACTGGCGCAGGAGATGGCGGCGCGCATGCTGAAGCGCGGCATCTATGTCATTGGCTTTTCCTTCCCGGTGGTGCCGAAGGGCCAGGCGCGCATCCGCACGCAAATGTCGGCGGCGCATTCCAGCGCCGATATCGATCGTGCGGTGGCGGCGTTTGCGGCGGCAGCTAGGGAACTTTCGATAATCTGACCGTAAAGGACATAGTGGTCACTAACCGCCTCGTCGCCAAACTTAGCTTAGGGCGAAGGCCTAGAGCCCCATCAGCGCAGCCAAGCCTTCTGCGAACGAAGCTCGTGACCAACGTGTTGCATCTTGGATTTGCCTTCGCCGGGGCCGCATTGATAAGTTCGCATTCAAGCCAAGCTATTCGCCGACGCGTCGGCGCTTCGCCGACAGGTGGGCTGGCGCAGCTGCAAGACCCCATCAACGGTTGCATAGGGGTGGCGCGCGGCAATGTGTGGGTGCGTGGCTGCTTTGGGGTAGGGTCAAGACGGGAGCGAAGCTAGGGTTGGTACCCTCGAGCAGCTTGCTCCATTCCGCTCGGCTTTTTGTCGCAAACAGCGCCGAAAGCTCATTTCCAAGTAGGCCCCAAGCGTCTGGATTTAGTTGCTCGTTGACGAAACGTTCATTCTGGTCAAGGACGAGGCGCCTGAGAAGTTCGGCGTAAAATTTTGGCTCTTCGGCTTGTAGGACGATCCACTTGCCGTCAGAGCAGAGATAAGTGCGATCCCAGTGCTTCTCAGAAGCCGTAGGCCTCTTTCTCGAATGAACCGGCATAGTAGCAAGGTGCTGGAAGGAGCCGCCCGAGCCGCCGACCGCAATCTCGCATCACCGATTCAGGGCCGGGCCAGATGCGCACCGTCTATGGCGATCATGAGCGCTTCATCCAGATCTGCCGCGCACTTCTCTACGACCTTCACCGCTTAGCGAGGGCCTGTGCCAAGAGCTCGCCTGCGTGACACTCCGCCTCAAGCCCCCGGCGTGTGCCCTCCAAGTCAGCGTCGTTCTCTTCCTCATTCAGTTTCCAGGCTCCCTCGAGGTGCTCGACGCGAAACCTCGCGCTTGGACCTTGTAGTCCGCTATGCGGACGCGACCTACGGCGGATAGGCCAGCTTCCGGTCTGCCTCGACGAGAGCATTACCGCGCTGTGTCGTTCAGATCGGGCGGCAATTTACCGCCATGAGATGACGTTCCCAGACAAGAAACGGGCCCTGTTTAACCGCAAGCTTGAGCTTGCGCGTGATTGTCGGAAGCCGCCCAAGCGTCGCGAGTAACCATGAAACGTGTGGAAAAAGCACGGCCTTTCGTGCCGACCGAAATCCATGTCGGCACGGTCATGGACGAGAACGGCACGTTTGGCATTCTCTCGATCCAAACAACTGAGGGCCTACTGGACATCGCGCTTGACCGGCAAGCCGCCGACACCATTATGAAGGCAATCGGGACTATCCGCTCAAAACTGGACCCGAGAAAAAACTAGATTCCGTTCGGCCGAGGCGAGCCCCCTTTTGCCGTGGCATAAGGGCGAGTACCACAGACTCGGAATAAGCTCGAAGAGCGTGCGGACCCCAGAAAACGCCAGCCGACCCCCAGCCGACACCGACCGTTTCAATATCTGCTGCCAAGGTTTCTGTAGCAGTCGATTCGCGCTGCTTGCCTGGAAGCTGACATGCGGCTCTCACTTAATTTTGAACCCGCCTCAATCCTATCAATTGCCGCGTAGAATGTTGGCTTCACGCGCCGCTGCGACGAAGGCCTTTCGGGCGGCAAGTGAATTAGCTTCACCCCGAAGTACCCTTAGGCAGGCGTCCATAGCCGCTCTATGCTTTTCCGTCCGACGACCAAAGCCGCGCAGTAAAATTGAAGCTGCATCATTGACTTCGACCACCTCACGCTCGGAGTCATACTGACCAATCTGGATCACGACTGGCCTCTCAAATCTGGTTAAGGTGGTCATAGCTTCCCCCATGATGCCTGCCATCGTCCTCTGCCCCTACAGTCGGGAGAAAAATCGCGTCGATTGATCCCGCTTGCGGGTTGCCCCGGTCGGTCGCTCAATTGAAAGCTTGGTACGAGGCAAAATTCCCATATTCAATTCGAGCAAATGTTGATCCAACTCCTTGTCCGCGGTCGTCAGACGATGATTCAGCCGCAGATAGTCCATCCAGGTCGGCGTGCGGAAGGTTTCTGTCCAAAGCAAAGGATCCTGAAGATCGCGCTGGAGGTTCCAGTGCCGGGCTCCGACGCGGCTTTGCACGCGCCGTCGTTCCTGCATCCGCTCCAGGAAAGCTTCTACATTCGCCTCAGGTATTGAATACTCGATCTTGACGACGATCGGCCCGCTTCTCGGCTTCAGGTCGAGTGCGAGCTGCGGCGTTTCGAAGCCAAAAGGATCCTGGTCAGAATCTTCCCATTGACGAATAGGCATCAGGAAGCCGATGGCCGCGACCATTACGAGTGCACCAGCGGAAGACTCCAGGGCTGTGGTAAGCGAATAGTTCTCAGCCACTGTGCCCCACAGCCAACTGCCGGCCGCGATACCACCCGACAACAGGGCGTAGTGGATCGAGAGCGTGCGACCGACGACCCACCTTGGGCTTGCCAATTGGATACTCACGTCGAGCCCCGTCCAGGTGACGACCCAGCCCGCGCCGCCGAGCGCCAGCGCAATAGCCGCCACCGCCACTGAGGAAGTGAAAGCAAGAGATAGACAACAGGCCGCACAGGCAATGCATGCCAGTGTTGTCAGCCGCTCCTGGGACAGAGACCGCCTCAAGACATTGTTGCAAATGCCGACGCACAAGGCGCCCGACCCGAAGCCGGCCATCAGGGCGCCATAAACGATTGGTCCTCCCCCGAGTTGATCGCGGGCAACGAGAGGGAGGAGCGCCAGTATGGAGATGCTGGTCAGGCCAAAAAGCGCTCCACGCGCGATGGCCGCCATGATCTCCGCCGACAGCGCCGTGAAGCGCGCTCCGTCATGGATGGCAGTGGTCAGAGGCTCGCGCGGTAGAGGGGAAGCGCGAACATCCCATTTGCGGCGCCCTATGGCCCACAGCAGCGCTGCATAGGTCAGTGTCGCCACAGCAAAAGCCGTCAGCGGTCCAAAGGAGGCAACGACGATGCCCCCGAGCGCCGGGCCGACACTTCGAATGGCGTTGTATCCAACCGAGATGAGCGTGACCGCGGCTGGGACTTCGCGTTTTCGCAAGATATCGCCCACCGACGCGTGCCAGGCAGGATCGGTAAAAGCGGCACCCGCTCCGGCCAGACAGCTGAAGGCTAGAACCATCCAAGGATTGAAAATCCCCAGCGCCGCAAGAACAGTCAGCATCGCCGAGGACAACGCTATCGCGCACCAGCCGGCGAACATGAGATTGCGGCGGCTGTAGTTGTCGGCCAGGGCCCCGGCGAAGATCGACAGGACGAATACGGGCAGTGTGGTCGAAGCCTGCACCAGGGCGACCATGACGTCCGAGGTCGAGATGGTCGCCATCAGCCAACTGATGGCGACGGTTTGAATCAGCCAGCCAAGGCTTGCGACCTGTGTGGCAAGCCAGATCGAACGAAAGGTCGCATTCTCGAGCGGCGCAAATGTCGCCGACGAAGCCGGACTCGCATCTTCGCGCGCCACCCTGCTCATTGGGTTGAGCCCTCCCTCGGTCTATCGGTTGTGGTAGAGGTGCCCTCCCGGCGCACGTCCCATGGAGGAAGGCCCCATGAGCGCATTTTGTCGGCGCAGCGCAAGATATTTCTTTACTGCTGGCACTCTGGCGCAAGCGATTACTTCATCTGGAATTGCCACCACCCGCTTTCATGATTGCTGGGGCCGATGTCGCGTCCTCGCTTGGTGCCCTACACCGATGCCAGGCGCCGCTTCCTAGCCATCCGTCGATGCCGCCCCAGATCGACCGTGGCGCTTCACGAGCCGACGCTTCTATTTGGTCGCGATCAGGTGCTTCAGATGCCACCCATGCAGAGGTATTTCATTTCAAGGTAGTCCTCGAGCCCATGGCGCGAACCCTCCCGCCCGATGCCGGATCGCTTTACCCCACCGAAGGGCGCGGCTTCCGATGACATGCGTCCCGTGTTGATGCCCACCATGCCGTATTCCAGGGCCTCGGCCACACGCCAGACGCGGTGCAGGTTCGAGGCATAGAAGTAGGCGGCAAGGCCGTAGATCGTATCATTTGCCTCGTGCACGACCTGATCCGCATCGTCGAAGCGAATGGTTGGGGCGAGCGGCCCGAATGTCTCCTCCTGCGCAATCGTCATCTCGCTGGAGACTTCAGTGAGGACCGTCGGTTGGAAGAACGTGCCGTCCTTGCCAATGCGTTTGCCCCCGCACCGAATTGTGCCGCCTTTAGCGACAGCATCGGCGATATGCGATTCGATCTTGGTGAGCGCATACTTGTCGATCAGCGGGCCGACGGCGACATCAGGATCGAAACCGTCGCCAACCTGTAGCTGGCGAACCCGCTCGACGAATTTGTCGACAAATTCATCGTGAACGTTAGATTGGACGTAGAGGCGGTTCGCGGATACGCATGTCTGGCCGGCGTTGCGGAACTTGGCCTGGATCGCCCCGTCGACTGCAGCATCGACGTCTGCATCGTCGAAGACGATGAAAGGTGCATTGCCGCCGAGCTCGAGGCTGACCTTCTTGATCTGGTCCGAGCACTGGCGCATGAGCAGCCGTCCAACCTCGGTCGATCCAGCAAACGAGAAGCTCCATGTCTGATTTCGATCTCGTCCACCGTCCTGCGATCAGCACCGAACCAGTGCAGGGCTCCGACGCCTTCGCCATGAAGGCGATGCCCGAGGGCAACTTGATCCACATCCTCGGCGAGCCCGGGAGCGAGGATCTCACGGCAATGCTACAAGGTCTGTTCGGCGGCGAGGCCAACAGGATCCGCACCTTCGGCCCCGGCCAATGGCTCGTCGTCAGGGATGAGCCGGTGTCTCACGTCGACCTCCAGGCAGAGTTTGAAAAGCTCGCTTCACACGCATTTGCGGTGGATCAAACCCATGGACGCATCCGCATCGAAGTCTTGGGCCGCGCGGTCACGTGGGTGCTGGCAAAGGGTACAGCCGTCGATTTCGAGGGCATGGCTGTGGGCCAGTGCGCGATGACGATGATGGGACATATCCCAATGCACATGACCCGCTGCGCAGTGGATCGATTCGAGCTAGTCGTACTGCGCGGCTTTGGTCAGAGCCTATGGGACGAGATTGCTCATTTAAGCGATGATCTCCGCTGAGGCCTTGATGGCAGCGCCACTGTCCATGGCGCAGAAGTTACCGCCGATCGCCCGGCATCCATGTCGGGCGATATACGTGTCGAGCCGGAACGTCTCAGTGAAATTGTAGACGAAGCGAACGTGACTGAAACCTTTGCTCAGCTTAGGCTACATGCACTCTGCAAATAGCCTTCTTGCCGAGGATAAGGTCAGGTTCACCGGGTTTCCGCCTGCGCTAGGGTCCTCGATGGCCATGGCCGCGAGTTCGTCGATGCGGTCGCCGCCAACGCCGAAAGCGGTCAGATTTTCGGGGACGCCGAGTTGGTGGCGCAGTGACAGCACATAGTCATAGAAGCCATCAAAGCCGCCAGAAATGTCGAGATAGGCGGCTGCGCGGACGATCTTGTCTTCGATGGCGGACCGGTTGAACTTCAAAACCATGGGCATCACGACCGCGTTGGTCATGCCGTGATGCGTGTTGTAGACAGCGCCTATCGGGTGCGACAACGCGTGGATAGCGCCGAGGCCCTTCTGGAAGGCGACGGCGCCCATTGCAGCGGCAGACATCATATTGGTGCGGGCCTCGATATCGGTGCCATCCTTATAGGCGCGCGGCAGATATTCCTTCACTAACCGCATGCCTTCGAGCGCAATGCCCTGGCTCATCGGATGGTAGAAGGGCGAGGAATAGGCTTCGAGGCAGTGCGCAAAGGCATCCATCCCGGTGCCGGCAGTGATGATCTTCGGCATCCCGACCGTCAGTTCCGGATCGCAGATTACGACGCCGGGCAGGAATTTCGGATGGAAGATGATCTTCTTCACATGCGTCTTCGAATTGGTAATCACCGAGGCGCGCCCGACTTCAGAGCCCGTGCCGGCGGTTGTCGGCACAGCGACGATTGGCGCAATGCCTTCGACCGAGGCGCGGGTCCACCAGTCGCCAATGTCCTCGAAGTCCCAGACGGGCCGCGATTGGCCTGCCATAAAGGCCACGCATTTGCCGAGGTCGAGGCCTGAGCCGCCGCCGAAAGCGACGACGCCGTCATGGCCGCCGTCACGGAAGGCCTTGATCCCGGCTTCGAGGTTGATTTCGTTTGGGTTCGGATCGACATCGGCGAAGATCGCGCGACCAAGGCCGGCCTGTTCCAGCACGTCCAGCGCACCGCGCGTGATCGGCATCGCGGCAAGGCCGCGATCGGTGATCAGGAGCGGCTTCTTCATGCCCAAAGACTTGCAGGCATCGGCCAGCTCCTTGATCCGTCCGGCGCCCATTTTCACAGTGGTCGGATAGCTCCAGTTCGCGGTAATCGTCATATCAGAGTGCCTTCTTGAGATGGTAGGATTTGGGACGGGTCAGGTTCTGGAACCCTAGGACCGAGAGCGAGCCGCCCTTGCCGGTTTCCTTGCAGCCGGTCCAGCACAAGGCGGGATCGAGATAATCGGCGCGGTTCATGAAGATCGTGCCGGTCTCGATGTCGCGGCCGATGCGCGCGGCGCGCTCTGTATCCTGCGTCCAAAGCGAGGCGGTCAGGCCATAGGGGCTGTCGTTCATCAGTTCGAGAGCTTCGGCGTCGTTCGCTACCTTCATGATGCCAACGACAGGGCCGAAGCTCTCCTCGCGCATCACAGTCATGGAGTGATCAACATTGATAAGGATCTGCGGGGCCAGATAGGCCCCGCCATCGTCAGCGGGGAACAGGCTCTGATCGACCAGGCCCTTCGCGCCCTTGGCGATCGCATCGGAAACCTGCGCACGCACCGTAGCGGCAAAACGCCTGTTGGCCATTGGGCCTAGCGTCGTTTCCTGTTCCAACGGATTTCCGAGCTTGTAGGCGGAGGCGAAGGCCACCGATTGTTCTACGAACTTGTTGAACAGACTTTCATGCACATAGATGCGCTCGATGCCGCAGCAGCATTGTCCGGAATTGAAGAAGGCGCCATCCATCAGAGTGTCGACGGCGGCATCAAGATTGGCGTCTTCCATAACATAGCCCGGGTCCTTGCCGCCCAGTTCAAGGCCGAGGCCATTGAACGTGCCGGCTGCCGCCCGCTCGATGGCGCGGCCACCGGCAACCGAGCCAGTGAAGTTGATGAAGTTGAAATTGTTGTCTGCAATCAGCGCCGAGGTGGTGTCGTGATCGAGGAAGACATTGATAAACACGTCACCGGGAATGCCCGCTTCGACAAAGGCGCGCACCATACGCTCGCCGACCAGTAGGGTCTGGCTGGCATGCTTGATCACCACTGTGTTGCCTGCCATCAAGGCCGGCGCAACCGTGTTGATCGCCGTCATGTAGGGGTAGTTCCATGGTGCGATTACGAAGACGACGCCGTGCGGCTCCCGCTCGATGCGGCGTTCGAAGGCTGCACTTTCCTCAACGACATAGGGCGTGAGGCTGTCGGCGGCGATGGAGGCCGCATAGTTGGATCGCTCGTTGAAGCCACGGAACTCGCCCCCGTAGCGCACCGGACGTCCCATTTGCCAGGTGATTTCCGGAATGACCTCCGCGGCCATCTCGTTTAGGCGGGCAACACCCTTCATCACCAAATCCACGCGCTCTTCCAGCGGGCGTCTCGCCCAAGCCTTTTGCGCCTTTCGAGCACAGCCAATCAATGCCTTTGCGGCGTCGAAGCCCAGGGCTTCGCGCTCGGCGTAGACACTGCTGTCAACGGGCGATATGCATCTTATTACGGTCATGGTCGACGTCCTGTTTGGTTTGTTTTTCGTGGCCACGCCCAATCCTGAGTAGGACCATTGCAAATCAGCCCGCCGAGATACGCGGCCATCGCATTGATCTCCTCCTGCGACCGTAGAAGATCATTACGAACCTCGATCATGACGTTGAGGAGCCCATTTTTGACGCCATGCTCCACAAGCGTGTGCGTGACACCGTCCTTTGGGCCGTAAGGCTCGTTCCTGCGGGTCACAAATCGGCCTTCCAGGCTCTCGACCTGAGCGAGCATCGCATCGGCAAGCCGTCTGTCGACATCGTGAAGGATGCCGACTTCGACCTCGCGTGCTCTGCCGAAAAAGACGGGTGTGAAACTATGAACCGTTACCAGGACGGTCTGCCTACCTGACTTGCCGCGGGCTTCAAGCAATCCGGAAAGACCCTGTTCGAAGGGGCGATAGAAGGTCTCGATGCGCTGGTCTCGCTCGCGAGCGGAGAGGTGTCTGTTGCCCGGAATGTCGTAAACTTCGCTCTTCTCGGGGATGGCTGAGGGGCTTTCGGGCGGACGGTTGCAATCGTAAAGCAGCCTCGAATAGCGCTGGTAACACAAGCTCGCGTCGACCATTTTCGCCAATTGCATAGAAAGCTCGAGGGCACCGGGATCCCAGGCTATGTGACTGGACAGAGCGTGCCGCTGCAGACCAAGGTCTGCAAAGACGCCGGGAATTGCCGCGCTGGCATGTTCACACACCAACAGGACGTCGCCTTTGCCATGTGGATTGAACACAGCAAAGGGGAGATCGTCATCGCCGCTCAACATTTCGGCGCTCCAAACTCGGCGCCATCGGCCCGACGTTTCCAGGTGGACGTTTGCTCGTGGCAGGCGACGGGTGTTCGGCGCCACCTGCGGCCAGTTTGGCTGGTTTGCAGCTTCGGCATTGATCGGCAGCGCGAGCCAAACGGCAGTCGCGGGAAAGAGCCATCTTGTTGCGTTGGAGGTGAGCCCCGCGCCGGAACTTCAAGAAGCTTCCACTGCGGGCGAGTGAGCCGGACTTCGCCGTCAAAGCAGACCGCGGTGCACTCACTGAAAGCCGAGCCCTTTGCGATTGGATACATGAGGAAAACCGCATTTCCTTGGGTCCCGCCGCTGCACGGATGAAACGAGTCCCACATCGACAAGATGACCCAGCTATCTTGTCGATGCATTCCGAGACAATTCGGAATACTTCAGGTCAAATTCGATGGAGCTCTCTTGGATGATCGACCAAAAGGTCATAGCCCTTTTCAGTGATAACAACCGACTCACTGAAAGCGATCCCGAACTTGCTGGGGGCGGTGAAATTCATCGGGACGTGGAATGCCATCCCGGGCTTTAGGACCAGGTCAATTCCTTCCGATATATGGAGGCCGTTTCCCCATGTCGGGGGAAACGTAGCGCCAAGCCCGTAGGCATAGGACCCAAAAAAGTAGAGCTCGTCGTCTAGCGACTTATGTGCCTTCTTGGCATGGGTGACGACATCCCTAAATTCGACGCCAGGCTTCATCATCTCGAGCATAGCGGACAGCGTCGCTTCCGCTGCATCCGCAAACCGCATCATGCCATCAGACGGTTTTCCAGTAACCATCGTCCGCATCAAGGGGGCAGTATACCGGTTGTGGTTCCCCCCATACTCCAGAAAGATCACGTCGTTATCCTCAATCAAAACTCTTCTAAAAGTTTGATGCGGATAACTTGTGCGGACACCCGACGTTACGATGGGTTGAACGGACATGAATTCGCTACCGGCGCCAATCATGGCCTCGTATCCGGCTTTCGCTATATCATTGTCGTAGATGCCAGGCCTCGTGATGGCATAGGATGCTTCGACCCCTGCCGCAGTGTAGAACCCGGACTTCTTCAAGCATTCGATCTCCACGTCTGATTTGACGTAGGACACCTCTTCCACAATCATCGAGGCGTCGATAAACGTCGCATTCGGCAGCTTTGAAGCCAATGCTTGAAAAACACTCGCCAACAGGCCTTTTCGGCCGAGTTCTAGGCCAATTCGCTTCTTATCCTGAACCTTAGAATGGAGCACTTTCACCAAATCGTCCCCTGGCCCAGACCGGAACTGTTGCTGCCAGACGGACGTGTAGACTTCCGTTACGTTTGAATTAACGATGGCAGACGGTATCTCAAGGTCCGCCACATGCATGAACGGACTGCCATCAACTGGGATTATTAGCGAGACATAGTTCCCGCTGCCAAATGTATAGTATCCCGTCATATAATAGACACTGTTTGGGTCCGTGAGTATCAATGTTTCGATACCCCTTGCGGCCATTTGGAATTTTACGAGTTCGGCGCGCCTATCGTATTCGGCCTTGTCGAAGGTAATACCGGTTCCGGCGTCGTGTCTTTCGAGTATGTCCTGATATTGGCGCGCGTCCATGTTTCTATCCTGTCAAGATATGTTTCGATTTCACCGTATTTGATGCACAGCGCGCTCAAAGCGGTACGCCTGGCAACTACACGAGACCTTCAATTAGAGCCGCGAAATGTCTGACGTAATTCCTTCTCACCGCCATGACACCTTTGGCGTCTTTTGATTTCATAGATCGGATCATTTCACAGAGCTCCGAAATCGTTAGCGACATCCAGGGTTGCCACAGTTTCGGGACCGCCACCCACCACTGGCGCGCTGTCCGAAAATGAAGGTTGTCGTATATATCGCGCAAAGCGTCGGTATCGATTATTCTGCGCAGTATTTCGTGATGCGCGTTAATTATCTTCAGGTATTCCTCAAGATCATGATCAAATTCCAGTGCCTTGGTCCTCTGTACCAGAGATTCCATGTCCGCTATGTCAGCACTGCTATAATCACGAAGCGCCAAGTCGCCCACGATCTCGTCTATTCTGACACGCAGGGCCACGAGCCCATTCATCTCTTCTGACTGGTAGTTTGTTACGATGGTTCCGACGGCGTTGATCGTCTCGACGAGGCCTTCGAACTGAAGTTTTTGGAGAGCTTGTCGTATCGGCGTTCGGCTTACGCCGAACTCGGCTGCCATTTCGGTCTCCTTAAGCAGCATCCCGGGAGGATAGGTGAGCATGATTATCCGATTGCGAAGCGTGCCATGGATCAAATGGAGGCGCTTCTGCGCCTGCGTGTCAGCAGCTCTGACCCTCGCCTTGACCTGCCTTGCCATTTTCAATCCCCCTCAAATCGCCGCGCGCTCGGAGTTCGTATCAATAGAGTATACACAGTGCGAGGCGACGTCAACACGCTTAGCGTTGCGGAGAGAGTATGCTGAATACGCAAAATGGCTAAAATGTCTGCAAAATCGGGCTGTTAAAGGTGCGAAGAGTGCCTTTCACGGGGTAGCTTCCACCGCCATCGCGGTGCCGCCCGTTGACATAATCGTTGACTGAGTGTACACACACTGCCGGTTGGCTTATGCCTGCCTGATCAAAAATCTAGAAGAATCTAGGGGAATGGTTATGAAGAATGAGAACTCTGGCAGTAAGGCAGTATCTGGCGTAAGCCGGAGAACGCTTATCAAGACTGGTCTGGCAGTCGGCGGGTTGCTTGCTCTCGAGCGCGCCGGTTGGGCGGCAGGAGCGTCGGCCGCGCCTACTCGTGGAGGGCACTTCCGTGCCGGAGTTGGTGGTGCAAATACGGGCGATTCCCTCGATCCCAGTACCTTCACCGACACTTTCATGATCTCCCTCTCCTTTGCCATTCGCGACAACCTGGTAGCTGTTGGCGCGGACAACAATCTGGAGGCAGGACTTGCGGAGAGTTGGGAGGCCAACAAAAATGCGACTGAATGGACGTTCAAGATCAGGCGCGGCGTTCACTTTTCGAATGGCAAGTCGCTCACCACGGATGACGTAATCGCCTCGATCAACTATCATCGCGGCGATAAGTCGAAGTCTGGTGCCTCCAGCCTCCTCGAACGCGTGAAGGATATTTCCGCGGTCGGTGATGATGCCGTCAAATTTACGCTTAAGTTCGCCGATGTCGATTTTCCGTTCGTCCTCACGGACTATCACCTGAACATCCTTCCCAGTGCGGATGGTTCCGTAGATTGGAAGTCGGGTGCGGGCACCGGACCCTACAAGCTGGAGAGCCTCGAGCCGGGCGTCAGCGCGAAATTGTCGCGAAGCGCCGAGCACTGGAACAGTGCGGTTGGCTTCTTCGATTCCATCGAATTGGTTGCGATCAACGACGCGGCTACCCGGCAAAATGCACTGATCTACGGGGAGGTCGATGCGATCAGCAAGCCCGATCTCAAGCTAATTAGTTTCCTCGAGCGGAACAAAGATATCCAGATCGTGGACGTCCCTGGGCGGATTTGGCACTGTGGCATCATGCGAACTGACATCGCGCCCTTTGACAACAATGATCTGCGGCTTGCCCTTAAGTACTCGATTGACAGAAAAGAGTACCTACAAAAGGTACTGAAGGGTTACGGCACTATTGGGAATGATAATCCAATTGGGCCGGCCTACCTCTTGCATGCTGCGGACATCGCTCCCAGGGAATATGACCTCGACAAGGCGAAATTCCATCTCAATAAAGCCGGCTACAAACAAGAAGAGCTAAAGCTGCTGACCTGTGAGCTTTTTCCAGGGATGAACAACGCAGTCGAACTCTATCAGCAGCAGGCAGAAAAGGCGGGCGTCAACATCAAGATCGAAACCCGCCCGACAGATGGCTGGTTCACGGATGTGTGGTTGAAAGAGCCGTTTCAGTGGGGTTGGTGGGGGCCGCGGATCACAGAAGATCTGATGCTGTCACTCACTTTCCTTAGCACGGCGCCGTGGAACGACGCGAAGTTCAAAAGCCCGCGACTTGACGAGTTGATCAACGGCGCGCGCGCGGAACTCGACGAAGCCAAGCGGCGAGAAATGTATCGAGAGGCCCAGCTGATAATCAGCAATGAGGGCGGGCACGTGATCCCTGCCAATGCAAACCTGGTGCAGGCCGTAAACAAGAAGGTGTTAGTGCCGCGCGACGAGTCCGGAAAATGGAAAATCTCTGCAAGCTGGGAGATGGATGGCGGGTATTTTCTAAAACGCTGGTCATTTGCATAGAGGCGGGACTCCTCGATCGCCGCCACTGACTTTTACCCGGTACGGTCGTTATAGGCCAAAGGGCATTTCACTCGTGCTTGGAGGTGGCAGCCGCTGCCTCCAAGAATGACTGTGACTTTTAGCGAGAATGGCGCCGGTGTCGCCGGCTATGAAGGCGCTTATGACCCAAATCCTTCGCATGATAGTACGCCGGGTAGGAATGGGGGTTGCAACCCTTTTCTTTGTTTCAATTCTGACGTTCGTTTCGGTCGAGATCCTGCCGGGAGACCTTGCCCAGGCCACGCTTGGCCAATCTGCAACGCCGGAAGCGCTAGCCGAGTTTCGTAAGGAGGTTGGCTTAGACCAGCCGGCGTTTACCCGCTATGTGTCGTGGGTAAATGGGATGTTGCACGGTGACCTTGGGCGCTCCTTAGCTAACGGAAAACAAATATCAGGTCTGATTCAGGTACGGTTGAAAAATACGCTATTCCTTGGCATGTATGCGGCTTCAATTGCCGTCCCTCTGTCATTGATATTTGGTATATTTGCGGCCCTATATCGAGACAGTGCGAGTGACAAGGTAATAAACGCGACCGCTTTGACCGCAATTTCACTTCCGGAGTTCTTCGTCTCGTATATCTTAGTGGTCATTTTTTCTGGCCTCGGATGGTTTCCGGCTCTTGCAAGCATCCGTCCGGACATGAATTTTTCTGAGCGGCTATATGTAGCATTTTTGCCTGCGCTCGCATTAACGTTCGCCGTGACTGCACACATGTTGCGCATGACTCGTGCGGCGATCGTCAATATCCTATCTTACCCTTACATTGAGATGGCACGGCTAAAGGGTGTTCGCCCTTGGCGTATCATTGTTGCGCATGCGGTGCCAAATGCCATTTCACCGATCGTGAATGTGGTGGCGCTCAACCTTGCCTACCTTTTGACGGGAGTGGTTGTGGTCGAGGTGGTGTTTGGTTACCCAGGCCTTGGACAACTTATGGTCGACGCGGTTACCAGACGTGACGTAACTGTGGTGCAATCCGTCACCATTATATTCGCAAGTGCCTACGTGCTGCTAAATTTGGCGGCCGATATTATTTCGACTGTCTCCAATCCACGTATTTTCCACGCCAGGAGGAACGCTTAGCCATGAGTGCCTTTGCGTTTAGAAAAGCACCGATTACCGCAAAGTTCGGTCTGGTGGTGATCGTTTTGTGTTTCTTCACCGCACTTTTTGCGCCATTGATCGCACCATATGGCCAAGCTGAAGTGGTTGGCGATGAGTTCTTGCCATGGAGCGCCAGCAATATTTTCGGGACGGATTCGATCGGGCGAGACATGCTATCGCGGATCATCTTCGGTGCGAGAAACTCTGTCGGAATAGCAGTTATAACCACTGTCTTTGCGTTTATCATTGGATCGGCATTTGGCATTTTTGCTGCTGTTGTGCGGCCTTTCTACGATCAGGTAATAAGCCGAGCGGTTGACGTATTCATGGCGATCCCTTCATTGATATTTCAATTACTTCTTCTGGCGGCTTTCGGTGTTTCCTTTCTAAACATTGTTTTGATTATTGCGTTCGTCGATTCGACCCGTGTATTTCGACTTGTCCGAGCGGTTTCAATAGATATTGTGCAACTTGACTTCATCGAAGCGGCACGTTTGCGAGGCGAGGGGGTGTTCTACCTTGTTTTCCGCGAGGTGTTACCCAATGCGGCTGGCCCCATGATAGTCGAATTCGGTGTTCGATTTTGTTACGTGTTTCTATCAATTGCGGCACTGTCTTTTCTTGGGGTTGGTATCCAGCCGCCGTACGCGGATTGGGGCTCCATGGTTCGGGAAAACGCGGCCCTTATTGGTTATGGAGATATCACCCCACTTGTCCCAGCTGGGGCAATTGCTTTGCTTACAGTGGCAGTGAACTTCGTGGTTGATTGGAGATTGCGCGTCATGAGCGCTCTGCGGGATTGAGACGATGAGAGACATGACTCGCCAGCCTATTCTTTTGACGATCCGTGACATCGAAATCGAGGGGCGTTCCGAGGACACTTGGACTCCGATCGTCAGGGGTGTTGACCTAACGCTGCACAGGGGTGAGGTTTTAGGATTGATCGGCGAGAGCGGTGCCGGCAAGTCGACACTTGGATTGGCAGCCATGGGATTTACTCGAGATGGCTGTCGGATCTCCCGCGGGGCAATAAATTTTGACGGCATAGACCTGCGTGCCGCGAGTGCGGACGAACGACGTCGCCTATGTGGCAAACGCATCGCCTATGTCGCCCAGTCGGCTGCGGCGAGTTTCAATCCCGCGCATCGGCTGATCAACCAATACTGCGAGGCGCCGCTAGAGCATGGTGTGATGACACGCGCGGAGGCGGAACATGACGCAGTCGAGCTGTACCGCCGGATGCGACTACCAGACCCGGACACGATCGGGTTTCGCTATCCGCATCAGGTGTCGGGAGGGCAGCTACAGCGAGCGATGACAGCGATGGCTATGTCCTGCCGTCCTGATCTCATCATATTCGATGAACCAACGACGGCTCTGGATGTGACAACTCAGATTGAGGTTTTGTCGGCGATCCGTGACATCGTGGCACAATTCGATACGGCGGCAATCTACATAACCCACGACCTCGCAGTGGTTTCGCAGATGGCCGACAGGATAAAGGTTTTGCGCGGGGGCTACGAAGTTGAAGAAGCCGAGACCCGCGCGATGCTGGCACAACCCAAGCAGGACTATACCAAATCGCTTTGGGCGGTGCGCTCTTATGCGCGGCCTTCGCAGCCCCCGGTAGAGAAGGTTGCCGTTCCGATAGTCTCGATGAGGAATGTAGTAGCCGGCTATAGCTCACTCGACGTGCTCATGGACGTTAGTATTGACATCCACAAGCGTCGCACTGTCGCCGTGGTGGGTGAAAGCGGCTCTGGCAAGTCCACGGTGGCGCGGGTGATCACTGGGCTTCTTCCCCCGCGCAAGGGGGAGGTGCTGGTCGATGGAGAGCCGTTGCCGGCTGATTATCGCAAACGCACCCGCAACCAGCTCCGACAGGTCCAGATGATCTATCAGTCGGCTGATACCGCACTTAACCCAAAGCTGCGACTCGACGAGCTTATCGGTCGACCCGCGCAGATATATCTTGGATTAAGCGGCAAGGCGCTAACGGCGAGAATTCGTGATCTTCTTAGCCTTATTGGACTAGAGCCAGACGTCTTCATTCACCGCCTTCCTTCCGAACTTTCAGGCGGCCAGAAGCAGCGCGTCGGCATCGCGCGCGCGCTCGCGGCCGAGCCGAAAGTCATTATCTGCGACGAGGTCACCTCTGCGCTGGACCAAATCGTCGCTGAGGACATTCTCAAGCTGCTGGATCGGCTCCAGAGTGAGTTCGATCTGGCTTATATGTTCATCACCCATGACCTTGCCACAGTGCGTGCGATAGCCGATGAGGTGGTCGTGATGCAGAACGGTCAAGTCATCGAGCAGGGCCCTAAGGAACAGATGTTTCGGCCGCCACATCATCCATACACAGACCTGCTATTGTCCTCGGTGCCTGAAATGGACCCCGATTGGCTCAGCAACCTTGTGAAGAAGCGTGCCGCTGCCTGGCCCTGAAAATAGAGCCAGCCGGGCTGTCGCGAACTGGGAGATTGCGGCCGAAAGTGTCGGCGATCTTGTTCAACCTTTTTCGGCCTCCTTCAAGGACGGCTTTCCATCTGCCTTGAGCTTATCGGAAAAGAGGAAGGTCGCTGGATCAAGTTTCAACGCCTTGGCAATCGCGGCAATCGTGTCCACGCTGATATTGCCGCTCGCGCGCTCCAATTTCACGAATGTCGCCTCGGCTACGCCGATGAGCTCGGCCATCTCGTAGCGGTGCAAGGTGCGTCGTTTTCGCTCAAAATCGATTATGTGTGCCAGACGCTTGCGGATCGCATTGTCGTCCAACTGGTGCGCCCATTCCGGAACTTTCTTGCCGCCGGCGAGTAGTCCTGCAAAGGACACTTGCAAGCCGTTTGCCATGATCTGCAGTGTCGTCAATGTGACATTATTTTTCTGACGCACCGTCTGAATGTAGGTTCGATAGGCCAGCTTTTCGCCCTCGGCGGTCCGAAACAGCTCGGCCATGTGCATATGGGAGAGGCCACGCCTAGCTCTCTCCCGCTCAAGCGTCAGGGCAATGTTGACGCGCAACGGGTTGTTGACCACGCCTCCGTCGTCTCGTTTCATAAATCGGTGTAGTCGCACAAACC